>CAYGXW010000005.1:0-35306 GCA_964354125.1 uncultured Dehalococcoidales bacterium
TGGTAAACCTGGTCACCAGCTTTTAGTTCGGGAAGGTCAATGGTAAAGGCAGGGGGTGGCACATCCGGGACAGGCGGTTTCCCACTGCACTAGGTGTTGTATATAAAAATTGTTGTAGTTGTCTATGATGGGGTCCCAGAGGGTGTGGTTGTTCTTGGCACTAGTATCTAATAATTAAAGAATTTTCTCTTCATTATAAAAAGTGCTCAAGAATTAGCTTGGATGGTATTTTCTTAGCCCTTTGTTTTATTGGATTCCTGTAAGTACGAATAGGATTTGTATAAATCTTTAAATTATGATGGTGATAAAGTCACATGAGATGGTAATGCCACAGATATTTATTAATTTGAAATCCAATCCCATCTACAAAAGGGTTTGATAAGCAAGATAGGTGACCACATCAAGGCATGTAGAAAGACAGCTGGTAGGATAAGCCCTTTGCGGCTGCCAGCTCTCTCGGCTAACTTTGGGGAAATGAGTTGAGAAAGAGCCATAGCTATATTGGGGATGCTGGACAGCAACCCTACTTGGGTAACGGTTGCTCTGAGGGCTAGGGCAAAGGGAATAATATATTCCTGAGTAAGCCCAAGCATAGCTGAATATGCTGAGCCATCAGCGATGCTATATTTTAGACTTCTATTGATTTGTTGTGCTTTAGAATCTGATGCTCTCACGTGAAAGTCTCACCTCGGTCTTAAGGGTATGACTAGTAATATGCTAACTATATCCTCCCCGTAAAAAGCGGAAGAGCCACTCCACGTTCAGGAAGTAACTCTCCCGCCTTTCTATAGAGGCTTAGGAATGAGTAACTATTTTTACTTTTTGGGCGGCGTTCTTGATTTAGTTGAGCCAGTTTCTGGCTTAGCTGGGCCACCCCCTGGTTTCCCTGTCCGTGAAGGCTTTTGTACCAAGGGTGTTGCTCCCTTTTCTAGGAAATTTTTATTTTTAATTCTATTAGTCGAGATTTCCGTTATTGGTTCTATTTCAATAGCCTGTAGTCCTTTTTGGTTCAACCCAACCTTAAACACGACGCTTTGTCCCTGTGTCAGCGATGCGAAGGTAGAACCTTTAACCTGGCTTTGATGGAAATAAAGTTCATATTTACCAGCACATTTAATAAAACCAAAGCCTTTGGGCTTTACCAAACGTGAGATGATACCGGAGGCAACCAAATTCCTTCCCAAGTTTATCCCCCAAAACTCACTTGCCTAAGGCAGCCTCTTCCTTCTTACTGATGGGGCGACCTCCATGACCATGTTTAACTTTTTTAAAGGCTTCTTTATAGTTCTTCCTTTGCTGTGCCTTATCTTTCTTTCTTCCCATTGTTTACCTTCCAGCTTAAGTTCTTGTAACTAGGGACGGAACGAGATTTAGCGGGTACTTGGCTACTTCACCGACATATGTTGATTCCCTTGTTGTAAAGTTCGGGCAAATCTTCCTGAGTAATAGCCGTCTTTGATGTATGTCAAGCCTTGTTAGCTCCAACACTAGGCTTCTCATATTCTCAGTCAGAGAATAAAAGACAACATTACTATCTGTCGACATTTTCAAAATCCCCTTTTCTACAAGATGTTTAAGGGCTTTCTGTATATAACCCCTCCCGCCGTTTTGGCTCAAAGCATGGATTATAGCCAGCTCGCTGAATCGTGCCTGGGGATGATCTGTAAAAAATAAGATAAGCTGCTGGGTATAATGGTCATCGGCATGCTCCTTTATAAAGTAACGCAGTTCCTCCGAAATAATGATTGCGCTATTCATTTAATAACCTCTTTTACCTCCTTCTTTTTATTGATTTGTTCTTCGACCTGTAATTAGAAGGTAGCCTCTCTGTCTCACTGTCATCAACCCCCTACACCCTCCAGCATAGTTAACCTTGTAGTGCTTTTTAACGAGAGAGTCGGAAAATCCTGGGCAAAAAACGCATTAGTCCATTTTCTTTAGGCCGCCAGTATTGTCTATCCCTCTTCCTCGCCTGCCATAGAAGAAGGCCAACGCCGGCGGCATAGGTCGGGTCCTGTAAAATATCTGAGACACCATCGAGTTTGGTAGGAATGCCGATTCTCACCGGGAGATGGGTTACCTTCTTGGCAAACTCAACAATGCCTGGGAGATTGGCACTACCACCGGTGAGCACCAGCCCTGAAGGAATGAGCTTAGGATGTTCTTTATTGGGAAGCTCAAGCACTATCAGCCGCAGAAGCTCCTCAACCCGCACCTTGATAATTTCCGATAATTCGTCGTAGGAAAAACTGTAGCCATCCTGGTTCAGGTTCTCGTTACCCTGCCTGATATCGTGGTCTTGTGCTACACTACCATATTTCTTTTTTATCTCCTCAGCCAAGTCAAAGGGGAGCTGCAAGGCAATAGAGATATCCCGTGTAATCTGATAACCGGATACCGGCAGGACTGAGGTGTAATAGATTGTGCTGTCCTTAAAGACAGCGATATCTGTCATGCCGCCGCCAACATCAGCCATCATGACACCTGCTTTTTTCTCATCTTCAGTAAGGATGGCTTCAGCACTAGCCAGATGGTCTAGAACAAAACCCTCAATATTAATACCCAAGCCGCGTATGCACTTGTTTAGGTTCTGGATGGAGGTGGTGGCAGCGGTTATTATATGCGTCTCAACATCCAGTCGGAAACCGTGCATCCCGATGGGATTATCAATACCTTCCTGGTCATCAACCTTGTAGTTTCTGGGTATTGCATGAAGTAACCTTCGTTCGTTTGGGATTTCAATGCTACCAGCAACCCTGAGGACACGTTTCAGGTCCTCGCGGCGTATCATCTGTTTATAATGGGTGATAGCGACAGCACCCTTATTATTTATTGACTTGATGTGCTGGCCGGTAACGCCAACGAAGGCCGATTCCAATTTGGAGCCTGTTACCTGTTCTGCCCGGCGTATCGATTCTCGGATTGACTCCTTAGCCTCCTTGGTATTAACCACCAGACCTTTGTGCACCCCCTGCGATGGGGCAACACCGACCCCAAGAATACGAAAACCGGCGACACCACCATTATCAGCCATGATTGTGCATACCTTAGTGGTGCCGACATCAATGGCAGAAAACCTGCTCCTTTTCATACTCTTCCTTCAACCAAAATAAAAGGCGTCAGTTGCCCTTACTTCGGTAGTGAACATTCCACTTATTGGTCAAAGTGCTAATATAGCTCTGCACTTCCTTGCTTGGTGCCCGGTGAAGCTCAGCCAGAAAGCCGTGAAGTAGTTCACCACCGCTCATCCCGGGAGACGGTTCCTGCGGCCCAGGTAGGTTGATAAAGACTATTTCCGTCATAAGCTTCTGGTATTCTATTGCTGTTCCCATAAGAAACCTCCATCCTGAATTTCTAAATGTTTCCATAAATCTTATTTTGTGCCAGAAGCATCCGTCAAATATTGTCCTTTACAGTTCCAATTCCCTATTATTAGTTCCATAACTATGCCAAAATATTATTTACAACTACTGAAAAAATAATAAACTACTCTTGAAGCAGGGGAATGTTTCCGATATAATTGGCTTAATAGACGAGGTACTTACATGACTAATGAAAAAAGCCGAAAGCATTTACCACCATATATCTCATACCGAACCTTCCTGAATTTCATTAGCCGCTTACAACAGCAGGTTCCTGCCCGGATTGACCGTAGTTACTGGGGTGAAATGCTATCCGGTAGCACTGGCACCCAGCTTATGGCGGCACTACGCTTTCTCAGTCTAATAGATAGTAATGGTAAACCGAGCAGCCGGCTAAAGCTACTGGCGTCTGCTAAGGGTGAGCAGCAGACAGAGTTGTTTAGAGAAATAACTTCTGAAGCATATGGCTTTATTTTGCAGAGTTCGCTGGACCTTCAAAACGCTACATATGCCCAGCTTGAGGAAGTCTTCTACAATACCTTCCAGATAACCCCCGATGTTTGCCGTAAGTGTATAAAGTTCTTTATTTCACTGGCGGCTGATGCCCACATACCGCTGTCGCCTTTCATGACCAAACGGTTTAGGCGAATCCAAGCTAATAATGGAATTACTGGAATTAAAAGTTTCACTAAAAAAGCAAGACACAAGGTAAGTCAGAACATAATAATTCCACAAAATTTGGAGGGAGTTCCAGAAGATATATCTTGGAATGCAATGATTCTGGCTAAATTCCCTACCTTTGACCCGAACTGGAGCGACGAGGTTAAGATAAAGTGGTTTACAGCCTTTGACGAATTGCTGAAACGTTACCCGATAAGTCAAGAAAAAGGCTCTAGAGACTAGCTGTTGAGAGCATTATTTTTTAGGCTATAGAGAATGGTCAGCAATCACCCTGCGCAACACCCTATCTATAATACCTATTGCTTGTGATAGTTCGCCCTGTTATCCTGGGATGCTTTGATATCAAACCTAGTATTAAAACATGATTGTTAAGAAAAGACCACTCAGACATTTCTGTACTCCTTTAAAAGTTTTACAGTAGCCCCTAAAAGATATTGACAATTTAGATTGTATATGGTATATAATACACGAAAGATAATTCATACTTTAACAATCATTACTAATATTTCATATATAGTATATAGAACCAATAAATGCAAGTTTCTGGTGGACAGGGACAGAAAATAAGAGTAGAATTTATTGGTGTAATATTTTCATGTATAATGTGTGATTGTTCGGTATGGTTATAAGATTTAGTGTATTAACCAATATGGGAAAAGGAGGTGAATCCTGATGGAAAAGAAGATAAGTAAACCTTCTGCTAGTCCAGCCAAACCGGGGGCGGCAAAGCCGAGCACTAGCCCAGCTAAATCAGGCCAGACCAGGCCAGGAATACCTTTTAAGAAGTAATTAAAGATAGGCTATCCAGATATATTAGGGTAATAGCTATCTTGTATTAAACGATTTAAGTAAAGTGCCACCAAATAAAATATATTAGTAAAAAGGAGGGAGATATGGCTAATAAGGGTAACTTGAAACCGGAAGGAGAGCCGATAAAAGCTCCAAAGATAATGAGCAAACCGCTACCCCAGATCCTTGATGAGATGGATGATAACATCAGAGCGGCTGCCGAAGCCGCCAGGAGGGCTGAAGAGGCGGCCAGAATTGCCAGAGAGGCTGCTGGAGCAGCCACTAAGGCATCTGGTGAGGCGGAAAAGAGGGCTGAAGAAGCCCGCAGGGCCGGCGAAAAGGCTGCCGAACAGGCTACTAGAGCGGCTGCCGAAGCCGCCGCAAAAGCAGAACAAATAGCTAAGGCGGCCATCAAAGCGGCTGAGGAAGCGACTAGGAAGGCTGAGGAGGCAGATAGAGCAGCTAGAGAAGCAGCCAAAGCCTTCAAGATAGCGGCTGATAAAGCTGCCAAAGAAGCTGAAGAGGCAGCTAGAGCCGCCGCCAAGGCAGCCGCCAAGGCAGCAGAGGAAGCGGCAAGGAGAGCCGAAGAGGCAAGCGCTGCCGCTAGAGAGGCCGCTGAAACCGGCACTCGAGCGGCTGAAGAGGCGGCTGCGAGAGCCGAGGAGGCAGCCCTGAAGGCTGAGGAGACGGCGAGGGGCGCCAGATATGCTGCTGAGGAAGCCGCTAGAAGAGCCGAGGAAGTAGACTTAGCCGCCAGAGAAGCAGCTGCTGCTGCTGCTAAAGCGGCTGAAGAGGCTGCTGAGAGGGCTGAGCAGGCAGCTAGGCTAGCTGAACAAGCAGTAAGAGCAGCCATTGAAGCCGCAAATGCTGCTGGCAAAGAGGTTGACGAAAGTATCAAAGTAGTTAAGGTAGCCAGTGCCGAATTAGCCAAAAAACTGACGGCAGAGACAGCTACCAAGACTGACGAGGCAGGTAAGCGAGCTAAAAGGGCAGCGGCCACAGCTTTCCGTGCCGCCGAAGACACAAGTAGGAAAGCTGAGCTGGCTGACCTAGCTGGGGATGACGCTATTGAGGTATCGGACAAAGTATCAGGAGTAATTTCGGAGAGGGTTGAAGAAGCTGGTAAAGACGCTAAGGAGGCAGCATCTACCGGTTTTAAGGTAGCTGATAAGACTCGCCAGAAGGCTGAGCAGGCTGACCTAGCTGGGGATGAAGCTATTGTGGCAGCGTCCCAAGCTCTACATCAACTGGTAACTAGGGCAGAAGAGCTAGCTAAAGCGGCTGAAAAAGCTGCCGAGGAAGTTGGCATCAGAGCCGAGGAAGCAGTCAGAAAGGCCAAGGAATCTGCTGAGGCAGCAATGAGGGTTGCCGGCGCGGAAGCTGCCAGAAAGGCTGTGGAGGCTGAGAGAGAGGCTAAGGAGGCGGCAAGACAGGCCAGAGAAGCCGCCGAGAGGGCTGCTGCACAAGCTTTGGCAAAAGCTGAGGAAGCCTTTGCCAAAGCGGCAGAGGCATTACCGGCAAAACTAGTGAGGAAAATTATCGCTTCATGGGATTTTCTAGCTATTCTTATATTGATTTTCCTTGGAGCGGTATTCGCTTCTGTGGCAATCAGCCTAGGCTTAGGCCTCTTATAAGATAATTAAGAAGGAGCGTTATAAATACTTCTGAGTAAAGTGGTGAAACTTAATAGTAGGAAAAACAAAGAAACCTTGTGCTAGTCTATACAAATTAGAGGCGTCTCCTGAAATTGATAGAGGATATAATACCAGGGACAAATAGTATAATTGCCCTATCTTGAGGGCGATTATACTGCTATCTGGATGACCTAAGGCTATTATCTGTTTTTGATGTAGTAATTAAACTAAATATAAGGAGTAAAAAAATGAATGATAAAATTAATAAGAAACCTGAAGTCGGGATGAAAGAAGCACCAAAGATAATGACCAAACCGCTTCCCCAGATTCTGGATGATATTGAAGTGGCTACTACAGATGCGAGAAAAGCCGCTGAAGAAGCGAGGTTAGCCGGGGAAAAGGCTGCTGAGGAAGTTATGAAAAGGTTGAGGAAACTATTTCTGGCGATGGCTAAAGATATTACTGAGGAGCTGGGCGAGGGGAAGAGGTAAATTTGCTCTGTCTCTGAGGATAGCTATGGTAAATAGTAACCTGACTATAGCCCAACCCTGTCCGAGGTCATCATAACCAGATAGAGGGGTTATGACCCCCGGGTTTATGGTGAGTCTCATAGGTAGTGTTGATGATGGGTCGGGTGCAGTATTTTTCGTAGAAACGCAACCGTGCTGCAACGCGACGAATACGAAACATAAGCCAAACCTATCTGCAATCCTGGTGACTTAAATTATCCTATATCACTAGTATACCAAGCATTTCCAAGCCGTTAATAACCATGCTTACCGCTATAGCCGCCAGTAGCAAGCTGAATACCTTTGAAATTGCTTTTAGTCCTCCCTGACCCAGAAAATGGGAAAACTGGTTTCCCATCATAAAGATGCCCCAAGCGATAAACATGTTCAGGGCAAAGGACAGAAGCACTATATAAAGGGGAAACTGGGTTGCCAGTAACAAGAGGGTGGTAATTGTTGCCGGTCCGGTAGTCAGTGGCGTACCAATGGGCACCACAGCTACCATTTCTTCCCTGGTTGTTTCTACCATATGACCGGTGGTCATATACCTGATGGAGAATACCAACAGGATAAGCCCGCCGGCAATGGCAAACGAGCCTGGAGAGATGTTCATTATCTGCAGTATGAATTGCCCGAAAAACAGGAATATTAGCCCGACGGCGGTAGCGGTTATGATGGCTACATTTATCATCTTACGGCGCTCCTGCTTTGTCATTTCCTCACCAATAGAGATAACAAAGGGTAGTATGCCCAGAGCGTCAATAACAATGAACAGGGGCACAAAGGTTAACACAAAATGCTGTAAGGGGCTATCCAAAATTATTAATCCTTTTCCAGCCGTTTTTGCAGGATAATCTTATCATCCCCCGGAGCATAGAAGTCAGGTATTCGGCAGATTACCTTATAACCATGATTGAGGTAAAAATGCCTCGTCTTTTTATATCCCGGTTTGGCTGATGTTTCAATGACGACCAGCCTTCCCTGAGCCTTCTTAATCTGTTCCTCAGCAAATTCCACCAGGGCACTGCCGATACCACTGCCCTGCTTTTCCCGGGCAACAGCCAGCCAGTAAAGGTCCCAAGTACCTTCAGTTAGTGGAGTTATCCCATAGCATATATAGCCGACGATGACTTTATCGGCTTCGGCAACGAAAACATGATAGCTATCACAACTACAAAGATAGCTATCAATAACCTCTTCTGCTACCACCACCTCTGGAGGCTTAAATTCGGGTGTATTGCGTAGTATCTCTATTAAGGCTGGCTTGTCCTTCTTCACCATCGGTCGAATTTTGACTGTTATCGTCTTCCTTCTCCAAAGCCAATTGTACAATCTTCTCCGTGAACCTGGTATATGTCAGCCCGGCTGCCTCAGCCTGGCGTGCGGCGCCGGTGCCCGGAGATATGTCAGGATTGGGGTTAACCTCAATAACATAAAACCGACCTCCGTCACCCAGCCGAAAATCCACCCTGGCATAGCCGCGGCAACCAAGCAGGTTAAAGGCAGCTAGCGATATCTCTGCTATCTGCTTTTGAGCCTCAGCTTCAATTTCAGCGGGGCAGATCACCCTTGTGCTTTTGAAGTACAGGCTATCCGGCTTCCATTTGGCATCAAAGGTTAGGACTTTGGGCTTCCCCCAGGGTAGCAAGTAGCCTATCTCCGATATAGGCAGTACAGTGCATGTGGAGTTGCCCATTATAGTTACATTGAACTCACGCCCATCAATAAACTCCTCCACCAGTGCCTGACCACCATAGGTGTTATTGATATCAGCAAGCTGTTCCTTGAGCGAGGCAAAGTCATAGACAACACTTTTTTCGGATAATCCGTGGCTGGCATCTTCCGCTCGCGGCTTGACGATACACGGGTAACTGAGATGGAATTTTAATAGTGTGCTTGTATCGAGTAATTGAAATTCTGGCGTAGCAATTCCTTTTGACTTCAGGATTATCTTAGTCCTTACTTTGTCTAAGGCTAGCCTGAGGGTTACGCCGGGAGAGCCTGTGTAAGGTATACCCAAGGTTGACATTATGTCAACCACATCCGCTTCAGTTTCGGGGTATCCGCAGAAACCCTCAAAGAGATTGAAAAACAAGTCAGCATTGAGTTCACTGAGCTGGACTCTAGCTTGCTCAATAGGAGGTACCAGCGGCACACGAAACACATCATAACCCAGCCCCCCCAAGGCGCAGGAGACAGCTTCTACGGCTTCAAGCACGCCGGTTACCGCCGCCTCCTCACCTTTTGAGTGGTAACGGCTAAAGGTAGGTTGATTATAGACAATGGCTATGCGGGTATACACTGGGGATACCTCTTACACGCCGCATCAAGAACGGCATTTATCAGTTCTTTGTGGCTCCAGCCAAGCTTTATTGCCATAATGACCAGGTCGCTGTGCGCACCGAGCCCGGGTAGAGGATTTATCTCGATAAAGTAAGGTATCCCTCCAGACCCAATCCTGAAGTCAATACGGGCGAAGTCCCGGCAGCCTAAAACCCTAAACACCTTCAGGCTAGATATGGTTAGCCTCTCCAGTACTTTATCCCCGAGCCGAGCCGGGCATTCATATTCAACCAAGTTTTTGTAATCGCGTTTCACCTCAAGCGAGTAGACAAAATGGCCGCCCCTTCTCTTCGGCAGGATGCGCATCATCCCCAGCACCTTTGATGGTGAGTTGCCCATAATGCCAACAGTAACCTCGTCTCCGGCAATGAATTCCTCCACTATAACCGGTTGCTGGTAACACTCAATAATTTTGCTTGCCTCTATCTGTGCCTGTTTAGCATCTTCGGCTACTGAAGTCAGGCGAATGCCCTTGCTTGAGCCTTCATAAGCTGGTTTGATAATAACAGGGTAGATGAACAATTCCCAGTGTGCTTGTTTAAGTTCCTCTCTATCTATTATTAGTAGCCATCTTGGAGTGGAGACGCCTTCTAGTGCCACCAGCTTCTTGGTTAATGGTTTATTAAGGCAAATGGCAAGGCATAGAGGGTCTGAGCCGGTATATGGTATGCCCAGCATCTCCAGGATGGAAGGCACTTGGGCTTCGCGGCTGCGGTGGTTGCCCCGTCCCTCAGCTATATTAAAGACAAATTCAACCCTCTGGGAGAGGATGTCGCTAAGAAATTCCCTACCACCACCCAGCATCACCACCAAGTGCCCTCCAGCCTCCAGGGATGCCGCGATAAGCTCTATGGTCTCCTTGGAGTCATACTCCTCAAAGGCATCCTCCACATTGGTTCCGCCCTGTTCTAAATCTCCTTTAAGATCGTATGACAGCCCTATCCGCATCCCTGGCCACCTTCACTTCAAATTGTTGTATTTCATCAGGCAAGCTGGCTTCCGGTACCAACTCCGGATATGAATGATTCTTTGGATTCTGACAGCGGAAGAGTTTGCCCTGGTAGTTGCTCAACAACAGCCCTTCTCCAGTTTGCATTTTTATATAGTTTGGCTGTAAAGGAACCTTACCACCACCCTGAGGGAGGTCAACAACAAAGGTAGGCACCGCCAACCCGGAGGTATAACCTCGCATACCCCTGATTATCTCTATGCCTGTCTCCACCGGAGTACGCAGGTGCTCCGTCCCCCGGACTTCATCGCACTGAAAGAGATAGTAAGGGCGTACCTTTATCCGCAGTAGACTATGGCACAACTTCATCTGTTCTTCCACAGTATCATTTACCCCGCGTAGCAAAACGGACTGGTTGTTTACTGGAATCCCACTACGCAGCAAGCGGTCACAGGCAACGGCTGCTTCAGGAGTTGCTTCGCGATGATGGTTAAAGTGTGTATTAAGCCATATAGGCTCATACCTAGACAACATTGAGCATAGTTCGTCATCTATACGCCGGGGGAGCACTACCGGGAACCTGGTACCAATGCGTATGATTTCAACATGTGGAATCCCCCTTATTTTGGAGAGAATACCCTCTAAATAATTCGTTGAAAGTGATAATGGGTCTCCGCCGGAGATAATAACATCTCTAATAGTCTTGTGCTGGCGTATATATCCGAGCATAGCTTCTACTTCGCTCGGGGTATGTACCCAGCCGCCATTTCGCCATTCCCTCTTCCGGGTACAGTGCCGGCAAAGCATGGGGCATATATCTGTAAGCACCATCAGCACCCTGTCTGGATAGCGGTGAACTAGACCGGGGACGACAGAGTCTCTTCCCTCCTCAAGGGGGTCTTCCCGACCAATTTTACCCATAGTTATTTCTAGAATGGAAGGTATCGCCTGCTTCCTTATCGGGTCATTCGGGTCATCGGGGTTGATTAACGATAGATAGTAAGGAGTTACCGAGAGGGGGTATCTCATGGTTACCAGTCTGAGCTCTTTCTGTTGCTTGGTTGATAGGGGTATGAATCTGGCTAATTGTTCAACGGTGGTAATTCTGTTCCGGAACTGCCACTTCCAGTCGTTCCAAATGCTATCCGGTATATGTCCGAAGAACCTCCATCTACCAGTAACCGTTTTACCCGGAGGTTCTTCACCATCATCAGATACAGCGCGTTGACCAGGAGGTTCTTCTGCCTCGCTACTACTTTGGTGTTCAAAGCCGGTTTCCTCTTGACGAGAGGTATATTGGCCTTTATCTTTCACTGAACTTGTTTTCATTATATTTTTATCCTCACTTTATATTTCTTTAATAGATAAGTCAAGTCAATTAATTATGATTATTATTCTCTATAATTGTTGCATCCTTACCCTCTCCGCCGTAAAAACTTCTAGTCATCACATCCCTTCAATAACCAAGAAATAGGGAATGGTTGCCACATATTACCTTGTTCATTTCCTCGCAATTTCTTAAATTAATCCTTGACAATCTTCCTTTACTATGACAAACTATAGTAAATTGTGTTATGAATATAATATATTGAATTAAATATCCTTATTAACTTTACCAGAAATACTATACTATAATAATAATATAGAATATTTATTTAATTTGTCAATAGTTTTTTAGGTATTTTAAAAAATATTTTGTGGAGGTAAGCGATGGCGGAATGGTCTTTTATAACTAATCATGGCCTAGTTCTAGCTACTATAGCCAGGCATCCACAAAGCACTGGTCGTGAGATTGGTGATGCCGTTAGCATAACGGAGAGGTCCGCTCATAAGATTATAAAGGATTTAGAGGAAGCCGGCTATATCACCAAAATAAAGGTTGGTCGTAAAAATAAATATAAGATTCACCCAGACGTACCACTAAAGGATGAATTAAGTGATTCTGCAGTCAGTGAGCTACTGGTTATGCTTGGTTGGAAGCGCCGGAGGATACAGGAACGGTATTTAGGAACGCAGTCCGCCACCATTTAGGAATTGTAGTTCTGGATTAATAACAGTAGCCTTAAAAGCAGTCCACACCCTTACTGCAAGTTATTCTAAGGTAGTCTCCCCGAGCTTCTTAATCCTTTAGCCATATCTAGCAACCTATGTCAATAAAATTTATCACAATTTAGTCTAGCTTCCCATAAATTAACAAGATAAAGCATCAGTGTCCTTGACTTAGTTGATGAAATACTTTATAATGTCTTTTGGCAAACGGTTTCCGAAAGCCGAAAGAATTTTATGAGCTTTGAAACACAGGACGTTGAAAGAAAGGCCGTCTCTATCCTGAAGGTGTTAAGCGATTCACAGGTACCTTTGGGGTCAAGGGTGATTGCCCGCCGCCTAAAGGAGTGTGGCATCGAATTGGGTGAAAGAGCGGTAAGGTATCACCTTAAGCTGATGGATGAGCGTGGGCTAACAAAACTTGTCGGGAGACGTGATGGACGCACTTTAACCGAGCAGGGTATTGAGGAGGTCAGATGTGCCCTGGTTAAAGATAAGGTTGGTTTCGCTATCTCCAGGATTGAGCTGCTTTCATTCAGGACAGACTTTGACTATAAAAAACGCTGTGGCGCTATTCCAGTCAATGTTTCCCTTTTTTCTGAGAAGAGGTTTAGCAAGGCACTACAGGCCATGAAGCCTGCTTTTGAAAAAGGACTGTGCATGGGTAATTTGGTAGCCATAGCTTCTGCAGGAGAGCGACTAGGTGAGATAACCGTGCCCCATGGAAAGATGGGGCTAGCTACTGTTTGCAGTATTGTTGTTAATGGCTCGCTACTGAAGGCTGGCGTCCCTATGGATTCCAAGTTCGGGGGTATATTGCAGATGCGGAATAATGAGCCTCTTCGCTTCGTTGAACTTATCTACTACAGTGGCTGCTCGCTAGACCCTTCTGAGGTATTTATCATGGCTGGAATGACATCAGTGCGCCAGGTTGTTGAGAGGGGGGAGGGAAGAATTCTAGCCAACTTCCGTGAGATACCAGCCATTTGTCGGCCGATAGCTGAAGAGGTGATAACTAAGCTCAATGAGGCCGGACTGGGCGGATTGCTGCTGATGGGAAACACCAGCGAGACAGTGTGTGAGATTCCTGTAGAGCTTAATAAAATTGGGGTGGTCCTTATTGGGGGCTTAAACCCGGTAGCCTCTGCTACAGAGGCTGGTATAGAAGCTGAAAATTACGCCATGAGCACCTTAATAGAGTATCAAGACCTAATCAAATTTAAGGAGGTAATAGAGTGAGGGAGATAAGGGTAATACCTTGTCTTGATGTCAAAGATGGTAGAGTGGTCAAGGGAATAAACTTTATAAATCTAAGGGATGCCCGTGACCCGGTTGAAGCGGCTGAGGCTTATTGCCGAGAGGGCGCCGATGAGCTTGTCTTCCTTGACATCTTTGCCACTGTTGAGAACAGAAAGACAAGGCTAGAGTGGGTAAAGAGGGTGTGTCAAGTGGTCACCATTCCCTTCACAGTAGGCGGCGGCATAGGCAGTATTGATGATATGAAGGCATTAATTGAACTGGGTGTGGACAAAGTGTCTATAAATACTGCCGCCGTTATGCGCCCTGATTTAATAAAAGAAGCAGTTAAAGAGTTTGGCAGAGAGAGACTTGTAGTTGCCATTGATGGAAGGAAGAACCCACCAGGTGGCAGTCTGCCGCGGCTTGAAGTGGTGGTCAAGAGCGGCAAACAGTCCACGGGAATGGATATTGTGGACTGGGCTAAACGAGTAGAGAAACTGGGTGCTGGTGAGATTCTGCTCACTAGCAAGGATGCCGACGGGACTAAAGAGGGCTATGACCTAGAGATGACAAGGGCGGTTGCCGAGGCAGTATCTATACCGGTTATAGCCTCCGGCGGTGCCGGGAAACTGGAGCATCTTTATCAAGCGGTAACCATTGGTAAGGCGTCAGCCGTCCTGGCGGCATCCATCTTCCATTTTGGAAAAATATCTATACCTGAGGCAAAACGATACCTGAAAAAAAGGGGATACCGGTAAAAATATAAAAATAGAGGGAGTATTAACGAATGAATCTGCAACGACCTAACGCCAACGAAGCTACCAGAACCACCAATCGCTCCAAGAGCGTGGTGCCGATGAGTGGTCTGTGTACCAGATGTCTTGATGGCTGTACAGGAAACTGTGAGGTATTTAGGGCAACCTTCCGCGGTCGTGAGTTAATCTATCCCGGACCGTTTGGTGACATCACTGCCGGGGGCGATAAAGACTACCCGGTTGATTACTCGCATCTTAATATACAGGGGTATGCCTTGGGCGCTGAAGGTTTGCCCCCCGGTGTCGTCGGTAGTCCAGATACGGCTACCTTCCCAAGGGTAAATACCGAGACCGAATACGGCTGGGACATTAAAGTAAAGATGAAGATTCCTGTTTTTACCGGGGCTTTGGGTTCTACGGAGATAGCCCGTAAGAACTGGGAACATTTCGCTGTTGGCGCCGCTATCAGTGGGGTTACTCTGGTTTGTGGTGAGAATGTTTGCGGTATTGACCCACGGCTTGAGCTTAATTCAAAGGGCAAGATTGTTTCGGCACCGGATATGGACCGTCGCATCGAAATCTACCGACGCTACCATCAGGGATATGGCGAGATTCTGGTCCAGATGAATGTAGAGGATACCAGACTGGGTGTTGCTGAATATGTTAGCAAGAAACACAGCCTAGATACCATTGAACTAAAGTGGGGACAGGGTGCCAAGTGTATCGGCGGCGAGATAAAGGTCAACAGTTTAGAGCGGGCACTGGAGCTTCAGAGGCGCGGTTATATTATCACCCCTGACCCTTCAAGTCCTGTTTCCCAAGCGGCTTTTAAGGAAGGCTCTCTTAGGGAATTTGAACGCCATAGCCGTCTTGGTTTTATTGATGAAGAGGGTTTCTACGCTGAAGTTAAACGCTTAAGAGACTTAGGCTTCAGGCGTATTACCTTAAAAACCGGTGCCTACAGTTTGCGCGAGCTGGCGATGGCTATAAAGTGGGGCTCAAAGGCTAGAATTGACCTGCTTACCATAGACGGTTCTCCCGGTGGTACCGGCATGAGCCCATGGCGGATGATGGAAGAGTGGGGTATGCCCAGTCTCTACCTGCATGCCGCCACCTATGAGTTCTGTTACAGGTTAGCCGGTAGAGGCGAGCGAGTACCAGACATTGCCCTCGCCGGCGGCTTCAGCAGTGAAGACGGTATCTTCAAAGCTATTGCTTTGGGAGCGCCCTTTGTAAAAGCAGTCTGCATGGGACGGGCTCTGATGATTCCAGGTATGGTGGGTAAGAATATTGAGCAGTGGCTCAAAGATGGTAAGTTACCCAATACAGTCGGTCAATTTGGCTCAACCCCGGAAGAGATATTCGTCTGCTATGAAGATGTTAAAAA
This sequence comes from uncultured Dehalococcoidales bacterium, assembly GCA_964354125.1. GTDB lineage: Bacteria > Chloroflexota > Dehalococcoidia > Dehalococcoidales > CAYGXW01. The sequence continues at coordinate 15,695 of CAYGXW010000005.1, forward strand.
TATGGTTGGCGCCGACGAAATAAAGAAAATCCCCCTGGGGGCAATAGGAATCTACAGCTACGCCGATAAGCTCAGGGTTGGCTTACAGCAGTTGATGGCTGGCGCAAGATGCTTTAGCCTGCCGGTTATTACCCGGCGCGAGCTTATGTCCCTTACCGAAGAGTGTGCCAAGGTCACTGGAATACCGTATCTGATGGATGCCTATCGGGAAGAGGCGATGAAGATACTGGGTTAAAAGCAAAACACTTTTATATATCTTAGTTTGTTAGTATAGGCTTATCTTATCCAAGGATAAGCCTATGTACTATTTAAGGGTATAAAATTAGTATAATATGTAGAGACGGTTAATTTAGTAGGTTGGCTATGAATTTAATTATTGATTTCTTTCTAAGATGGTGGCTCCGTAGTGGCCGCTATAAATGGTCGCGATTACGCCGCTGGCTATGTGAGCGGAAATATCTTGATTCACCCCTGCCACAAGCAAGCTCTTTAGAGGAGATAGAGGCTTGCCTGAAGCAGGTTGAGTGGCATAGGGAAGGTTTTTGGCACCTATACGATAGTATCAGCTATCCACAGACGACCTGGTTCAAGAAGAGGGATGACTGTGATGGTTTTGCCAGCTTGGCTTCAGAATTACTGTATCGTTTAAACCCGGACTATAGGCCAGTCTTGCTGACAACAATAGTAAGACCCGTTAAGTCAAGCCATACCGTTTGTGTGTTTGACAATCTTCAGGGTAGCCTGTGGTTTTTTGATAACGCTAAACTAAAACAAGAAGGCTACCAAACATATGATGAGATTGCGGAGAAAATAGGTCAGCGTGGTCAAAGGTTGGTCTGCTGGGATGTTCGCCATCATTCTACATTTGACCTGATAGAATTCCATAGTTTGTAAGTAATAAACTATTTATTACGATTATTGTCTGGTTTTGTTAATGTTGACAAATCAAACTGTTACATATAGTCTTGTAGAAGAGGTGTACAATGCCAAGGTGCCCTAACTGTAATCGTGAGACATTGAGAACCGAAGACTGGGCTTGCCAGTGGTGTGGTTATCCCTTGCTATCGGGTGTTTACAAGAAGATACCAAAGACATATAAACAACTTAAAGGAGAGGGGCTGCATAAACCTGAAGAAATACAGGTACGTGAATCCGAGCCAGAGTTAGAAAAAAGGGCCGAAACAATACCGGAAGAGATACCAATACTATTACCAAAACTAGAGCCGGTTCCAGAGCTTGAAATGGAAACGGATTCTATTCAAGAGCATGAACCAGAGCCAGAGCCCGAAGAAGAGATAGAACCGATACAAGAACCTGAGCCTCCAGCTATGGAGCTGACTGTTGAAGAACTATTATCGGCATATGAAACAGATGAGGCTGCCGCGAACGAAAAGTTCTTAAACAAGGTTCTCAGGGTAATCGGAGTAGTAGCCATGATAGACATCAAGGATAGGCTTGAGACACACTACATCAGGCTGACCGGCGCTGAGGGAGACCTTCTACAGAGTATCCAGTGTGTATTTAATAAAAAGCATGCACCAGCACTGGAACAGCTGGAAAAAGGGCAAATAGTAACCGTGCAAGGCAAGTACAACGGTTCCATAATAGCAATCCGTATGGTGGATTGTTTTTTAGTTCTATAGAACCATTCTTAGCTCCATTAAACATCTCCCTTTAACTTTATATGAATTGAATTAGAGCTAATGTCTACTGACAAAACACAAGCTAACAATCACAATTCAGCCTGGGTGATGATAACCCCCTGCTTAGGCGTGGTCAGGGGCTTTGGCAGGCGCGGTATTCCCATAGTTTATATTGACTCAGAAAGGACTGCCACAGCCAAATATTCCAAATATATCTCTCGGCGCCTGAAATGCCCCAGTCCTTCGGAGTCAGAAGATGGATTTATAAGCGCATTACTAGATTTCGGTAAAAAATTAGATAATCGGATAGTCATTATTGCTACCGCCGATGAGTATGTTTTGGCTCTTTCAAAGCATAAAAAGGAACTAGAGCAGTTCTACATTATTCCTGTACCAAGTTTTGAGATTATGCAAAGCTTGGTAAGTAAAAAGAGACTCTATAGATTATGCGCTGAAATGCATATTCCTCACCCCAATACCTACTTTCCTGAAGGGGCAGATGAATTACGCCTGATGGGGAGGGAGATTGATTATCCCTATATTATTAAAGCGGAATTCACATTAGCCTTTCAGAAGAAGTTTCTGAAAAAGTGCCTGGTAATAGAATCCCCTAATCAACTTGATTGGGTGGTTGATAGATTGAAGGGCGAAGAATTTGAGTTTATGATACAGGAGATAATACCTGGAAGAGAGTTGTATAATGTTTGTAGTTATTTTAACCGGAAATCGGAGCCGGTTGCCATTTGTGGTTGGGATAAAATAAGGCAGTATCCGCCCGATTTTGGTTCTGGCACATGTTGTATCAGTCGCTGGCGGGCTGAACCAATTGACCAGGTTACCAGCTTCCTTAAGGCGGTGGGCTACTATGGGGTTAGCGAGGTGGAGTTGAAAAAGGACCCCAGAGATGGTATCTATAAATTAATAGAGATAAACGCCAGGACGACATCGCAAAATAGACTGGCAGCCGCATGTGGCATAGACGCTGAGTATATAGCCTACCTTGATGCCAATGGATATGATATAGAAAGCCCAATTCATCAATGTGATAATATTATCTGGGTGGATGATTTTACTGACTTTATCTCATACCTGATAGACCTGAAACGCAAAAATACCACTGTTACTGAGGCATTCAGGTTATTGATGGTAAAGAAGGTACACTCAGCAGTGGCTTGGGATGACCCGGTTCCTGTTATTGCTCGTATCGTTAATTTGGGCAGGCGTGCTATAAATTTGCTATTAAATAGTTTGTCTAGTACACTGGGACAAACTAGGCGCTAACACTACTAAGACCCTGAATATAAATAGGGAAGGATATTAGCTTTGCTCGGTGAAATGCGAATGTACTGGCGCTTTGCCCGTGATTTAAGGCGATTTCTCAAGGAGCCGATTACCTTAGAACAGAGCCAGAAAATCATCAAGCACAGGCTTGAGAACAGGGAAAACAACCTGCTCACTATTGTCAAAAGCGCTATCTACGGTAATAAAAACAGTCCCTATCTAAAACTGCTAAGGATTGCTGGCTGTGAGTACGGTGACTTTAAGAAGATGATATGTTCTGATGGCATTGAAAATACTCTAAAGATATTATGTGATAATGGTGTCTATGTCAGCATTGAGGAATTCAAGGGCAGGAAGCCGGTTAATCGGGGTGCTAAGTCCTGGAGCTTCACGGAGAGGGATTTTGATAACCCCTTTTTGTTTGCTCATATGCAGGCTAGTAGTAGTGGTAGCCGGAGTGCCGGCACAAGGTCACTCTATGACCTAGATTTCATCGCCTCAAATATATCAGTCTATAATCTGCCAATGTTCCATAGTCTTGGTGCACTTAAACTACCGATAGCTTTATGGATGCCAGCCATCCCCGGGGCTGGGGTAATCAATTTATTGGCTTACACCAAAGGGGGTAATACCCCTGAAAAATGGTTTTCACCCTTGGAGAGTCAAACTTTCAAGCCTTCATTAAAGAATAGGTTGGCAGTCAGCTATATTATCAATATGGGTAGATTGGCAGGGGTTAAATGGCCGTTGCCAGAATATATAGCCTATGATAATGCCGTGGCAGTGGCGAGATGGATTGCTGAGACAACAAAAAGGGCCGGGGGTTGCGTGCTGGACACATACGTCAGCGCTATATTAAGGGTATGTCATGCCGCTAAAGAGAAAGGCATTGATATTAGTGGTGCAGTATTTGTTATGGGCGGAGAGCCCCTTACTGAAGTAAAGTTAAAGGAAATAAAGTCAGTCGGAGCCAAATATTGCATAGGATATGGTATCTCAGAGGCTGGCTTTGTCGGTGCCAATTGCTTAAATCCTTCCCACCCTGACGATATCCACTTTTTTGAGGATTCATTCGCACTTATCCAGAACAGACGGGCAATAGAGCATGTTGATGTTGAGGTTGATGCCTTTCTGCTGACATCCCTACTGCCTTCAACCCCTAAGGTTCTGCTTAATATGGAAACCGGGGACTATGGATTTGTTGAGACCAGAAGCTGTAACTGTTTATTTAACACGCTCGGCTTTAAAAAACATATTCACCATATCAGGGGATTTGACCGGCTTACCAGCGAAGGTATGAACTTCTTCAGTGGTGATTTAGTTAGAATTATTGAAGAGGACTTGCCGGCCAATTTCGGTGGCTCATCTACTGATTATCAGATAGTAGAAGAGGAAAATGAACAGGGTATGACACGCTTATGTTTAGTCGTTAGCCCAGAGCTGGGTATTATAGATGAGGAAAGCTTAGTTCAAACCGTTCTGGCCAAACTGGCAGAGGGCACAGATGCTGAAAGGATGATGGCGCAGGTCTGGGGTCAGGCAAAAACACTTTATGTAAAACGGATGAAACCCATTACCACTGTTACCGGTAAGCTACTGCCTTTACACATACAAAAGGTCAAGAATAATATTAATCAGCATAAAATGAAACAGCGAGAACACCAGGACCAGAATGAACCCCCATAATAGGCGTGAACTCGGTGAGATAAAGTTCAGAGCAACTAAACCTTAAGCCAATCCGGGCTTTGAGCTTTTCCCCTTCTTCCAACTCATCAGCATGGTGCACGATGACATGTACTTTAGAATCTCCTACCCTTTGTGACATCATACTTATTATCTGCTCTATAGCCTTCTTTTTAGTCCTGGGGCGTGCCACAGGTGTTGTTTCCCCTACTAAAGGAGAATGCTCAACAATGGGTTTCATGCTAAGCAATGCCCCAGCCCAGGCTGCCGCTCTGGCAATACGACCGGTTCTTGCCAAATAGAAAAGGGTATCCACCATAGCCAGGAAGTTCACCCTACCCATCATTACTCGTGCAGTTTCAGCTACTTCACTTAGACCAGCCCCCTGTCTGGCGACACGGGATGCCTCCAAGACGATAAAACCCAGTGCACCGGATACAGCCCGACTATCAATCACCTCAATAGCGGTGTCGGGAATGATATCTTTGGCCATTTCCTTGGCCAGTAATGCCGTATCGGAAACACTGCTCTGTAAACCAGTGAGGGTGATAAAAAGTATGTTTTCCGCCTGCTTACTTAATTGGCAGTAAGCATCTAATATATCCCCCACTGGTAGGGTTGAGGTGGTGGGCAGGTTTCTTCTTCTTCGCATGATTTTATAGACCTCGTTGGGGGTTATATCAATACCATCGCGGTAACTCTTACCTTCATGGATTATCAGGAGTGGTACTATAGAAATATCGTACTTTTTCACCAGCTCAGGCGGCAGACAACAAGTGCTGTCAGTAAGAATGGCAACCTTTTTCATGGCGTATAGTCTTTGATAGTAACTTCAGTTATACGCTGGTTATTCTATCAGAATTATATTGATTATGCATTCGTTAATGCTGAGCTGGCGAGGCAAGGACTTACCATTAAACTGTGTTATGTTTAGTATTAAAGATTAGTGTTTAAGCTGTTTTAAACACTAATTTAAGGAGCTATTTAATAAGCCGGGTGCTACGGCCTAACCCAATTGCAACACTAGCATTGTCATGCGATGCCTTTGTTAATCCTTAGTCGACTATGTTCATTATTTCAGGAATTTGGCTTGGCTGTCAATATGAGTCTAAGGGGCTGTGGGCTCAAATCCTCAACCTCTTTTCTTACTCTTCAAAGGGTAACAATTCACTAAATTGTGCAATACAAACGCTATTATCAAATGAACCCATCGAGTCAGGATAGAGACAAAATCCCCTTAGATTTCTGGCCTCTTATAACTTTAATCAACAACAATATGCAGGTTAGGCGTCAAGTTTATCCTGTAAATTAGCAGCTAATGTATCCAGTACAGTTATTTACAATTAACTGCCTGTCTAACACTGGGAGGCACCGTCTGGGTCGATGGTGAAATTACGACGGATGTCAGTACTTCCGTTGAGAGAGTAGGGACTCTTGTTACTGTGGGCGATATCGAGGTCTCTGGGGGCGGTGAGTTTACCCCTGAAAATATGCCGGTTATTATTAGCACTAGTTATACCCAGGCTTATGCCACAGAACTCAGGGAATGTAGCCACCCTGGCAGAATAAAAAAATCTTACCTGGGAGATTAAGTAATCTAACGCGGCTCTGGTCAACTCAAGCAAGCCAGGGGGTGAGTTTTCCCCCAACTAATTAACACAAACAACAAATGGGATAACTTGACAAGAACTGAGGTAGGTGCGTATCATTTTTATTACACGGATTTGTCAGAAAGCGACCCAAGCACTGCAATATCGTCAAATTTGTGCAATCAAGATAGCTTGACGAAAACCAGGTCGGCTGCCCGAGATATTCGTTACTCAGTAGTATTTTATTAGTGGCAAGGTACAAATAGTCAAGGAGGCTTGTATGAGGCGTGGCATCAGTATCGCTATGGTCGTATCTGGCTTAATAGTAATGCTAACAGGGATATGGGAATTCTTCCCTCCTTTTAGTGATGTGTTTTATCCTTTCCATGCCGCTAACGCGTGTATTTTTGCTGTCCTTATTATTATCCACGTATGGCTGAATTGGAAGCCACTTCTTAAATACTTTAAAAAGCTAGGGTGGTGGTGGGTGCTGGTTGGATTGGGATTTGCTGAGATTATCTGGTTGGTTTACGATGCCAACATTCGTTTAGCAGCCCAGTAGCACACAGAATTTTAGAGTGCAAGAGCTAGAAGCAAAAGGAGAGGCTCTACCAGCTAATCACCCCTGTCTTCCGGATGTTCCCCCCCCCAGACACGAGAGAATAAAAAGAGACCCGGATAACAGAAATGGCAAACCCATAGTCATCAATATAGAAACGATGGTCATTTCTTCACAGTGATAGGCAATTATGGGGCTTGAAACTGCTAAAAATAAGCCCTCAACAACCAAGAGCACTCCGCCAAAAGGTTCCGGCCTCCAAGCGATAGCGATGCTAACTAATAAAGTTAAGCCAAGCAATACATGGGGTAAAATCTCCACAATAGAATCCATTTCTTCGCTAAAACCGGCAACAATACTAATACCACCGAGTATCCACCAAACTGCTCCACCTAAGCCAATAATCAACCCGGCTCGTCGAAGCAAATTTCGCCGCTTACTATTTACCGCTATCATTCATATCTCAAAAATCTAGCTAGATTACCGTTATTTCTTCCTTGGCTTGTATCTATCCCTCAGGCTATTATAAAACATATAATTGACATCCGCCCTGTTTTATCTAACCTGTAATTCAAATCCGAACCAGGTTTATTGTTTTATATTGCGATATTATATTAGACCTTTACGATTTGCTTGTGAATCTGTTACTGAATGGCTCCTAAAATCGGTTAGATAGCCTGGGAATTATAGCATATGCAAATAACGACTGAAAACTTCTATATATAATCAATATAAACAGAAGGGGGTTTTTATGATTTCTTATTATAAAAATATTTTATGATGATTAGAACAAGAAATATATTGACAATTAAATTAGGTCGGTGCTATAAAAAATCATAGATTAACTTTCTATTCTTAGTAGTAAAGATTGAGGGTATTTGTTAAACAAACTGTAACTATAAAAAAGAAGCAATTTGTGAGATAATGAAAATGAAACATAAGGTGATGTGGCAACAAAAGTTTAGACGCCCTTTGCTAATTTCATCATGCATTATGGGCATCATAGCTATTTTAGCACTCAGTTTAGTCGACCTTTTCAATTATACACCAGATACCTCTGCCCCATTTCCTTATATCCCGCCTCTTGATATACAACCTGAAGGTTACTACATTGAGACAACTATACAGCGTATATGCGATCAGTTCTACTTATCTTATCAAGATGTAAAAGAGGAGGTAGCCCTCTACATAGGGAAAAGCTTCATATTTAAAAATATCTTAATAGATGACCTTATATTGAAGGCGAGGACAGAAACCTATATCTTTATTAGCCATGTCCAATTTATACCTCAATACCCTTCAGAATTAGAGAATCTCAAGGAGGGCGATGTGGTAGATATAGTAGGTGTCTGCATGGGTGTTTCAGAAGCTACTGCGTATGTTTGGGTAACAGATTGCCGGTTTCTACCTGCTGGTCTGGTTCAGCTGCTGGTGCCCGGAGGAACGACCCCCATGCCCGGTGGCTACTAGCCTATCTGTTATTATCCTTTACTGATAGACGGAGCTTTGATGAAAGTTTATCATATCGCTTACGAACCAACCTTTAAGTCGATTGATATCCATTTATGGACTGAATGCAATCTGGGTTGCCACGCCTGCTATACCAATTATGAGAAACTAGACTTTGGCTTATTAGATGACCCGATAGGCAGGGTGGCCACTAAAAGCCTGGAGAGTCCACCTGCCAGTTTTTTGTCTCTAAAGGAGGTGATGAAGCTTCTTAAGGGTATGGATATTAAACGGGTTATCTTCATGGGTACCGAGCCTACCCTTGACCCAGAGCTGCCATTACTGGCTGAGGAACTTCACCACGAGTTTAACTGCTATAATATTATCCTGACCAATGGATTGAAGCTTATTAACCTGGAGCATATAGACGAGGTAATTTTTAGTATCAAGGCTTATTCAGACGGGCTTCATCGGGACTACACCGGGAAGTCCAACAAAAGAATCCTTAACAATTTTATTGCTATCTATGAATCGGGTAAGAACCTTCAGGCTGAAACAGTCCTTATACCTGGTTATATAGATGCCAGTGAGGTTGAGCTTATTGCTATGTTTGTTGCCAGTATCGATAAAAATATTCCCTTCAGGATAGACGCCTACTTCCCGGCGGGCAATAATCCCTGGCGAGCAGCCACCACTGAGGAGGTTAAAGTGGCCGCCGAGCTGGCAAGGAAGCATCTTAATAAAGTCAGCTGCCTGACGCTGGATATGAAGCGGCTTGGTGATAAGCCAGTTAGGATTTTCTAATTATGGCACTGGACATTCATACAGGGACACAATCTAATTCAGGCATCAGTCTCACCGAGAACGCACTTTATATTCTGGAAAAAAGATATCTGAAGAAGGATGAGCAGGGAAAGGTCGCTGAGACCCCTGAGGAAATGTTCCGTCGTGTTGCCCAGACTGTTGCCTCTGCTGAGCTTCTTTACCATCCAGGGGCAGATGTTGAGGTATGGAGTGATGAATTCTACCAAATCATGGCTAGCTTGGAATTCCTGCCCAACTCGCCCACCCTTCTCAATGCCGGGCGAGAGCTAGGACAGCTTTCAGCCTGCTTTGTCCTGCCGGTTTACGATTCACTAGAGTCTATCTTTGAGGCGGTAAAAAATACTGCCCTCATCCACAAGAGCGGTGGTGGTACCGGGTTTTCCCTCTCTAGATTAAGACCGGCAGGGGATAGGGTTGGCTCTGCCGGAGGAGTTGCCGGTGGTCCGGTTTCCTTCATACGAGCCTTTTCTGTTGCCGCAGATACTATAAGACAAGGTGGCATACGCCAGGGATGTAACATAGCCACCCTTAATGTTGACCACCCCGATATTATGAAATTCATAGTGGCTAAAGACAACCCCGATGCATTAACTAACTTCTATATTTCAGTGGTGGTAACCAATGAATTTATGGAAGCAGTCAAGGCTGGTGCTGACTATAATCTGGTAAATCCACACAATAACAAGGTAGTAGGGAAGCTCAATGCCAGAGAGGTGTTTAACAGGATTGTGGAGCAGACCTGGAAAACAGGGGACCCGGGCATTGTCTTTATTGACCGGATAGAGCAGGATAATCCTACCCCCCAACTGGGCAGACTGGAGGGTGTCTGCGGTTGCGGTGAGCAGATACTTCTCCCCTACGAGTCGTGCAATCTGGGTTCTATAAATCTAACCAGGATGCTTCAGTATAAAAATAAAACTACCCGGGTTGATTATCATAAGCTGGCTGGGACGGTAAAAGTAGCTATAAGGTTTCTGGATAATATTATTGATGTTAACAGGTTCCCCCTTCCTGAGACAGAGGAAATGACCAAAAAAACCAGGAAAATAGGGCTCGGGGTGATGGGTTTTGCCGATATGTTGATTCAACTGGGCATCCCATATAACTCGGAAGAAGCGCTGGGGGTTGCCAGCGATGTTATGCGGTTTATAAATGAAGAGGCGCATAAGGCATCAGTAGTACTGGCTGAGGAGCGGGGTGTTTTCCCTGCCTTTGAAGATAGTATATATGATGTTTCCAGTGTTCGTCTAAGGAATGCTTCGTGCACCACTATTGCTCCGACTGGCACCCTGAGCATAATAGCTGGCTGCTCCAGCGGTATTGAGCCCAACTTTGCCCTGGTTTTTATACGCAATCTTATGGAAGGTGAGCAGTTACTTGAGGTAAATCCTTATCTTGAGGCAGTAGCCAGAAGAGAGGGTTGCTACTCCAAAGAACTGATGAAAAAGCTAGCCTGCGGTAACCATCTGAGCAATATGGGGAATATTCCAAGAAAAATCAGGCGACTATTTGTTACTGCCCTTGAGATGAAAGGTGAGTGGCATGTCAGGATGCAGGCTGCCTTCCAGAAGCACACTGATAACGCTGTCTCCAAGACGGTCAACCTGCCAGGTGAGGCAACTCTAGGGGACATAGCTGAAATATACATGATGTCCTACGAAGCAGGATTAAAAGGGATTACTGTATACCGGGATGGTAGCCGTGGATTACAGCCATTGTGCACTGGTCAAGAGGTGTTAGAGTTAGTGTGCAAAAGATTATCAAAGAGGGTATTTTGAATGGAAAAAATAAAAATATTTTAAGAGCTTAAAGGTGATTTATTTTGACAATTAAATTAGTTAGTGCTATACCAAATCTAGGTATATATCATATACTTCATTCAATGGAGATCGGAAGTTTACAGATTGGGGGTAGGTTCCAATGGTTAAGCATCATTCTACGATAAGCCGCCGGGATTTCCTGAAAATTTTAGGGCTGGGGGGTGTTGGGCTGGGTGCCGCCGCCATCTCAGCGCCGGTATTCCACGACCTGGATGAGATGATGGCTTCACCCCAAGCCGAATTTAAGCGCCCGGGCTGGGTAAAGGAGGTGGATAAGCCAACGGTAGAGGTTGACTGGAATATGATGACACGCTTTGACGCCTCAGAAGTGATGTGGATGGCACCAGCCTTTGAGAGAGCCTGGGGCAAGGAGAAAGCCGACTATTTTGTCAAGCTGGGGGCTGCGAACAACCTTAAGTGGGTAAACGAGAACAAACCGGGCTTTACCCTGAGGGACTGGGCTTTTAAAAACTGTGGTTTCGCACCCGATTTATCTTTCCTCGGACCACGGATATCACCGACCCCGGAGAGTCTGGGGGTCCCCCGCTGGGAGGGGACGCCTGAACAGAATTCCAAAATGGTAAGGGCATTTTTGAAAGTTCATGGCTGTGCCGAGGTGACCTTCCTTGAGCTAGATACTGACACCACCGAGAAGTTGATTTACCCCCGCGATGCGGATGGAATCCCCTATCTCATCCAGGATGTGGACCAGCCGGAGGAGAAAATAGGAGAGAAAGGAGTCGCCTACCGGGTTATCCCCAAGAAAGCCCGCTGGGTCATCATCTATACCATAAGGATGCTAGAAGACGTTGTCCGCCTGCTACCAAGCAACCTGAATGATCGGGCAATGTTGCTATCCTACAACCAGCAAGCCATAACCCAGGGGTGGCTGCAGAACTTCCTGCGAAGCCTGGGCTACATGTGCCTGGGCTGGGTTTCAAGACCAGGCTCCCTGGGCACGGATACCGGCTGGGGGGTGATGGCCGGGCTGGGCGAGACCTGCCGCACAATGCACCTGGTAACCCCGGAACACGGGCAGATGGAAAGGGTATTTACTGCCATCACCGACCTGCCCCTGGTGCCGGGTAAGCCGGTGGATTTCGGGGTAATGCAGTTCTGTCGCACCTGTAAGAAGTGTGCCGACTTCTGCCCATGCCAGGCAATCCCCAAGGATACGGAGCCTTCCTGGGAGCCAGATGGGCCCTGGCACCGGCAGGGTGTCCGCACCTGGTTCCGGGACGAGCCAAAGTGCCGGGCATATATATATGAAGCATATACCTCATGTGGCATCTGCGATTTTGTCTGTCCCTTCAACAAATACTACAAAGCCTCATATCACGATGTTGTTCGCACCATCACATCAGCCACCCCGGTGTTAAACAGGTTCTTCAGAAAAATGGACGACTTTCTGGGCTACGGGCTGGCGACAGGAGAGGAAATTGAAAAGTTCTGGGAGCTAGACCAGCCTACATGGGGCTATGTAGTATGAAAGTGCCAGAGGATTTAGGAATCTGAAAACAGGAGGTAGCAAGCCATGTGGCTTATTATGGGTCTGATTTTTGGTGCCGGTCTGGTGGCGTTGTTTTTATGGCTTCGCAGTAGAGGCATAGTGGTAACCTGGTATGAGTGGCTTATTGGTGCCTTGGGGCTGTTGCTATTGCTGTTTACCATCCAGAACTTTGTTGCCTCCTTTGCCGAGCATGAGCCAACTGCCGCCTGGAGGTTTCTATTAGTTTTTGGCGTGCCAGCCATTATATTACTTGCCATTGCCTGTTTACTGCCCTGGTGGCGTCGCCGCAGGTCAGCTAGTTCTTCATCATCCGAATAAACAACGATTTTAATCTAACAGTTAGTCGCCAGTTATGAATAAAAAGGGAGGTATAGGGTGATGTGGCAGAGAAAGTTTAGGCGCTTTTTGCAGATTATAGCAGGCATTATAAGCAAGCTATGGACAATACTGCGGACAATAATAAAGAAGTGCAGGGTGATTCAGCAGCCAAAGTTTAGACGCCCTTTGCTAATTTCATCAGGCATTATGGGCATCATAGGTGTTCTGGTTATTATGATGGTCGTCCCTCTCAGTTACACACCGAATACTGCCGCCTTCCCCTATATCCCACCTCCGGAAGGTAACTACTACATACAGACAACTCCCCAGGACCTATATAACGCGTTCACCTCACGTTATCTTGACCCACTCGCTGCCCAAGCCACCTATGTAGGGGAAAGTTTTATATTTAAAAATATCTTAATAGATGAAGATATATTGAGCAGAAGGCACGAGACCTATGTCTTCATTGATCTTTTCAAACTTGTGCCTCAAAACCCTTCAGACTTACAGGAGCTCAAAGAGGGTGAAAGAGTAGATATAATAGGTGTTTGCATGGGGCTTTCAAAAGAGTATTTAGGTATTGAATTAACAAATTGCCTTTTTCTGCCTGCTGGTGTAGCTCCTTTGCCGCTGCCAGGAGGACTAGCCCCAATCACTGGTGGCTATTAAGTTAGCAGGTTTATCCATTGCTCTATTGATTTGATATATAATAGATTTGATAAAGGTTGACCGCATCACCTATGAATTGACCTGAAAGTCGGTTTATATTCATATCCGAACCCAAATATAATCTGAGTTGGTACACTTGCTGTACTATTTATAAGATGAAATTTATATATGCTGAGGTTGGTAATGCCGGAAGAAAGGAAGCCAGAGGAAGAGAAGGGTAGCCGGTCTGGAGATATATCACGAAGAAAATTCCTCGCCGGGGCTGGCTTAGTTGTTGGTGGAGCTGTTGTTGGGGCTGGTATTACTTATACTATTATCCCCTCAAAGGAGAGGATTAAAGAGGTAGAGGTACCAGTAGAGGTATCTAAATATATTTGCCCCTACTGTAGTTCTGAATTCACTACATTTGACACATTAACCACCCATATCACAGATGAGCATACAGAAGCGGATATAATAACCCGGTTTGCCTGCCCCTACTGCAACGAGAATTTTGCCTCGCTTGAAGCATTAAGAGCCCACTTAGGAGCCGAAGGGTTGATAAATCTTACGGTGAACGGGCATGCGTATGAGCTTAAGGTCAAGTCAAACTGGAGCCTAGCCTTTGTGCTCAGGGAGAAGCTTGGCTTGACCGGAACCAAGATAGGCTGTGACCGTGGCTCTTGTGGAACCTGCACAATAATAGTAGATGGCAAACCCGTTTATTCCTGTATGATGCTGGCGATGGAAGCAGACGGCAGGAATATCGTGACCATAGAGGGGCTTTCAGATGGCATAACACTGCATCCCGTTCAGCAAGCCTTTGTTGATAACGACGCTTCGCAGTGTGGTTACTGCACCCCTGGATTTATAATGTCGGCCAAGGCGCTATTAGACAGAAATCCCAACCCGACCAGGGATGAGGTCAGGGAGGCACTATCAGGGCATATATGTATCTGTGGCCATACCAAGAAGATTGTGGATGCGGTGCTTTTCTGTGCCGAAAGGGATTAACAATATGGCTGAAGAATTATCGGTGATAGGCAAAGCAAAGCACCATGACAAGCAGATTGTGGATATCGTCACCGGTAGACTGGACTATGCAGCAGATATTCTCCCGGGGAAGAAGCTATTTACAAGGTTCCTTGGAGCTCCTTATGCCCACGCTAGGATTAAGAGTATTGATACCAGCAAAGCCCTGGCATTGGATGGTGTTAAGGCTATCTGCACATACGAAGACTGCCCGGTTTTTTCAGACAGGATACTCTACAACGGGCAGGAAGTGGCTGCCGTGGCTGCCATTGATGAAGCCATAGCCTCCCAGGCTATAGAGCTTATAGAAGTTGAGTACGAGGTTCTCCCCTTCATCCTTGACCCAGATGAAGCCATGAAGCCACGGGCACCACTGGTCGGTACTTATCCCGACGGTAACATTATTAGGATTACGGAGTTGCTCCGTGGTGATATTGAGGCTGGCTTTGCCGAAGCGGATGTGATTATTGAGGAGTCTGTTGGCTGGACCAACTACTTTCAGCACGGGACTATAGAGACCTGTACCGCAGTGGCTTACTGGACTGGGAGCCATCTCTATGTCTGGACCGGCTCACAAAATCCCTTTAGCCAGAGAGAGCAGATTTCTATGGCTTTGGGACTAGCTTTAAATAAAGTTCACCTCATCTCCCATGGCACCGGTGTCGGTCATGGGGACAAGCACTTCTCTGAGTGGTGTATAGTAGCCGCGGTACTGGCTAAGAAGGCTGGTAAGCCAGTGCAGTTTGCCCTGAGCCGGGCTGAGAACTTCATAAACCGCACACATCAATTCCCGATGAAAGCTACCATAAAAATAGGCGCCAGGAGCGACGGCACTATCACCGCCATAGATACCTCGTTCTACGGCGATGTTTGTTCCAATGGCTGGCCTTTGGTAAGCCATGCTAATGATTCTATCCGATTTACATATCGCTGCCCCAATGGAAGTTTCAAGGGCTATTCAGTAGCAACCAACAAACCCGAGGTCGGTTACTGGCGATGCATAGCCCACCCACCATGCACCTATATTACGGAGATAGTTATAGATAGGCTGGCTGAGGAGCTGGGTATGAACCCCTTGGACTTCAGGTTGAAGAACATTGTTACTCCCGAAATGCCGGACCAGGACTCAGGTAAGCCTCTTTCCAGCAACGGGCTAGGAGATATACTGGAAAGGCTGGCGAGCACCATCGGCTGGGATGAAAAATGGCATCAACCAGGTACTAGGAGGCTGCCAGACGGCAGGCTGCATGGCATAGGTATCAGTGCCCATGTTGATGGTCATGGCTATATGTCAGCCCCGGTCGGGGCAATAATTAACCTGTGCAAGGACGGCACTGCTTTGATACTGGATGGCATCAGCCGTGTCGGTGGCGGGACAAACACCGCTCATGCTCACATTGTTGCCGAGGCATTGGGCATGAACTATGAGGATGTTATGGTCGGCGACTGGGGCAACACCGATGTCTGCTCAGATGGTGGTTTCCAGGGTGGCAGCACTAGGACAATCACCACCGGAGCCGCCTTCCAGATGGCCGCCGAAGACGCCAAGGCACAGCTATTTGAGGTGGCTGCTGGCATCCTCGGGGTATCTACCGACGAAATTGACGCCAGGGAGGGTAGAATATTTGAGAAGGCAAACCCACTAAACTATAGGTCTCATGCCGAGGTGGCATCCAAGATGCAACACCCCGTCGTCGGTAGAGGCTATACCTGGGCAAAGGAACTACGAAGACCGGTGGCTGGCTTTGATGTCGGCACCCCCTGTGAGGTGAGGGGTGTATCTGGCTCTGCTGTAGAAGTGGCTGTTGATACTGAGACAGGGGAGGTGGAGATACTGAGCTTTATCAGCGCTGTAGACATGGGTCGGGCTATCTTCTTAAAGGGTTGTGAAAACCAGATAGAGGGTGGACTGGAGATTATGGTTGGTGAGGCATTCCTCTATGAGCAGATACTCGACCCAGCAACCGGTGCCACCCTCAACACTGATTATGTAGACAATAAGTGGCCAACAACGCTTGATATCCATACGGATAGACACAGGGCAATCCTTGTCGAGACTATTGATGCCTGCGGTCCCTATGGTTGTAAGGGTCTGGGCGAGCCGACAGTATCAAACTATGGTTCTATCGCCAACGCCATATATAATGCCATCGGCAAGTGGATAGGAGACCCACCGATCTACCCTCAGAAGATTCTCAAAGCGCTGGGGAAGGTATAGAAATCAGGAAATGAGAGATTTCAAATATATAAGAGCCAAGACAGTAAACGAGGCGGTCTCGTTACTGAGTGAGGGTAGTATGGAGGTTATCGCCGGCGGTACCGACCTTCTGAGCAGGCTGAAGGCCATGATGTCTCCCAACGTGCCGGGGGTTCTTGTAGATATAAAGTCTATTCCAGACCTGTATAAGTTAAATGAGGAAGGTGGCATGCTAATAATAGGTGCCCTGGTGAAGCTCGCCGATATAGTTGAATCCCCGATAGTCCGAGATAGATATACTGCCCTCTCTGAGGCAGCCCGTAAAGCAGCTACGCCCGAACTCCGAAACATGGGGACGATAGGTGGTAATATCTGCCAGTTCGTCAGGTGCTGGTACTACCGGGCGGAACACAATGCCTTCAACTGCCTCAGGAAAAACCCGGCAGGAATGTGCCACGCCTTAAACGGGGATAACAGGTATCACTCAATATTCGGTGCCATCAATGGCTGTATAGCGGTAAACCCTGGTAATATAGCACCAGCATTAATAGCCTTAAACGCCAGCATAGTAACATCTAAAAGAGCTATTGCCGCTGATAAATTCTTCGCCATGAATGGTGAGAAGACGACGGTGCTTGACGATGACGAAATAGTAATTGAAGTTCAGATACCGAGGCCAACTGATGGCACAAAGAGTTCCTTTATCAAGTTTGCCCTGAGGAAGGCGTTTGACTTCCCTGTAGTTAATTGCGCTGTAATGATAAACGAAGGCTCGGCAAGAATATGCCTCAATGCAGTGCATAACCTGCCCTACAGGGCAATAGTTGCTGAAGATGCCATTGCCGATAGGATAATAGACGAGGCTAGTGCTGAAGATGCTGGAGAGGCTGCGTTATCCAGTGCTTTGGCGTTGACTATGAACAAATACAAGGTTCATATAGCCAAGACTGTGGTGAAGAGGGCTATACTAGCCTGTAAATAGTCGTTAAGAACGACTGCCCAAAATACCTGATAGGATTCGGGCAAATGTAGAGGATATCCCTGTGGATTCTACTGTTAGTTGTTAATCTTCTTGTTTAGTACTTAGAAACCCTTTTGTTTTACAATAAAGCCAGAAAAGGCTGGAGTATATTATTAAACGATACATCGGATTGTGCAACAACCAGCTAGAATCCCTATAGAATCCAAATCATTCCCTCCTACCCCCCATTCAAAAGCTCGAGAACAGGGCTAGATTTTGATTTTAGGGTTAGCGGTCTAATGTATTGAGGGATTTTGCCCTCCATGTTCTTGCTTTTGCCTTATCCAGGCTTTTTTATTGGCTCGTGGAATAGTAATCTACCAGATATAGCGCAATTTGTGCTGCCACCTTTCAGGCAGCAATGACCCAAGAGTGAAAAACTTCCTCCCTTTAGCCAGTATTATCTGTGCACAGATAAACAGATTGACTACATCTATTATTATAGACTGTGTCATCAGCATTTCGGACAGTGGCCCGGGGAAACAGCCACAGGGTATGATGCGTCCCTGAACAAAGATGACCTGGGCCTTGACTACGATATAGACCAGAGACATGGTTCCCCATCCAAAGGCGGATAGCCTGGTAAGGACACCGGTTATCAAACCCAGGCCTATAAGTAACTCCAAGTAAGGGGCTATGTAGCCTAAAACACGGGTATGTGCCATATAAGGCATAAGCCAGGGGAACTGATAACTATAGATCATCCATACTGAAAGTTTCTCAATATCAGCGAATTTAGGGATAGCCGCATATAAGATTAATGCCCCTAGCAGTAGCCTGAGGGCTAAGGTCAACTTGCCGCTGTTAAGAAATGCTTTTAATACTGCCATAATCTTTCCTACTTACTTTACAACCGAGTACCCTAGCTCTTGCCATCTAAAGTAACCTTTCCAAAGGACAAAGATATTCTCCGGATTAAACCCAGCATCCATTTTCAATAACCTATCCACCATACTGGCGGAATCATTATCATCCGGTCAGTCGCAGTAGAATATAATCGGCTTATCCTTAGGTAGTGTTAGGAATCCCTCGGGATTTTCTTCATCCGGCCTATAGGTAATGTTTATTGACTGTGGTATGTGTTCCATGTTAAAGAATAACTCTATGCGGGTATCCACCACGACAAGAGGCTCCCCGTTATCCATCATTTGCTTTAATTGCTCGCAGGTTATTCTTGGTAGTTCGGGAAGTAAAAAACCCTGTGC
The DNA here is from genome assembly GCA_964354125.1 of uncultured Dehalococcoidales bacterium. Taxonomy (GTDB): domain Bacteria; phylum Chloroflexota; class Dehalococcoidia; order Dehalococcoidales; genus CAYGXW01. Next base: position 34,478 of record CAYGXW010000005.1, read on the forward strand.
AGCTAGCTCCTCCGGCGAAGGCGGCCCCGGGATTCTTGTTGTGGTTGCTGTCGTTTCTATAGTTGGTGCAGTCGTTGATTCTGTGGCACCACCGCAAGAAACAATCAGTAGCACCGCCATAATGAAGACTACGGTCAGGAACAATTTATTCATCTATTCTCTACCCCCTAGCTAACTGATTTATATTTTTATTATTGATTGAAAGTCTCTTCCACAAAACAAAGTCCACGGTCAAACAGTTCACCTCCTCTTATCAATGCGTCGTTTGTTAATACAATGATGAATTTGGGCATGGAAAAGGGAGCAGCCTTCTTAGCTCTACTCCTCACTGAACTGGGAATTAGCCTGCCCCCTTTAATATCTTATTACTATTAAAGTTTAATGAATACAGCACTATTCTGAGATTTTTCTTTAGTTACCACCGGTAACTATACACCACAAGCTGGTCAGCCAACTTGAAGTGGCTTTATTACGTCACCTGCTTGCATAACATAGTATCCTATTTCCATAGTGGCGTCATACACAAATTCTTTGGTCTCATTAGGGCCGAGTGTAACACTTACAACATATGTTGCTACTAGTGTCTGGTCCAATGCACTAGTAATGATTATTGGTATATCACAACTCACTTGACTATTCCGAGTATTGGTTACAATTAAATAAATGCTAAACTGGCCACCTTGCAATTTATCAACAGCATCTGGCGCAGCAAGGTTTAACACCAGACAACCAGTATTGGTCGCTGTAGTAGTTGTGGGTGGCGTTGTAGTAGTTGTAGTTGTGGGTGGCGTTGTAGTAGTTGTAGTTGTGGGTGGCGTTGTAGTAGTTG
>CAYGXW010000005.1:35406-57446 GCA_964354125.1 uncultured Dehalococcoidales bacterium
TAGTAGTTGTGGTAATTGGTTCATTTGTGCAGCCCATAATAACAAATGCAACTGCAATGATAATATTTACGAGACAAACAAATAGTGCCTGTGTAACTCTCTCCATCTTTTATCTCCTTAATATATGCTTATAAGCGAACAATAGCATATATTTTATTATAAATCAATTGAAGTAACAATTAAAATAATACTGAGGCTATAGCCACTCCACCCATTATTAAACTCGCTTCTTTAAGGAATTGGCGCTTAGCCATTTGTTGTGTTTCTTGTGTTCCCCTTTCCTTTCTGGTTTTTCCTTATTCCTCCAGACGTATTATTACCTCCTCGTTGGTGTAATAAATACGAATTAACTAATCTTTATTATACTGAAATCGATTACCTTCAGGAAAAAGACTGGGTGATATAGTATATACCAACTCCCATAAAAATAAGTGCCATGATGATACGCATCACCTTTTCAGCCTTACCAAGATTGGTAACCCATTTAGATACAGCCGCCACACCCACTGAAATCAGGACACCAAAGAAAATTACCGGAAGCCCAGAGCCAATACCAAACATTGGTGGCAGGAGCACACCGGCATTCACCGTCAACGCCAGTGGTATCAGTACGACAAAAAACAGTACAGCACTATAGGGACAGAAAGCCAGAGCGAAGATAACACCCATAATAAAGGAACCCAACAAACCTCGGTTGGCAAATTTTTTGCCCAATTCAGCCAGTCTGCCTCCCCTGCTAAAAGAGATCCTGTGAGCCACCAGAATCAATATACCACCAATAAGAAGTAGAGGACCCAGAACATAGGTGCCCACATCCTTTACAAAATTATTTATCGCCGGTACCTCCATACCAATGCCTATAATAAGAACTCCCAGCAGTGTATAGGTAACCATGCGCCCCAGAGAATACAGCAGGCTGGAAAGTATGGCGAATTTGCGGTCTGCCAGGCGCTGGCTGATATAAGCCACCGCCGCGATATTGCTAGCCATGGTGCACGGCCCGAGGGTTGACATCACCCCCAGAAACAGAGCCGTGAAGGCTGGTACGGTGCTATTCATGGCTAGGTTCTGAAAGAAGTCGGATATTGCATCCATATTATCCCCCTGCCAGTGCCTTATCTAGCTCGCTCTTGAGCAGGTCAATAAACTTTGACTTTATTATCTCGTCTTTACCGGTGTGGTCCATATACAGCCAGATACCACTGACCATGTGTGTACTTTTGTCGCTGCCCCTGACCACAGTAATATAAAGGCTGTAACTTGTGGCATAGAATTCCGCCATTACAGCAGAGTTAGCCGGGTCTTTGGTGTCATAGCGATTATAGGTCAGCTTACCACTATCCAGCTGGTTTTTATAATCGGTGGTGATAGTAGTATCTATCCATTCTGTAGCTAATCTTAGACACAAACAGGCACCAGCAGGTGCATAGAAGTAATTCACCTCCACCCTGTCAGGAGGGCTGGAAGGCAGGCTGGATGTGGTCGTTTCATCCACTGAGCCACCGCAAGCTGTAATAACAGAGAGTAAAAGGATTAGAGCCAGAAAAACGAATGGTTTTGTTTTCATAAGGCCTTACCTCCTTTCAGAAACAAGATTGTTTAATCCATTTTTATACTGGCTATGCGATTTATTTACTTTCTTTACTCAGGGCATCGGTGATAAGCCGGCTTATCTCCGCTTTGCTAGGCACTCGCCCCGAAAACTTTATCTCTTCGTTGATAACCAGCCCTGGAGTAATCAGTATGGGATACTCCAGAACCTTTCCCATATCCTGGATATATTCCACCTGGGCATCTATGTTGAGCTCTCGCACAACTTCTCTAACCAGCTTGTCCAGAAGATGGCACTTGGCACAGCCTGGCCCGAGTACTTTGATATTCATATCTATTTTCCTCCCTAAAATTATATCATACTATTAGCCCAAATATGAAGCCTGTAATCGTGGCCATGACGACCACCAGGGAAACATAGACCAGCGTCTTCTTCCAGCCCATAAGGCTATTCAGCACCAGTATGCTGGGCAAGGATAAGGCAGGCCCGGCTAGAAGAAGAGCCAAAGCTGGCCCCTTGCCCATACCCAGGTCCAAGAAGGCTTTGACTATGGGCACCTCGGTCAGGGTGGCAAAGTACATGACCGCCCCAAAGAAGGAGGCAACGAAATTAGCCAGAAGGCTGTTACCACCCACTACAGCTGCAATAGCCGACTCTGGAATAAGCACCCTGAGAATACCGGCAATGAATACCCCACCCAGAAGCCAGGGGAGCACCATTTTGACGAAACGGAATGTTTCCTTCATCCAGTAGACCAGGTCTTCCCGGGTGAACCAGCGCCACAACACAAAAGCCAAAACGACGAACATTATGCTGGTGCCAATCCAGTTCTTGGAGGCGGCAAAGATGAGTATGCCTACCAACGAACTGAAGAATATAATCTCCTGCCACAGCTTCCTGCCCATCGGCTCAGCTGACAGTGTGGCAAAAGTGGTGTCATTCTTGACTAGTTCCACTCTACGCAGTTCCTCCTTGCGGAATACAAAAGCCATTATGATGCCAATGATGATAGAAAACGAGATGGCACCGATGGCTCTGGCAAGGCCTATATCATAGCCCAAAAGCCTAGCTGAATAGATGATAGCCAGAACATTAATGGCCGGCCCGGAATACAAAAAAGCGATGGCTGGACCCAACCCGGCGCCACGCTTATAAATACCGCCAAAGAGAGGCAGAATGGTACAGGAACAAACGGCCAGAATAGTGCCGGAAACAGAAGCCACACCATAGGATAGAACCTTATTGCTCTTGGGGCCGAAATATTTCAGAATTGCTGCCTGAGAGACAAAGACGGCAATGGCTCCAGCGATGAAAAAAGCAGGTACTAAGCAGGTCAGGACGTGCAACGAGAGATACTCTAGCAACGCATCCCAACCGCCTTGAATTAACTGCAAAAAAACTTCCATTTACTGTTCGCTTACAAAATCCTTAAATTTGCATATACGCATCTAATCTGACAAAAAAGAGAGTCTGCTACCGGGCTTTAGCCACACGGCTAGGCCCCACCCTCTCCACGCTCTCCAACCGCTGTCTATCTATCAAAGCTGTTTCATTACCTTCTAGCGCTTTTCGTACAGCTTCGGTCAGGTCTGTGCAGTATCTTTTGGCACTTTCTTTATCTATTGAATATAAAGACCACAGCCCGTCATGCCTGAGCTTCAGGAATCCGGCATCATAAAGAACACCTAGATTTCGCGATGCACGGGCTTGGGAAATTTCTAAAGCCTGCATTACTTCACAAACACAGCACTCTCTCACTAGAAGTATATTAAGTATCCTGAGCCTTGTCTCATTAGATAGGGCTTTGAAGACTTTAACTATATCTCTCATCATGAAGTGCTTTTCCATATGCGCAATCGCGATTATAATATAGTTCGTATTTATGAATTTGTCAATACAACCAGCTTGAATTATTTTAATATCCACCTAAGGCAACCCTTTGTTACGAGAAAATATTTTGATTCGATAAGTTAATAACTACCTTGGTTGACAGAATGTTTATAGGGTAATAAACTAATATTCGTATATTTTCATAATTCTAATCTGGAAATTAGTAATTAGGAGGTGAGTCAATTGTCAAAAGCACCAGAGCAAGAGAAAGCACTAATCGTTTTTGACTATATCTATCATGCCTTACGTGGCAAGCACGTACTTGAGGAAGCCGGTATTAAAATAAAGGAAGTGGCACCACCAGTTGAATATAGAACAGGCTCAGACGGCTGAAGCTGCCTCGCTCGACTTACGGATACAAAAGTACTTGTCCAATTACGGTTTCCAGGTTCTGTTAATGCCAAAGGATGCTAATGGCCTCTTGTTTGAAGTCGAAGGCAACGTCAATGCTAAGATTTGGATACAGAGTAGTAAAGGCGCTGACGCTCCAAAAGAACAGTTGTTATATGAGTCGAATGATATCTACGTGACCAAAGCATCCTATACTCCATTCCTGGGAGCCAGCGTACCCCTAGAATGGGGTATTATGTACATCCTGGGGGGTGGTCAGGCATCGGCAATGGTGAGTAGGTATTGTACCCTTGAAATAACACTCACGATGCCGAGTGGCAAAACATTATTTGCTGTGCTAACAGACATAGATATCACAGTTGAGCAACGCTGCTGTTAGCATGTTATTCTGGGGTATCGTGCAACTATAATGTCTAAATCTTCTATTTTAGGCTATTCTGGATACGAGTCCGCCTCAATTCCAGGCTTTGATTTGATGATTACGTCAATAATGGGTTCCAGCTTCTCCATGTTATAACCCGCACTAATAACGTGGATTTCCTTTGGCAGCTCAGTGGCCGGTGGCGGTGTTGAAACCAGGCCTTCAGACGCTCCAAGCTTATCTACCATCCTTTCCTTGTCCATAACTTTAGCTAGTTGAACCTCGGGTTTAGATCGGGGTTCCAAAATTTCTAAGAGCACCTCAGAAACCGGCTCAAGGCAGACGATAAAGCTACCTAATCTTGGTTTGAAAACATCATAGCGGTATTTAATCAGCTCTAGCTTACCAGATTTATCCCAATCCTTCTTTTCCATTATATCCACGATTATGTCCGGCCGTGCCAGGCTGTAAGCGTCAGCCACCAAGGCCAGTTCGTTAGGTTGTTCAGCCAGATAAATAGCTATATCAGGCCAGAATTTGCCCCGATCAAATTTTTTACGCAGCTCAGTTATCTTGTACCATTCCAGTTTTCCACTATAAACCCGAGCTTTCTGTGAAACATCGTGGAAGTCTTGAATTAAGGAAACGAAGAGATTCAGACGCATGGAATGAACGATTACCTTGGGTACGAGAAAGGGATAAAATGGAGTCAAATCAAAGGAAACCTTTTTAATTGGTATTACGTCAGGTATTTCTACCTCACGCATGTCATGGATACATGCATCATCAGTGACACACTGGTCTACGAATTGGTCGGGTATCGGCACGGTATAAGCCTTATCTGGTGCCATCAGTTGTAAGAGTGATAGTGTCACCCAGCTTTCATAGCATTCATGAAAGAATTTATCAAAGGCTGCCATAATATTTTGGTTTGCCACCTGTTCGAAAGTGGTCAGGTCGCTCTTACCCTTAAGCAGGTCAAAGAGGGGATTCAATAATATTCGCATTATGTAATTGATAGGGTTAAGCACAAACTCATTAAGGCTAGCCTTTGTCTCTATTGCCTCTAAATTTAGACTTGAGGTGACTGCCTGCCTCACTTTATCGTGGTTGTGGCTCAATGCATAGGCTCTCTCTAGCAAAGTGGAAAAATTGTCCTGGATGAAATTCTTACGAAGGGTGTCAAAGAGTCGATAGAAATCGGGGCGTACGTTGTCGGGGATAGACAAGACATCTTTACCGATTTCTATTGTAGGGTTTTTGGTTATAAAGTCCTTAATTTCGTCATAGGTTTTTTGCCAACTATTGTCCATTTTTACCTCCCCAAATGATTTTGTGTGGTATAGGCAGCGGAAGAAGCATATTTTTACCTAGCACAGTATTATATACTCATTATACTACCTGGGCATATAAAAACGCTAGGCAGGCGATAACTTATGTTGGGTAAGCTCATACTGAATGGGTAACCCCACCAAAATAACGAATTGCGGGGGGCTTCCTGTGTCAATTGTGCTCCTTTCAATTTATATTGCTAGTTTCGTATGCGGTTATTGTATTAATTTGAAGTAGACAGGCAGGGTTTAATCATACCAAATAAACTACCGGGTTTTATTACTTCACAGATGCATAAAAAGTCCAACAGCCTGGAGCAAGAAAACTAGACCTACGACGAGCATGGCGATACCGCTAATCCTTTGTATTCTGACCAAGCCTATCCTTTGACCAAGAAGGCGGGCTAATCCACCACCTGCTGATCCCGAGAAGAGTACCAACACTGATGTTGCCAGCCAGAAGGCAACGAAGAACGTGATTATCTTGGTTGGAGTAGCCAGGGTTAATGTGAACATCAGCGAAGAAATAAGAGCCGGGCATGGCCTGAACCCCGTGAGTATACCAAGGTAGAAAGGTGTCTTATCTCCCTTCATCATCTGGCAGAAATAGCTGCCCATGCCTGATGACCAGTTCATTAGACCAAAAGTATCTAGAGAACTTAGTATGACTATAGCTCCGATAACCAGAGTAGCCAATGCTTCAGTTAATCCATTGTTAGGCAAGGCGGACTTTAAAGAAACAAATATCAACAACAGGGCAGCATACGAGAATAGCCTGCCGACAGAAAAGAAGGCTGCTGAGGTTAAGCCACCGAACCAGTTCGGTTTCTGTGCTGAGGCTGTATACGGCACTATTACCGGGACACAAAAAGCCAAGCAGGAAAGGCCTGTGCTAAAGCCCATAACTAAAGCTATTGATACTACTTCAAGCATGGTTATTTATTATTTAAAAAACATTGGTAAGCTTGCCCAATAATATGAAAATGAACCATATATACCAAGCTAATATGGCTATAATGGCAAGGGAAATGAATATACTCTGCACTCTCCATGATGTGCCTGCCAGATACATATCAACTGCACCCTCCGGGCAAATTTCAATGCAGCGGCCGCATCTGATGCAGTCTTCGTTGGGCTTGCCAACCTTGTCAACGGCGTCTGGTGTTAAGGCATACATACGGCACTCATGAACACAGTCCCAGCATCTATCGCATTTGTTCTTATCAATGCGAACACGGAAAAAACTAATCTTATCGAGCATGGCGAACACGGCACCTAGAGGACAGATATGACACCACCATCTCTTCTTAGACATGAAAGGCAAAACTACGGCAAAAACAACCATAAGTCCTACTATCGTCCAGAAGGCTGGCATGGCTGTAAGCCATAGCACCGGGCAAAGTAAGCATACAATGGGTACAACCAAGAACACTGCGAGCAGTATTGAGGCTAACAGTACGCCATATTTGACATCAATAACCCATTCCGCTAGACCAGCATGATAAAAATAGTCAGCTGTGACCACCCTTTTCCTTAGAAAGTTCAGCTGCCATCTTTCTTTCTTCCCAGTTACCATAGCCTCAGGGAGCCCGCCGAAAGGGCACATCCAGCCACAAATACCCCTACCGAATACAAGCATAGTGACAACAAAAGGCACCATTACTAACAAAAACGCATCAAGCGATGGCGGGAAAGTGGTCATCCATGAGCCGGTGGCGGGTAAATAATAAGCAGCCTGTCCAAGAAACACCTGGGATATAGTAAGGGTGCAGGGAAATAGTGTGCTGCGGAGCGACTCACCTGCACGGTAGTATTCTATCGGGTGTTTAAAAGCCCAATCTAGAAAAGCTGACAGGTTGTTGTCAACATAAATAATTACTAAAATTGTGGCAAGAAATATGATAAAAATAATTACGATTAATATACGTTGCAAACGCTGTTTACGCTTAGTTATGAGAATAAAATAAGTAAAAGCCCCGCTGATTACAGCCATAGTCGCTCCCAGCCAGGGGAAAGGTTTGAAATACCACCATAGAGCAAACCCTGCAACTAGCAGCGCCAGGGTAATGGCACGAATATTCGCACTGACCGCCAATTTCATATAACTATCCTCATTTTCAACTGCCTACTGTCTGAAGTAAAGCACGTATCTGGTAGTCTACCTTCTCCATATTTTCCTGCGGTAGAGTTGTTTCTATTGAGAGAACGGGCACACCAAGCTCGCGTTTAACCAGGTCTCTGACCAGCCTCTCGGCCCCGGGTAAACACCTGGAACCGACTACGCTGCTTATAATGATAGCATCCGGTTTCTGCTTTTTTATGGAAAGCAACTCAGTGCGGACACGTTCCTGAGTAGAAAGATTGCTGGGCATGCGCCATATCCAGCGAGCCAGACTTGACAATGACGAAGCCTCCTCATCAATTACTTCGTAATATAGTGGCCACCGGAAGTCACAGCCTACCAGCACACCGCCGTAGTCCTCAATGGCATTAAAAACGCCCAGTTCCTGACTTTCCTCTCCCATAATATAGACGCGTACTGGCGAAGCCGATACGCCGGGGGCTGATTTACCCTGGTCAACTCTGAGCTTGATTTCTTGCAGCAATTGCCTTAAGAGATTGTGTAATCCCTCTGGATCCTGGGCATAATCTCCCATCATCATCTGGATAAGATAGTATTCCAGGGATGCGATGGACACCTTTGCCATAGCAAGGTAGGAATCGAGTTCGGCCATATCAGTCCTTATCAGGTTTCCTAAATGTATAGCTTTCTGTAGGCTCTCCTTTGTCGTCTTGTGCCCCGTGTGCAACCTCATCCATTCAAAACATTGCTCCAGTTCCTTCTCGAGATAATTCAAGGCCCAGCCTTCGGATTCCGGGTCATATCTGGGTACCTCCCAGAAGCGTAGTGGGCGTGAGTCAAGCCGTGCTATTAGTTGAAAGCCTTTAATTAACTGATTATCAGAACCGCTGAAAGCGGTTGAAAACAAATCGATGGGAATATCATTTTGGCCATTGAGAACAGCCCCCAGCATGACCAGGTTCCAGGGACTGAATTCCGGGCTGATACCGGCATCAACGGCCTGCTGCCTGAGGTCAATGCGCCTATTGAAAATCGCTTGCAGCGTGTTATGAGTATTAACATCATATGCTAGGGCCCCAGCAGCGTAAATAACCTCAACCGGCGACAGTGGCCCTTTGGCCACAACTTTCTTGCCTGTAACCTTAACTCTATCAGCGGCGTTGAGATAGAACGATATAAGTGCAGGGAATGTCTTCAGGTCTTGGTCAAAGCGCACCTGCGCTGCTTCGGCGACTCCCTCTAGCTTCACTATGTCAGCCCTCCTATCATCTCAAGGAAGGCCTCGATCTTGGTGCGCATGGTACCTACGTCGGACGGGGAATAGTCCGACTCCACCAGAAGCGATGGCACTTGAATCTCCTTGCGTAAATAGTCTCTTATTAGCTGGTATTCAGACCTCCAGGTGTCACAGTACTTCAGGCTGTAATAGATAACACCTTCGACTTTGTAGTCACGGATTATCTTAGATATTCGATTCAGCCTCTTATCAAGGTCAGTCATACAGGGACAAGGAACATTATAGAGATATCTTTCAGCCAGGGCATCTATAGGACTGCCCATAATGCCAAAGGTTGTCACATTCTTGCGGGAAGTCAGTGAACCGGTACACACACCGTCGGCCACGATGTTACCTCCAGCTTCCTTGACTATATCCAGCATTTGATAGTCACCTATACCAATAACACTACCGGTGACCATTAAACGAGTTTTGTGGTCTTCATCAACCACTGTCTTTTTATCAGCCAGTTCACGCTCTATGCTCCTCAATTCGGTTAAAAAATCGCGTCGGTTAATAAGAAAGCCAGCCTGAGCTATGCGAAAGCTGTCATACCATTTGATCGGAGCAGAAGGCTTCTGTGGATAGTTAAACAGTAGCTGCAGTTTGTCTCTAATTTGATTGCATAGCGAGATTGCCTTACGGATTTCTCGATTATTAATGGGTCGGCCAGCAAAGTGCCCTAGCCGCTTACGTAGTAATTCCAGTTCTAGTTTGAAGTACTCTAGAGCTTGAGGGCGTGAGCGAAAAGCATCATGTGTATGAGGTAATCCCAGTGTGAATACCGGTATGCTGAAATGGTTCTCCCAGTATTCCTGGACTAGTTTGATGTTCTCACAGGTCAGCGCCACGCAGACGGCATCTAAAAGATGGTGATAATCATTATTGCCAGTCAGTTGGTAGCCAAGGCAAGAGCGAGCAAATGGGCAATTGTAGGGTTTCAAGAATTCCTCTCCAGAGATCGCTGGTTCATTATTGCCTCCAAAAGCTAGTCTTACAGGAAGCATGCCAGCAGCTATAATGAGTTCTTCAGGAATGTAGGGGCAGAAGTAACCAATTACTTTTAACCCCTTCTGCTTGGCTGCAGATATCCGTGACGGTTCCTCGCTGAGTCTCTGGTTTAGACGTTGTAGTATATTTTTAGATGTTTGTCCTGAGTCAGTCACCAGCCGCTCCCCTTTTTATAATATCCTGTGCGAAGAGAGCGGCTCCTAGGGCACCAATCAGTTGGGGGTCAATATCAGTCGGAACCATTATCTCCGTATTCAATTCCTTCTCTAATGCTTCTTTTACCCCAATATTCTTGGCTACACCTCCGGTCATCATAACAACCGGCCTGACTCCAACACGCTTTGTAATACCGCCAACTCGGCTGGCAATGGAACTGTGTAAGCCGGCAATTATGTTCTCTTTGCTCTCACCAGCTGCCAGTAGAGAAATAATCTCAGTCTGGGCAAAGACAGTACAGGTGCTTGAAATCTTGCAAGCGTTTGTCGCCATAGATGAAAGCCGACCCAGTTCTTCAAGAGGCACCTGTAGAACCAATTGAGCCGCTGACTCAAGAAATCTTCCTGTCCCTGAGGCGCATTTATCGTTTATGACAAAATCAATAACCCTACCACCTTCACCAAGTGATACAACCTTGGCATCCTGACCACCGATGTCAATCACTGTTCTTATCTCCGGTGATATGAAGTGGGCACCACATCCATGGCAAGCTATCTCCGTAACCGTCTTATTGGCAAAATCAGCCGAGACCCTGCCATAACCAGTAGCTATTATGAATTTAATGTCAGCCAGCAAGTGCTGACTCTTCTCCAGAGTCAACTGAAAGACTTGCTTACCGGCTAATGGTGGGTTTGGGCTGGATGGTATTATAGCTGTCCACATCTGGCCATGTTTGTTAAGTATTAGTGCTTTAGCGGTGGTACTGCCAATGTCAACTCCGGCTGTTAATGCATTCACGAATAATCACCTCGCTTGTCTATTTAATATTGACCGCTTCCCTATATGAAACAGACGCTTTTATTATATTATAAACAAATAGTATAGCATTCTATTTAAAATACATCCACACAGACACCGGGTGAGCATCCTTAGTGTGGAGTTGCCATCAAGTCATTTAGTGAAATGAACATATTATTTAGTTAAATTTCTGCTACGCTTCCTCCATATCCTACAATAAATTGTCACTGATTTCCACTACGTTCCCAACCAGATGGTTGGATTTCAATGTGCAGATCTTGAGCATAGACACTAACATGGATTACCTGAATGGTGTAGACACCCTGGGTGGAAGCAGTAAAATTGAAATAATAGCAATAAGAAGTGATCCAACCGGGATTCATATCGTAATCAACTGTAATAGCATCCAATACTACCCCGCCGGGGTCTAAGGCCTTAAAAAACCATGGAGTACGCCAATCACCAATAAGTTCCCATTCTCCGTTCAACTCTACATATCCGCTAACATTAGCACCGGCATTGAGAACCTTGATATAAGTCGCGACAGACTCACCATGTAACCAGCCCCCACCAGCGGGGGGGACTGGTTGCATGAGGTAATGTATTGATTGTACGGTGATTTCTTCTGAAGATGGATGCGTGACTGTTTCTGAGCAACTGCACAGAGTGGAAAGTATTATATTAGTCAAGATAGCATAAAGAGTTAACCATCTCATACCCCTGGGAAATGACTTCATTTTAGTTTGGTCTCTAATCCAGCATCAGGACTTTTTTAATTAAAAGCATGCTCTGCAAGTGGCCAGGGTTTACTTTCGTATGAAACTATTTTCCTTAGCCAATAATCATATTATAACACTTTTCTGGAAGCTGTAAATCGTCAGCGAAAATGGCACAGTTCTTGGTCCCGGGTCTCTAGCTCCATATCTATGGGATGAATACAAAATTTCCGTTTCACCAAAGACCATCTACAACATCCTCAAGACTAAAGGCTGGCTCAGGCAGAGCAAGAAAAAGCTAAAAGCTTCAGGGCATTTCAGGCTTGGGATAAGCCTGAAATGCCCTAATGAAGTACAGGCAGGCAGATTTAATGTCTGTCTATATTGATGGTTACGGATTCTATAAGCTGCTTACCTTCCTTGATGCCTTTTCCGGGTTACCTATTCAACCACCTGTACCATACCACCGGAGGCGATGATGTAGTGACAGAGATAGCATTGGTTCTCAATAGGGTCACGATGTTGACAATCTTCTGTATCACGGAAAGGTTGAGGCACTGTGTAATGGCACTGGTCACAAGCATGGGCTTCCGTCAATTGTAAATCAGAACCTTTAGTCCCAACTATATGGCATAGTAAGCAGTTTTTGTAAGGTGCTTCCACCGGGTGCGTCGTCACCAACGGAGGTACCCCGCCGAGTACTGCTGGTGTCGGTAGTGGTGGTGTTGGAGGTACATCTCCTAGTTGATGACAGACAAGGCAAAGGGCTTCTGTTAGAAGAGGGGGCAAGCCACCGCTATGATTAGCGGGGAGTTCTTCCTTTTTACCTATATCATGACAAAGCAAACAAACTGGTGTTCGTGCTCCTACATAGAGGTCATGTCCTACGGTCGTCAGTAACGGCACCCCTCCAGTCGTAGTTGGTGGTGTTGTAGTAGGTGGTGTCGTAGTTGGTGGCGTAGTAGTTGGTGGTGTCGTAGTTGGTGGTGTAGTCGTATTCGTAGTTGGCGGTGTAGTAGTTGGTGGAGTAGTTGTCGGTGGTGTAGTTGAGTTTGAGTGTGTTGTAGTCGTGGTAGTTGGTGGTGTTGTATTCGTCTTTCCACCACACCCCATCATTACTACTAATATGACCAAAACTATTGCTACCAACAAAACAAAGGCCCTATTCTTCAAATTTTTATCTCCTTTCCAGTTTGTTTATGGTGATTATATAAATCATATAACATTATAAAAATTATTGTCAAATCGCCACCTCTTGCGCGATGTGGATGGTGAGGCTTTGGGTATCACTATTGGCTGGTTCAGAACTGTCTGTAGCCTTCACTATGAAGCTGAAGTCTCCTTTATTAGCCGGTGTTCCAGATATTATACCTGTGGAAGCATCCAGTGTCAAGCCGCTGGGAAGGTTACCTGCGGAGATGTTCCAAATATATGGTGCTGTACCACCGATAGCCTGTAACGTAATGCCATAGGCTACCTTGGCTATGCCATCAGGTAGACTTCCGGTAATAATCTGCAGGGAACCGGCAGCGGCGATATTTACTGTAAAGTTCCTGGTGCTATTCTTCCTTGCTGGAGAATTATCATCTACCCTAACAGTACAAGTAAAATTGCCGGCAGCAGTCGGGGTTCCTGATATTACACCGGTTGCCGCATCCAGGTTTAGCCCAGCAGGTAGGTCACCCATAGTAGTACTCCAAGTATACGGTGTTTGGCCAGCAAAGGCGGTCAGAGTAGTATAATAGGCAACACTTACTTCACCATTCGGTAGATTGGGCGTGATGATTTCCATAGTTCCCGGGGTTCTGGTTATCAGCAGATTGATGATAGGGTTGAACGTAATCTTTCCATTGTCGCTGTCGTTTAATGATTTCTCGGTGTCAAAGTTGAAGAGGAGTACCGTAGTTGGTGGTGTTGTTATCGTAGTTGTAGCTGGTGGTGTTGTAGCCGTATTCATAGCTGTTACAAGAAAATTTTGCGTGAACGTCAGCTTGTTACTGGTCAACTTTGCTTTCTTGGGTTGACTGCCCACAAGGGTTACTTCAACCTTGGCTATGTTTATCCTGACCTGGGTATAAGTGCCCTGGCTCAGTTTCGCTGTAGCTAGTACTTGTTCCGTTCCCTTAACCTGTACCAGGTCGAATGTATTTGAGTTACTCAGTTCCATGGTTAACCAGCCATCAGGCAGGTGGATTTCCACACTGGAGATAGTGATATTGGCGCTAATCACCTCTTCATTGGCTGGGGAGGCTGTTACCCGCACCTCGACTTGGCCAGTTAAACCCGATGGCGCAGTTGTTGCTGTGCTCTCAAGGCCAAAAACCTGGTCCATTGCCAAAACGAATGAGATGGCTATTAAGGCATAAATGACTTTTCTTCTCATTGTCTGCTTCCCCTGCGAAAAGCTCGATTCTCTCCTGGTATCTCAGCATTTAACAGAACCAGAGCGCAGCTGTCCTGCTCACTATGATAAATTTTATTTCTAATATTGAACAGATTATATCAAATTTCTAAATATATATCAATCAACAACCACAACAACCCCCACGGCGCCGTGCTGGAATCCATGCCAGGCCCACAAATACAGAGGTAAGCTCAAATACTCAAATGTACCGAGCTGGTTGAAGGTTCTGGAGAAGGATTGCCCTGGTTTGATGTCGCCGCTATCCCAGACCTCGCCAATGTAGGCGTGGGTTACGTCATCTTCATCCTGGAAGTGATACCATGAGGTGACGGTATGTGTATTGGTGTTCTCGTTCACCCAGGTAACAGTATCACCGGGCTTAATACTGAGTTCCAGGGGTATAAAGGTCACAGCCTCTATAACTACTTGGTGGTACTTGCCTTGGCCGGTTACTGAAGTCTCTTGAGGTACCTGAGTGCTACCTTGAGGTGTTACAGTTATTGTTTTGGTTACGTTACATGCCATCAAGGGGAAGAGGGTTAGCACAGCAACTACAATTAAAACTGGTCTACAATAGACGATAAGTCCACCAAATCTTAAACGCTTAAGCACTCGGTTTACCACTTCCTATTCGCCCTTTCAATACTGACTAGATTATATCAAGGTCGAAATGTATGTCAATTCACAACCACAACAACCCCTACGGCGTTTGTAACTTCCTCGTAGCTAAGCATGGGTGTCCGTACGCGTAGAGGTAAGCTCAAATACTCAAATGTACCGAGCTGGTTGAAGGTTCTGGAGAAGGATTGCCCTGGTTTGATGTCGCCGCTATCCCAGACCTCGCCAATGTAGGCGTGGGTTACGTCATCTTCATCCTGGAAGTGATACCATGAGGTGACGGTATGTGTATTGGTGTTCTCGTTCACCCAGGTAACAGTATCACCGGGCTTAATACTGAGTTCCAGGGGTATAAAGGTCACAGCCTCTATAACTACTTGGTGGTACTTGCCTTGGCCGGTTACTGAAGTCTCTAGGGGTTGAGAGCTATCTTGTGGGGCTACAGTTGTTGTTTCGGTTACGTTACATGCCATCAAGGGGAAGAGGGTTAGCACGGCAACTACAATTAAAACTGGACTACTATAGACGATAAATCCACCAAGCCCTAAAGGCTTAAGTGCCCGGTTTACCACTAGCTAATATCCTTCGGGCGGTTCGTATTCAGTGAAAGGAGGAGGTTTGAATTCATGCTCCAACCGTGTAATCTTCAGCAAAGTGCTCTTTACGCTATTTGCTAGCAACCAGGTGTTCACTGACACTGAACTGGTTCCATTGCAAGCCAAGCATTTAACTCCCCCCAATTCTATCACTGCATCAACAATTGAATCCGGGCTAACCTCAAAAGGAGTTTGGAACCAAACAGCAAAGGAATCCTGCACTGTTGACGATCCTGGCACTTCTATATTTACATAATTAGTGTCCAGAGGCTGACCTGTTAAAAACCTTTTTAATACTAACTTAATCCATCCTGTGGCTGTTTCGTCACCACCATTACTGAGTGTCAAATTCACGGTATATTTATACAGGACCCAGCCCATGCAGAAGTCCTGACTGACGTAGCTTTGGTTACTTTCAAATTGGGCGATGAAAACATTTTCCATTCCAACCGCAGTAGTTGCCTTCCCCGTTCCGTTACATACCGGACAGGGCACACTTATTAGCGCTGTGAGTATGGCTACTCCAACCACGCCAAAAAAAGCGATATACTGCTTCTTTATCAGGGAAACCTGGCCAAACAGTTTCATGAGTCTATTATACACCTATATTCACCTATCTATGGGTTATGTGAAATAGGTTGGATGGTCAAATACCCCTGCTCAAAGTTTATGTGGGTGTTAAAGTTGCGCAGAAAGCTTATCCCCAGAACAGCCTCAAAGCCCGCCGATTTAGGCATGTTGAAGGCCAGAGCCTTTACATCTCTGGCTACTAGGTCAGCCACCGCCACTTCTTCTAGCACTATCTCATCGGTCTCAAATATGTCTGTTTTGGTAATTCCTAGGGTCCCTTCGCCGGTTCTGGTAAATGGGTCAAAATATGCTTCGTAACCCAAATCCCTGGCATCTTGAAGTGGGATTAGAGAATCCGTTGACCCGGTATCAAGAACAGCCCGGAACTCCCTGACCCCTTTGGGACCTTTAACCCGCACGAAAAAAACTATGGGTTCATCTGCCGATATCTTTATTTTCATCAGAACATTCCCAAGTGATTTACCTCTGGAATAGGACCTGTGTATAAAGTGCAGAAGTCATTCATGCGTGTCCTGGCACGGACGTGATGAAGGTCAATGTCCTTGGTTAATAAAGTAACCTTTAGGGGCTGGCCAGATTCACTATCTCTTTCCACAACATTAACTGCCAGCCACTGCCGGGGGTATTTTTCTGCCAGTTCATCTAGGCTAAAAATCTTAGATTCGTTCATTTCACATCTATTTGAGATTATACCACAACCGAGGGGGATTTTAAAATCCCCCTCGGTTGTAATCTAGCACTAGCTCAGAAGAGCCCGCTTGACCAGGCCTTTAGCCATCTGAACCTTGTATTTATTCAGTGAGCTAATGGGATTAGCTGTGGCTACAGCAGCGGTCGCTGCTGCATCAGCTGTAGACTCGGAGAGGGTCTTTCCCACTAGCGCTGTACCAGCCGCAGTGGCTAGTATGGGTACAGTTCCCACGGCACCCAGCACTATCCTGGCGGCAGTGATGGTACCCGTAGCTGGGGTGACCAGGCAAGCCACATTGGCGGAGGCGAAGTCCACCGCCCGCCTTTCCGAAGCTTTGACAAAGCTCTGCTTGCTTCCGGCTGCCGGGGCTGGTACCTGAATCTCGGTGATAAACTCGCCAGCACCCAGAACCGTGACCTTGAAGCCGTCAAAGAAATCGGCGGCTTCAACAGAGGGGCGCTTGTTGGTCTTTATTTTGGCACTTAAAGCAACAAGGGCTGGAGGTACGTCATTAGGGTTGACGGCATAGCAGCCGTTGGTGGCGCCGAACACAGACTCGTACCTGTGGTTTCCGGCGACAGCGGGACACCCGGTGCCGCCATTGAGCACGCACATGAACTTATTCCATGTTGACCGGTAGTACCAGCAGCGCTTTTTACAGCAGATGTTGCCACCAATGGTAGCCATGTTGCGCACCTGCCATTTAGCTACTTTACGAGCCGCTTCAGCCAGGGAACTCCACTTGCCCAGCACTACTGAAGAGAAGGCGATATCATGCAGTTTGGCCATAGCGCCCAGCTTGAGTACTCCGCCTTCTTCCTTGATGTAGTCCAGGTCGGGGATGGTCTTGAGGTTAATGATGTACTGGGGCAGCATTTCCCTGGGCAGACAGCGAGTCATGAGAAACGGGATGAGGTCTGTGCCGCCGGCAATCAGCATAGCACTGGCCCCGTACTGGGTTAGCTTGGCTCCAGCGTCATCCACACTTGTGGCATTGATATGTGTAAAAGTTTTCACTTCATACCTCCTTTATGCCTTACCTAGTCCGGCCAGGATGGTATCGGGGGTGACATGGGTTTGGTAAAGCCTGACACCGCACGCATTATAGATTGCATTGAGGACAGCCGCCGTTGTCGGGGGCATCACTGGCTCACCGGAGCCCTTGGCACCAAACGGGCCGTAGGGGTCTATTTCGTTATAGAACTCAACAAACATGTTAGGATTATCCGCCATCGTGGGTAGCTTATAGAGCGAGTAGTTCGGGTTAAGGGTGATGCCGGTGGGTTCGTCCTTGATTACACCCTCATACAGGGCATGACCCACCTGCATTATTATGCCGCTCCAAGTCTGATTAAACTCCCCCATTAAGTAGATGGACCTGCCGTCGGCGGCTACCTCCCAGACATTCAGCACCGTCACTTCGCCGGTATCGGTGTCCACTTCCACCTCGGCTACAGCGCCAGAATGTTGCATATTCATCATGGTGGCGCCTGACCTCTTGGTGGCGTACCTACCCCGACCAATAATCGGACCGCCGAAGCTTGTACCCGTTTCCGCATCCACATAGGTGCTGGACTGAAGTGCAGTTATATCTTTTATAGCCACAGATTTAGTCGGGTCAGCTTTGACATAGATCTTATCGTCGCCAGTTTCAAGCTGCTCGGGGCTGGTGGCGTCAATCTTTTTGGCGGCAATAGCCATTTTAAACAGCTGTTCCTTGGCATCTCTACACGCCAGTATTATGGCTGTCCCTGTGCCACGAACTACTGTGCTACCGCCGGGCGAGCGGCTCTCTTGAACCTGATCGGTATCAAAATTGGGACAGAACATATTTTTAAGGTTGACACCCATCTCTTCGGCTGCCATTATAGTCATTGCCGTTCTCGCTCCGTTGCCACATTCATTGGAGCCGGTGACACAACGGAAAGTTCCATCCCCCTCAGCCATTATCGTAGCCGACTCCGGGTTGGAGAGCGACCCGTGGCTGCAGTTGTGTTGGGCAAAGCCTATGCCCCGTCTCTTGGCGCCACTGACAGACACCGGTGTCGTCCACCCCTTCCACTTTGTCTTCCAGCCCGATAATGTAATCAGCTGCGGGTATATATCGGGTTGGGGGTTGGCGCCGATGTCAACCGCGGGATTGTCCGGATGCCCACCCAGGCCACTGCCCGTGAAGCAGTTCTTGATCCACCAGTCGATGGGGTCCTGGTTGACCTTTTCGGCACACCGGTCATTGTGGACAGCAAAAGCCCAGCTTCCACTGGGATGAGCCACGCAGCGCGGTACACCAGCTGATTGAGAGTTAGTCCAGACATCTTTACCCTCACAACTAAGGTTCGGGCATGTCAACTTAGTTTCAAGCTGTTGCATGGAACTTCCGACAGCTCTGCTACCACGGTAGCCTGCATTGCCAAGAGAAACGTCTGATATGGCAACCACAGTACCGTCGTCCTTCATCCCGGTCTTGAGTGTGTGCTCCTGGCACGTCCAGGCGCTAGTCACCAAACAGAAATAACCATCGCTATCTTGGTACCACTTGCACGGCCGGTCGGTCTTATAAGATACGTAGGCGGCCAGTCTTATGCCCGCGCCGTCACTGCCCTTGCTGCCCCAGCCGGTGCCCTGTCGGCAGTTTCTGCCGATTACCTTGTTATAGGGCAGTCCCAGAGTGGAAGCCACTGTCCTGGCAACCCCCCACGGACTCTGCTGAGAAACCCAAGAAGACATTCGGTCGTTCTGCCAACGAGCGGTGAACGATTCATTCTCAACTCCTGCTACCGGTCGCACGCCGTAAAAGGGTTTGGTTACTGTAGTAAAATGGTCAGGACCAACCACCTTGGTTGACTGAGCGAATCCGGCATCTACATCACCGCGTTTAACGGAAACCGCAGTACCAACCTCGTTGGTATCCCCATGAAGGATATAGGCACCCGCCTTCAGAGCGTCGTCCTGATGGAGCACGAAGGGCAGGACATCGTATGTCACCTCAATCAGGTCAATGGCTTCTTCAGCAATGTCCTCCTCCTCTGCCGCAACGCAAGCCACCGCCATGCCTTCTACCCAGCACTCCTTGTTAAGGCAGTAATCATATGGGGCGGCATTAATTAAATCAGGTATATCGTCATTAGTAAGCACCATGACGACCCCAGGCAGTGCCTTGGCGGCGGTGGTGTTAATGCTCTTCACCACAGCGTGTGAGTAAGGGCATCGCTTGATCTTGAGATACAGCATCCCGGGAAAGACTATGTCGTTGCCGAAAATTTCCTTACCGGTGACCTTCTCCTCGGCGCCGACACGCCTTATGGCTGGGTTTGCAACCCACTTGAGAGGGGTCGTGCCTGTTGCTCGGGACGGTGGTCCCCCGGCTGGGTTGGGCTGGTTGTGGTATATGGACTGAGGATATTTTTCCTTGGTATATGGGTCTTGCTTAGTATATTCTTCGTACATAGTTCATCCTCCTTACTTAACCAGCGACCTTCTGTATCGCTTTGATTATTGGCGTGTAGCAACCACAGCGACATATCGAACCGGCCATGAACTCCTTGATTTCAGCCAATGTCGGCTTGGACTTGAAGTCGAGCAGAGCTTTGGCGGTCATTAATATTCCCGGAGTACAGATACCGCACTGTAGAGCGTCTTCGTCGATGAACGCTTGCTGTAGCGGATGCAGTTTGTCAGCTACTGCTAGCCCCTCAACGGTGGCTATTGGTAGACCATCGGCTTCAATCGCTAAAACAAGGCATGATACCACTGGACGTCCATCCATTATTACGGTGCAATATCCGCAGTCACCTGTTCTACAACCCCGCTTGGTGCCGGTCATGAATAACTTCTCTCTTATCACGTATGCTAGAGTCCAGTTGGGCTCAACCTGTAGAACATGGTTACTTCCATTGATATTAAGCGTAATCACCCCGGGGATTGCTTCCTCCGGGTGCGCAGACGCAAAGTGAGCCTGCAAAGCAGAAAGGGTATCAAACTCCAAGCCGTCAATGGGGCAGATAAACTTGGTAACCCCCGCTACTGTGGTGGTAACCGTTGCTGCCCCGGCTGTTGTGGTAACAGTTTGCGTTGCCGTTCCTACCTGTGCCGTTGTGGTAACCGTTGATGTCTTGGTTACTGTAGCGGTTTCACCTTCGCCACCACCGCAGGCAGCCAGGAGAACCGTTGAGCCGATAGCAGCACCACCAACAACCAAGCCGGCATCTTTCAGAAACTCTCGTCTGGATATTCCACCAGACTCATTCTTAGGTACTTTCTTTTTCTCCAATTTTAACTCCTTTACTAATATTTTGGTCGGATTTTACATTAACTAATAGCTACAATAGGCATCACCTCCTTTAATAGATTAGTACTGTATATTATTCACTTGCCGTTAGTTCTCTCCCATAAGTCGACAAGCTGCCATATAAAGCCGTCATAGCACTGCCCAGGGGCCCTGTTCTTGTCTAATTTCGCCTTTGTGGTCTGTTTAATACCAATGGTTGTCCGTGGTCTATAGAGTTCATCGGTCCTCTGCTCTGCAACGGCTGTTTCCTTTCTATTACCACTCATTGCTTTAGTCTCCTTTTAGACTGATTATTCATATTGCTTGTTGCTTTGCTTTCCTCTAAGCAGTGTCCTTATACGTGCCATCAATTCAAGCTGTTGAAATGGTTTGGTCATGTAGCCATTAGCACCTGCATCAAGGGCTTTTACCAATAAATATTCATCATTTTTATGAGATAGGACCATTATAGGGACTTCAGAATAGCTACGAATCTTCTTAATGACATCAAGGCCAGATATGTCAGCCAGATCACCCAAGATAACCATATTCAGGCTGTTGTTCTTGACCATATCCAGACACTGCTTGACTGAATCAGCTGTTATTAACTCGAAATTAGGCAAGTATAGATTGATGGCTATGCTAATATTATCTACAGTTTCAAGATCACTCTCGGCAATCAATACTTTCATTGCTACTTCATTTTTCCCTTGGCAAACCCTGCTGCTAAGCCCGATTTCACCCGGGGCTCTGCACACGGGAGGGGAAAAAGTTCTAATTAAACCATCAGGATGGAGTTCCTTTGGCACTCTGGTTTCCCCCAGCAGGCCCTGCTATATAGCTTGCTCTTCCTGCTCTAGCCTTCTCCCATAAGTCGACAAGCCGACACATAAAGCCATCATAGCACTAGTCTGATGCTCTGTAAGAGTTTAGTTTTTCCAAAATCCTATACAATACTATAATACTATATCATCCCCCCCCCGGCTGTCAAGCGTTTTTCCCTAGATTCTTACTAATTTTTCAAAACTGGACACTTAACGCTTCAAAATTGGACTGGGGTATTACATCCTTCTGAAAAAGGATGATGTATGGAACAGATATACAGAATAAGCTTTTGTTGAGCAGGCGATCCAACCTCTGTTCGTTTCATGCGGTAACTATTCCTCTTGTGGCAGGTTACAAATCAGCCAAGTAGTATCTTGTAGGCTATTCCCACCAGACCCCCACCTACTATGAGCCAAGCTGAATTAACCTTGAATCGAAAGACCAGAACTAGGGCAGCGACTCCGAGGCCTATGGTAAACCAATCTACCACTCCGGCACGCCCCAAAGTCCAGGTGACGCCCAC
>CAYGXW010000006.1:0-46447 GCA_964354125.1 uncultured Dehalococcoidales bacterium
GTGCTGACCAAGCCCCGCCCGGTAAAAAGCAAAGCCCGTCTTGACCCCAAAAAATACGGGCTTATAGTGGAGTGCGGCTTCAGGCGGGGACTGCTCCTGCCTGACCTTGAGGGGGTAGATACGGTTGACCAGCAAATCAGCATCTGCCGCATGAAGGCGGGCATCATGCCCGACGAGCCGATAAAGCTCTATTGCTTTGAGGTGAAGAGATATAAATAGGGGGGCGACAAAACGATATTATTTTAAAAGGGAAACAATTCGTAGCTGGTTAGCTTTGATTTGTTTTTGTAGTTATGTTAAGCTATTTGAGGTAAAGAGGTATAAGTGAAAGGAGAACAGCAATGAAAAGAGAGGAAATGAGGAAAAGAATTGACGAGGAGTTGAAGCATATTCCTCACTTTGACAGAGGTTCCGACCAAAATATATTTCGGGTATACTATAACAGTATGCGTAGACATGACCTTAGTCAAAACCCGGCACTTCCAGCAAAACATACCCTAATCAGGGCTATAGAAGCGATAAAGAAAGATAGGCCGGATTTCAAACCAATTTATGAGAGGGAATTCTTTCATATCTAAGCTAGGTGAATTTATGGGGTAGATTGAAGGGGAGAAAATAGATAAACAAGGGAGGTTAATCATATGGATTGGGTCATGTTTGGCGCGGTGTCAACAGTTTCTATGGCTTTGGTAATTTTAATTACAGCCATTCTTGCAGTCTTACAGCTGAGAGAGGTTTCAAGGTCAAGAAAAGTCACCGCCTTTACGGATATTTCTCAATTCCTGCAACGAGAGGAGATAAGAGAAGCAAGGCGTACTTTGTTCGAAATATCAGGGAGGAATTTTAAAGATTGGTCTAAAGAAGAAATAGAAGCGGCTGAAAAAGCTTGTCATACCTATGATGTTGCAGGAATAATGGTATTTAAAAAACTTATTGAAAAAGATTTGATTGTCAACGAATGGCGGTATTCTATCATAAAATGTTGGGAAGTAGCCAAACCAATGATCATTGAATATAGAAAGGAACGAGGAAAGGATTATTGGGACGACTTTGAGTGGTTATATGAGAGGGCTAAGGGAATCAAAATACCGCATGGGACCAAGTAACGGGAGTCACGGAGGGGCGAAGCCCCTCTCCTATAGCTTTCCCCCTCTCCTTTTAAGGAGAGGGGGACACAGGGGGGTGAGGTTGGAGAGCATTTTGAAATATCTCATGGATGCAAAGGATACTCAAGGTGAAACCAAATGAAATCTATCAAGAGGTAATACCCTTCCCCCTGGGCAGATTGATAATGTGGGTGATGACTGGCATTACGGCACTGTTTCTATATCTATTTATCTACCAGACTACAACGGGCCCGGTGGGTGATAATCCAGCACCCGATTGGTTCTACCTGGTTATGATGGTAATATTTGCCGGTGTTACTGTCCTAGTAGCCAACTTCACCAGGCTCACCATCAGCATAACACTTGATGCCATTACCGTTGCCTTTGACAGAATAAAGTACACCATACCCTGGCACAATGTTGCCGGCTGCTATCTGGATAAGAACCCGGGTATTGCCTATGGGGGCTGGGGGATACGGTTAGGCAAGGCTAAGAGCAAACCAGTCCTGGTCTATAATGTCATTGGTCCTCCGCGGGTTATACTGGAACTAAAGAAGGGTAGGTTTAGGCAGTTTGCCTTTTCCACTAGACGCCCGGAGGAGGTAATGGCTATTATACAGCAGCAGATAGGGTAAAACTATGGACATGTTTGAACAACAGTTTGAGAAGGACAGGCTAAGGGAGGCTCCGCTGGCGGCACGGATGAGGCCAATCAGCTTTGATGAGTTTGTCGGACAGGAGCACCTTATCGGTAAGGGGCGTGTGCTCAGGAAAGCCATTGAGTCCGGTAATCTGCCATCAATTATTCTCTGGGGTCCGCCGGGTAGCGGCAAAACTACCCTGGCTTTTATCATCGCCAATACCACCGATTCACACTTCAGCCCGGTGTCTGCCGTCAGCGCCGGGGTTGCCGACCTGAGGCGGATAATCGAGGAGGCAAAGGAGCGCCGCAAGATGAGCCGGCAGAGAACCATCCTGTTCATAGATGAGATTCATCGTTTTAACAAGGCACAGCAGGACGCTATCCTGCCCTTTGTTGAGGACGGCACCATAACCCTTATCGGGGCGACCACTGAAAACCCATCCTTTGAGGTTATTTCGCCACTTCTCTCCCGCTGTCAGGTCTTCACCCTGAAACCACTTAACGCTGATGAAATTCGGGTAATCATATTTCGGGCACAAAAGGATAGGTTGCATGGTCTGGGTGCTCTGAAAGTGGAGCTGGCTGAAGATGCCCTGAACCACCTCATTACCATGTCAAACAATGACGCCAGGGTTGCCCTGAACATCCTGGAGATGGCTACCCTGACGACACCGCCGGATGCTAATGGCAAGCGGCAGATTTTGCTTGATACTGTTGAAGACGCCATCCAGCATAGGGCTTTAACCTATGATAAGAGTGGCGAGCAACACTTTAACACCATATCAGCCCTACATAAGTCGATGAGGGGTTCAGACCCGGATGCGGCACTCTACTGGTTGGCGCGTATGCTGGAATCCGGAGAGGACCCCTTATATATTGCCCGCCGCTTGGTGCGCTTCGCCTCTGAGGATGTCGGCATGGCTGACCCCCAGGCGCTGGTGGTGGCTATGACCGCCCAGCAGGCGGTTCACTTTATCGGCATGCCTGAAGGCAACCTGGCTCTGGCTGAGGCGGTTGTTTATTTGTCTACGGCACCAAAGAGCAACTCCCTGTACCAGGCATACACTAAAGTTCAGGAGGAGATTAAGCAAGGTTCCGGTGAATCAGTGCCCCTGCACCTGCGTAATCCGGTAACACAACTGATGAAAGATGTCGGCTATGGTAAGGGCTATAAGTATGCCCATGACTACCCCGGGCATTTTGCCAGACAGCAGAACCTCCCTGTTTCACTTCAAGATAAACGCTTCTACAACCCCGGTGACCAGGGGTATGAAAAGCAGGTTTCCGAACGGTTAAAGAATTGGTGGCCCGAGAGGGATACCAAGGGTAAGAACAAAAAATAAGCGACTGCCTATCTTCTTAGCTCGATAGCAAGTGAGTTTCCTTGACACCCCTCCCGCCAGTGTTTATACTAGTCTGTGTAATATCGGCGCGGGGTGGAGCAGTGGTAGCTCGTCGGGCTCATAACCCGAAGGTCGTTGGTTCAAATCCAACCCCCGCTACCAACTTGAAATCTACGCCACTTCTTGACCGAGTCTGTGGTTTGTTTGGTATTAACTACTACTTTCCCTCTCTTAGCCGCCTACTTTTGTAGAGCTTGACAATTCTCTTGTTCCAACTCTTGAGAAACCGGGAGGCCTCTTTACCTTCTACTTAGGGACTGCTTGATGTCCAGGCCAATACCGGCGAATAAACGACGTAATATGTTTCTTAGCTTGTACTCCACAAAGAGACCCATGACACCATCCATCATCAAGTAAATAGATTTTCCTACCACAAGCCCGGCATATTGCCTCATTCCTCCACGTCTTAGGCACAATTCACCCCCTTAATTCAACAAGTCCCGCCACAAGACTGGCTAACATCTTTACTTATTGTTAGTCTTCTTGTAAATTAGCTTTACCTCTGTTAGAAGATATGGCTTGGTCCCCTATTACTATATCAAGTCAATGTTTGACTATCATTCTTATTAAACCGACAACAAAAAGTCCACCACCGAGTACTGTTCCCCCAACTGCAATGGCATACTCAAAAGGACCAGCTTGAAAAGAACCAGCTTCTTCGTAGTATCCGCCTGTAGCAATCATTGTCCAACATGTGACACCAACCGCGACAACTATAAGACCAAATAAAACAAGGAAAAGATCAAGTTTCATATTTCTACCACCTCTATATTGATTTTAGCATGGTATCCGAATTTGGAAAAATATTTTATTAGAAATATTTGACAATCTAAAAAGAAGTGGCATAATTGAATTAAAGGAATAGACAAAAAAGATGACCAGCATTTACTAGTTGAACTGCTTGGGAAGGAAGTTGTAATCCGAGTCAAGCTTGGCAAGGTCACCGAGGAAATTGAGAGTGCCTAAGAGTTTATATAAGCCTGAACCTAAACCTGATAACTGGCCTAAACCGTTCTGGTTCTTTTTAGGACTAATTATTGGGGTGGTAGTGGGGGTGTTGGTAGTATATATTGTTGTCCTTCAGGAAGCCGTGGGGCGATAAAACACTAGCCTTATTTGCTGACTTTTTACTTAAATCTCACAGGAATCTTTGAAATAACAAATCTGTGTTTCCCGGATGGGGTGAGAGGGATATTGTCAGTAAATATAATGTGAAATTTCACATTTTTGGATATGTATTTTGGCAGTAGCTTGAGTACATTCTCCGTTACGGCCTCGGTATAACCATCTCCTTTTACAATCTTGACTAGAATCTCGTCCTCTAACTCCTGAACTATCTGATACTGATTGATGGGTAAACTGTTAAAAATGGGATTTATTGCTAGGGATGAGATGAGCTTGTCCTTGGTGACTATTATATCTTCAATGCGGCCTTCGATAGACTTCATTAATGGGAGGTTTATGCTATAGCTGCACTTCTCACTGGTAGGGACACCGAGATCCCCATTCTCATACCTTATAAACGGCATGGCATAGTTATTGAGGTCGGTTACCACTATCTTACCAGTCTCACCCTCTGGGACAGCCTTGCCGTCCTTGATAAATTCAAGGACTAGGCTTTCAGCACAGATATGATAGCCATTATGACCGGGACATTGGTGTGCTATAAGGCCCACCTCGCGAGAACCATAGCCATCAAATACTTCGCAGCCAAAAGCCTGCCTGATAGCTTGGCACTGGTAATCAAGGAGCATTTCACCCCCGGTTATTACTGCTTTTGGCATGAGCCCCTTGATATTATTATATTTAATATAGCCAGCCAAGATATAGGCTGCCGATGGATAAGCAACGATTAAGCTAGGCTTGTACCTTTTTATTCGTATCACAAAACGCTCCAACTCTACTTGTGACATATTTAGAGGGTCTAGATAAAACCTTCCGAGAAACAGGCTAGGGTGCAGATTACTGATTTGTTTAGCCACAAAGCCTCTTTTAAGAAACCAGACATATGCAATCATATCTCCCATTTCATATCCAAACCACTTATATGCCCGATGTAGATTAGCCTGTTTTCGGGCGTTGACTTCCTTTGTTTTATAAAATCTTGACGGCTCGCCTGTTGACCCACTGGTGGAATCTGGCAACATCTTTGCCCTTGGGAAATTAACCGCAACCATGTCTCTGAAATTCGCCTTAACATCCTCCTTAGTTAAAATAGGTAGTTTGACCAAGTCATCTGTGGTCTTGATATCACTTGGCTTCAACCCTGCTTCACTAAACCGTCTACGGTAATAGGGGACATTATCATAGGCATGATTAAGAAGAGCATTTAATCTCACCAGTTGAATATCCCTTATTTCCTCTGCAGGCAGGTATTGGCTTCTCTCTAGCTCAGCGTAGTATTTTAAAAAATCGTCTCGCTTCTTAATCTTTGTTAGAAGACGGTGAGCTCCTATCACAAAACCTCCATACATTAAATAGCTCCTTTCCATGAATGCTTTAGGCTGAATACTATTAAACCTTAAAGCTAGTCAAGATATTATATAGGCAGGTTATTTGTAGCATAATTAAGAAGATATTTCAATCTGAATTGTTTTTGGTTCGAATCCAAATCCCGCTATTAAAAAGGTTGATATTAAGAAATAGCAGAAATTCCTTATTAGCTATATGACCTGTATCAGATAGATTTTATGGCTACCTATCACTGAATTGGAGCCTCAATTGATATAGTTGTCCCTTTGCCTGTTTCAGAATTTATCTTTAGGCTACCACCTAACAGTTGTATACGCTCCTGTATTCCAGCCAGACCGAGGTTGACCCGGGCATAATTGGCGGAATTGTGGTCAGGGTTGGTGACAAGGTACTGGATGGTAGCATCCGTGGCAAACTGGAATTTATGAAAAGAGAGCTGGTTAGGCTATAATAATATAAAAGAAGACAGGAGCCACTGAATATCTATGGGGGAAGACGAAAATAGAAAGTGGGTTATAAAAGTCGGGCTCAACTCTATGGGCACGGCTGATATGAGACAGATGATATATGAGTCTTTCAGGGTCAAACTACATAACTCAGGACAGGATGTAGATTTAGGGAAAACCGGATTAATGGGTATAGACCCTGATGAAGTACTGGTTGAAGTCTCACCGCCTAGTGGGGGGCATGTTTACTACGGGCTGGCTACCCCAGATGATGTGGAAAGTGTGATTGATAGCCATCTTGTTGCCGGTAAACCCGTCACTGAACTGATTATTCCTGATAATGAGATAGGCAACTTTTTTGTTAAGCATAATAAGATGGCATATAAAAAAGGCAGAGTGGTTAAAGCTAACGCTCAACAGAGAAAAGAAACCCCGAATCTAAGAAGTGGGATTAAGGCTGATACTCATCGGGGGGAAGAAACCATGAATCCAGGTGGCGGGATTAAGTTTGATATTAACCAGTGGAGGGAAGCCCTGAATCTGATTGGTATCGGTTGGTTTCTCGGGCTATCAATCCTGGCCGGGGTGCTTGGTGGTATGTGGTTAGATAGCAAGTTTAATACCAAGCCTATCCTTCTATTGGTTGGACTGGTTCTCGGAGTCTTGGTCGCTTTTTGGGGTGCCTATCGGATGCTTTTACCTCTGATTAGGAATAAAAGGGATTAGGGATGGAAGGTGCTGAAGAACTGGGGTTCAATCTGACGTCATTGTTGGTTCAGGTTATAAGCTTTTTAGTCTTTCTTGTCTTGCTCTACTTCGCAGTTTACAGACCAATAATGAGAAGGATTAATAAACGCTCACAGGAGGCAAAGGAGAATGCTGAGCGGATGGAAAAGGAGCTGTTAATTAAGATAGAGCAAGGGATGGACAGATACATTGGCGAAGTGGAGAAACAGAGGCAGGAGATAATAAATCAGGTAAAACAGGCTGAAGAGACGAATCGGCAAAAAGCACAGGAGGAGAATGAAAAGGCTCTTGAGGTTATAATCAATAGAGCCAGGACTGAAATAGGTCGCGAACGGGATGTCGCTATTGGTGAAATTCGTAGAGAGTTTGACGATTTAACCAAGCCAGAAGAAGAGAAGAGGGTTGACTGAATAAAAGGAAATGCCAGCCTGACACGAAAATGTATTTTGTCATTTTTTAATCCCTTTTAACTAAATAACTATTACCAGTTTATTCCTTCATCCTATCCTCAATCAAGGTGTCAATGCGGGAATATTTTTGCTTTCCAGCATTGTATCAGGAATCAATATTCTGCATATCATTTCTTTAACTGTCATATAATAAAGAATTATTTATATTATGAGGATTGTAAAAGTATAGAATATGCACTACAATAATACTACAATTGGAGTGTTACTGAGAACAGGGTTATTAATAAAAGAAGATAGATAGTTAAGAAGAGGTCCCAGGTTTTAGGTTATCAGGACTCTTTATTATAATTTTGAAAGGAGAAGCTAGTGGCACTTTTTGTCTTTGTTATCATCGGATTATGCGCGGGCGCAGGATAAAGAAAGGGCTTTTACCATGCAAAAACTAAGGTCGCTGGGGTATATGTAAAGGAGAACTAAAAAAGTATGGAATTAATACCGATCGGCCTGCTGGCAATCATAATGGAGATAATAGACTCGGGGCTGGGAATGATGTACGGTACACTGCTGAGCCCGTTACTCATCCTGATGGGCTACAGCCCGAAGCTGGTTGTACCATCAATACTTATATCGCAGGCGATAGGCGGGGCAACCGGCAGTATAGGACACCATATAAGGAAAAACACCAACTTCAGGGGCTTAACCAGGGACATGAAAATAAGCCTCTCGATAATTATACCCGGGCTATTCGCCTGCGTCGCCGGCGCGTTTGCCGGCAAGCTGATACCTACACTATATATGAAGTCCTACATCGGTATACTGGTAATAGCAATGGGCATTTTGTGCCTGCGCCCGATATACTATGCCTTCTCCTGGAAAAAGATGTTTGGTATAGGGCTACTATCGGGATTCAACAAAGCCTTCTCGGGAGGAGGCTTCGGCCCGGTAACCTCTACCGGCAAGATACTCGGCGGTGTCGACCCCAAGGTTTCGGTAGGCACAACCACGCTGGCAGAGGTGCCGATATGCTTTTTCTCTTTCTTATTGTGGTACATAATAGGGGGCAATCTGGACTGGGGTTTTGCACTAGCACTTTGCGCCGGCTCGCTCATCGGCGGCATAATCGGGCCTATAATAACGGCAAAGATAAACACGAAAATACTCAGGTACACAGTAGGGGTCTTAGCCGTAGTTAGCGGCATATGGCTGCTGATAGACCTGTTATTAAAGCTGGGAATGGGACAGTAGAGTGGATGTAGCTGTAACCGGTCAAGTCGACCAAGGTAAGTCCACCCTTATCGGCCGGCTTCTCTACGATTCGCAGGCTCTCCCCGGCGATAAGCTGGCGGAGATACAGAAGCTACTCGAGGAGTATAAAAAGCGGTTTGGCGAAGTTTTAATATATTCTCATTTAGACAGATAACCAGTGATACAATAATCTTGGCGGCATTATTTCTACCCGCATCAAGCCACTGCTATCATAAAATAAGCAAGGGTATTTATTTTTAGTTTTTGTACATATTAGTTTGACAAAGTAGTTCTCAAGATAAATAATATATGGATAATAAATAAAGTTTTCCCCTATTGATTATTCGTTTTGAAAGAAGCCTATGGCAGAAGAGCACCAGCTAAAGAAGCGAGTTGAGCAATCAGTCCGACTGCTAAAAAGGGGAGATGCTTCATCTTTAAAAAAGCTTCGCCAATTACTTGGTAAGACACGGCAGGAATTGGCTCTTGATATTGGAGTAACAGAAAAGACACTAGAAATGTGGGAGAGCGGGAATCAGAAACCGTCAAGCTCAAACTGTGCTAAGTGGAGAATAAAGCTGGGTTCCTATATAGATAAAAGGATTTCCGCCTTGCTGGAGACGGAGGATAACGAGATTAGCACCAAGTATTGGGCACTGATTTGGGAGCTTATCGACTAAGAAATAATGCCAGCCAACATCGTATAAGCTGGCAGTTCCAGAACTTTTTATTAATCTTCCCAGCACTCCTATCACACATTAGATTTTTCAGATATTTTACAGTTCCAATCTCTGTTTATCCGGTTTTGCTCTGTTGTGCTTAGGGCGATAATGTTTCAGGTTTAAACACATTAACAAGCGCAGAATAAGCCGGTTTAGGTTGATATAACTCGTCAAAAATATGCGCACAACCACTATTAGGGTTATCACTGAAGTAAGAATAGAGGTCGGTAAAACCCCACATAACAAAGGCTTTACAGGCATTAACAGAGAGGCATACCTCTAGTACATCCCGGTAGATTTCTGCCTGCTTGTCAAGCTCTTCCTGGGTAACCTCGTCTTCAATATACACCGTCATCTCAGATACATGGATTTCTAGTCCCAGGGCGGCCAAGCGCTTCATATTAGTGGAAATATCTTCCGGCGAAGGGTATTCATCAACATTGAGGTGCATCTGTAGACCAATGCCATCAATCGGTACACTGTCATTTATCAGGTTCTTTACCAGGTTATATATGCCATCTGATTTATCCCCTAGACCTTCACCACCATAGTCATTGTAGAACAAGAGGGCGCTGGGGTCAGCCTGGCGAGCCCAACGAAAAGCCATAGCAATGTAGTCCGGTCCAATGCCCTGATACCAGAAGGTTTGTCTTAGTAAACCACCCCCGGCAACCGCCTCATTAACTACATCCCAGGCAAAGACCTTCCCACGGTAATGACCAACCACAGTCTTTATGTGGCCCCGAAGTATTTGTATCAGTTCATCCCGGCTCCAGTTACCCTCAATAAGCCAGGATGGGAGCTCTTGATTCCATACCAGACAATGCCCCCGAACCTTCATATCATTCTGCTGGGCGAAATCAACTATAGCATCTGCCCCGGTGAAGTCATATTCATTCTGACCCGGGTGGATGTAGGCGAACTTCATCATATTCTCTACCGTTATTACATTGAATTCCCGTGCCAAGACCTCACAATAGATTGGGTCGCTCACCAGTGCACTATATCTAACAGCTGACCCGATTAATAAGCCTTTATCTTGGGACAGAGAGCGCAGTGTCTGCTCCGATGCCGGAGAGTTTACCACATTGATTTCTATAAGTACGATAGAAAGTAACAGTAAAAGATAAATTAGACTGGCGTGAATAAGAGTTTTTTTCATTTCTTTATATCTCACTTACTGAAGTAAACATATTTTATAACTCTAACATATAAGGAGTAAAAACGTCACCAATGTCGTTGGTTCGGATACAACCACTGCTACCATACTCCGGGTAGAAGTGCCTTACGCTCGGGTGGATACCCTGGAAAGTATTTACGATACCAGGCATGATGGGCTCGCGCTCTGGGTACAAGGTTAGCCATCGTCCAGACGGCGAATGCCAGACCGGCTAGCGACCAGGTAGCTATAGCCCAGCCAATCCATATCATAATCTCGCCAAGATAATTGGGGCAGGATATCCAGCGAAACAGCCCTTCACTGGAAATTCTGTAGTTGGATTTATCTGAACTGCGGAGATGGCGAAGTGCATAATCCGCCTGACGGTTGATTACGAATCCGGTAAGGAAAAGTATTAGCCCGACAATGAATCGCGGGTCTAAAAGCCATTCGTTACTGTAGCCACCAGAAAAGGTGAAAATATAGCGACCGTTAAGGTATCCATTTACCGTGTTGAACAGGATTCCGAAGCTGATAATAACGACCGGCATACGGTTGGCGGTACCGCGTAGCCAAAAGGGGTAAATAAAAGCCCGGTGTATATAGTGTAATAGCCATAAACTGAGGAAAGCCAGTATGCTGATTGTGCTGGTGATATTACCGAGTATGAAGCAAACAATAAATACCAGGGGAGCCGGTGCCTCCATAATCATCCAGCCCAATTTATTATTGATTGTAGGTCCCCAACCGCTTCGGGTGTGGCGACCATATGGGGCAGAAACATAGAACAGTATGATGAAAATTACTGTTGCCAGTAAGAACCAGCCGATAAGCAGAATATTGAAAAATATCCTTTCGTTCACGATGACCTCGCTGATTTTGGTATTTTGGGTATAGAAATATAGCCGTTTTCCCTAAACCATAAGATGGCATCGGCAATAGACTCCCTTATGGGGCGGGTTGTGAAACCCAGTTCACGGCGGGCTTTTTCAGAGCTTATCACAGAATTACTGCAAAGCACATCAATAGAATAGGAAGTAAAGCGGGGCTTGGTTCTGGTCAAACGATAATATAGCGGTGTAGCCTTAGCCGCTATCCGGGCTAACCATATAGGCACCTTGAGGGAAGGTGCTTTTACTCCGGTTAGCTCTTGCAGTAGTAATAGTAGCTCATGGACGGCAATCTGTTCCCCCGATAGTATATAGCATTCACCACTACGCCCCTTTTCACTGGCAAGGATAATGCTGCTGGCCACATCCCGGACATCAACGAAATCATATGCCCCGTCTATATAGGCTTTAAGATTGCTGTTAATAAAATCTATAATAAGCTGACCCATCTCGGATATTTTATAGTCGTAGGGACCTATTACCCCGGTAGGGCACATTATTACCGCGTTTAAGCCCTGCTCCACCCCCTTGAGCACGGCTAGGGAAGCCTGGGCTTTGCTCCTGCCATAGCCCTTGGGCACTTTCTCGGGGTTACAGGGCAAGGTCTCATCTATGATGGTGCCGTAGGGTGGCTCTTCAATGGCGTGGATAGAGCTAGTATAAACCAGTTTTTCTACGCCTGTCTTCAGACAGGCTTCTACGATGTTCTGTGTGCCCACTACATTAACCTGATATAGCAGTTTGCTTTTTCCCGGCAGGATGGATATTATACCAGCTAAATGGTAGACGATTTTAATTCCTTCTAGAGCTGGTATAAGGGAGTTAATATCACGGACATCGCCCTCAACCATATCTACCGGCAACCTATCAAGGGGCTTTACGTCTTCTGCGGGAGGTATTATTACTCTTACCTTCTCGCCCTGTGACAGCAACTGGCGGACCAGTACATTCCCGATATGCCCGGTAGCGCCGGTAACTACAACCATAATTGTTACCACACTTAAAAGGTTAATAAAGTTTAGCAGTTGCCGGGCTGGCTAGCAAACCATCTGGCGCTCGGGGTATGTTATAATCTCATTTAACCTTCTATGCAGGCTTTAAGAAGTAGTAATTCACTGACGAATTTAATGTTGGGGAGGACAGGATATTCATAGCCTGTGGCTATGCTAATAAGATTAGGGATGCCAAGCAGAATTCTCCTTTAGTAGAGGAGGCTAGGAAGCTGAGCAGACAAATGGCGAGGAGCTTGAAAGAAAAATATTTATAGCTCAGCCTCTATAAGTGTGGTGCTATCTTGAACCCCTTGGATGCCCCGTATCTGGCCGACGACTACCTTGGCTAGCTCAAAGAGGGTCTTGGCTTCGGCTATAGCTACTGCATCCCATTGTCCAAAAACGAGGTCTACCTCCAGAATGCCTGAGGTAGAGCGAATCTGAGACAGAGCATCAGGTTCCAAACCTGGTATCAGTTTGATGAGGATATAACCTTTAACCATAGGACATTCATTATTATAGTAGATATTGAAATTGTTGGCAAGTGTATATAGTTAGAAATGACCGTTGGGGCTAGCTCTAGTAAAAAGGTGATGCTAGAACCAGCCCCGGCTTAGATTGGCCCAAGAGAAGAGATAGAGAACCTACCTAAGAAAACTCCCGAAGGGATTGGGTTTTTGCAAAGGAGAAACAGGCTCTTCTTCTGATGGTGGAGGAGGGGGTGGGGGTTCTTTAAGCTTTAGCAAATCAACAATCGCATAATAAGCCGGCTTGGGTTGATAAAGCTTATCAAAAATAAGCGCCGAACCACGATTAGGGTTATCACTGAGGTGAGAATGGAGGTCGGTAAAGCCCCACATAACAAAGGCTTTACAGGCACTAACCGAGAGGCATACCTCAAGAATATCCCGGTAGATTTCTGCCTGCCTGTCAAGCTCTTCCTGTGTAACCTCGTCCCGAATATAAACCGTCATCTCGGTAATATGGATTTCCAGCCCCAGAGCGGCTAAACGCTTCATATTGGTGGTTATATCCCCCGGGGCAGGGTATTCATCAACATTGAGGTGCATCTGGAGACCAATACCATTAATCGGCACCCTGTTTCTTTTAAGTTTCTTCATCAAATCATATATGCCATCCGATTTTTTACCTAGTCCTTCACCGTCATAGTCATTGTAGAACAGGAGGGCGTTGGGGTCAGCCTGGCGAGCCCAACGAAAAGCCATAGCAATGTAGTTTTCTCCAATGCCCTGATACCAGAAGGTTTCCCTTAGTAAACCACCCCCAGCCACTGCCTCATTAACTACATCCCAGGCAAAGACCTTCCCACGGTAATGACCCACCACCGTCTTTATGTGCTCCCGAAGGATTTGTATCAGTTCATCCCGGCTCCAGCTACCCTCAATAAGCCAAGATGGGAGCTCTTGATTCCATACCAGACAATGCCCCCGAACCTTCATATTGTTCTGCTGGGCGAAATCAACTATAACATCTGCCTTGGTGAAGTCATATTCATTCTGAGCTGGGTGGATATAGGTAAACTTCATCATATTCTCTACGGTTATGATATTGAATTCCCGTGCCAGGATTTCACAATAGATTGGGTCACTCATTAGAGCACCATATCTCACGGCTGTCCCGATTAAGATATCATTAGCTTCTGCTAGCTTGCGCAGTGGTTGCTCCGATGACGAAGAATCTGCCGCGCTGACTTCTACCGGTGTCATAGAAAGCACCAGTAAAAGCCCAATAAGGCTAGCAAAAATAAGCCTTTTCATAGTTTCAACCTCCCACTTCCAGCTTTGTTACTAGAACTTAGTACCACTATGCTAACTGTAAATAAGCTTATCTGTAATGATTGCTTATGTCATCATACTTAAGTATAGTTTTGGTTAGTATATGGTACTTAGTACTATCGGTAGATTGAATTAAGTATCGCTAGCTGGCTCTAACTAGTCATGCAATTCGGGAGTAGTTTATTTCGGGGTGTCATTTACTGGCTGGTTGACAGCTTTGTTATTGAGTAATAATATGGGATGCCAGCAGGAGGATTATACCTATGGCTAAGAAAAAGGTTGTTATCTATTCAACCCCCAAATGCCCCGTCTGTAAGCGGACAAAATCTTTTCTGGATAAAAAGGGTATCTCTTACCGGGATATTGATATATCCGCCGATAAAGAAGCCGCCCATGAGATGATTCACAGGTCGGGGCAGATGGGTGTGCCGGTTATTTTTGTTGATGAGCAGGTGATGCTCGGTTTCAACCAATCTAAGTTAGATGAGATGCTGGCGAAGTAGAGTTGTTAATTAGAGGACTTTACAGCCCCTCGGCTATCTTATACATATTGTCATAAGCCTTGCCAAAGTCGGGGTTATTTACCTCAAGACTGCTTCTGATGGCTTTCATTCTTGTCACAAATTCCTGCCTATCCCTGTTCTCTACCAGTCTAGCCCAGTCCTGGCAGCTCTTCTGGAACCTTTTTTGAATCTCTGGTAGATTAGGCAGGTTCATCTGCAGTGAGGCATAAAATTCAGGGTCTTCTGAGATAACGCTCTCCACTAGTGTCAACAGTACCTTATAGGTAATGCCGCCGATGGCTTCCATTTCCTTGAGCCGTTTAGAGTTTACCAGGGTATCGGCTGAGACTATGGCGATATAGTGAGCTAGCCCCAGGATAACAGCCATCATATCGTCGTGTTCCTGTGGCGTCATCAGATGGACCTTAGCCCTTTTATTTTCCAGGTAGCTTTTGAGCTTTTCCGCCAGGGCTGACTCCTCCTGATTGGTTGGTGTCAGCACAAAATTGTGGTTGGCGACGCTTCTGGCACCGGGACCGAATACCGGGTGTGTTCCCAGCATCTGCCCCCTTTTTATGTGACGATGCATAACTTCCACCGGAAACGCCTTTACTGATGTAATATCCAGAATCATCTGGCTGGGGTGTGTATGGGGGCTTAGCCTCTTTACCACCTCCTCAAAGTGGTTTATGGGCACTGAAATCAAGACCACATCGGCATCTTTAGCCGCCTCCATACTGGTAGCCACTTGGACATCAAGCTTCTGCTTAGCTTTTTCTAGCTTTGTCCTATTCCTGCCGATTAAAACTATGTCTTTACCCTCTTTTAATAAAAAACGGGCAAACCACCGCCCCATCTTTCCTGAGCCGCCGATTATGGCTACTTTCATCTACCAGCTCCGTGATTGTTTTTGCTTGCTTTCGGGTATGAGCCGAGCACCTTGATAAAGGTGGCATAGTCCTCCAGGTTCTTCAGGGCTTCTCTGGGCGCCTTGTCCTCCCGATGACCCTCAAAGTCAAGGTAAAAATTATAGTCCCACGGCTTTTGTCTGGTTGGCCGCGACTCTATCTTGGTCAGGTTGATTTTTTTTGCCGCCAGTTCCTCAAGGAAGCCGAATAGGGCTCCCGGTTTATGTCGTACCGAAAAGACTACCGATGTCTTGTCATTACCTGTGGGCGGAGCATCCTCTTTAGCTAGGATGAAAAATCGGGTTAAGTTATTGGGATTGTCCTCTATGCCGCGGGCGATAACCTTCATATTATAGATTTCTGCGGCTCTGATACTGGCGATGGCGGCGCCATCAGTTATTCCCTTTTCCTTTATCATCTTAACACTGCCGGCAGTGTCATAGGTTGGTATCAGCTCATAGTTCAGGTGTTTTATAAACGCCTGGCACTGCCCCAGAGCCTGGGGGTGAGAGTAGATTTTCTTTATTGCATCCAGTGTTACTTCAGGATTAACTATCAGGCAGTGGGATATCTTGAGCTCTATCTCACTGCAGACCTTGAGGCTTGAGTCCAGAAGCAAGTCATATGTCATGCTGATACTGCCCTCGAGCGAGTTCTCAATGGGAGCGATGCCAAACTGTACCTCGTCCTGTTCCACAGCCCTGAAGACATCCTCCAGCTT
This sequence comes from uncultured Dehalococcoidales bacterium, assembly GCA_964354125.1. Classification (GTDB taxonomy): domain Bacteria; phylum Chloroflexota; class Dehalococcoidia; order Dehalococcoidales; genus CAYGXW01. Next base: position 16,164 of record CAYGXW010000006.1, read on the forward strand.
TTCATAGGGCTTGACCTGAACCCCGCCACCAAAAAACTTAACCGCTGCCTCTTCGCTGTATGCCCCTAGCTCACCCTGAAAGGCAACAATGGCTCCCTGAATACTCTTGGCGGCGGTGAATATCTGGTGGTAGATACTCTCTATATCCGCCTGTTTTATATTCTTGGCTTTGGCTAGCTCTCTGATGTGCTTCAGAACCCCTTCTTCTCTTTGAGCGTCTTCTATCTGCTGTCCCTGTTTTCTTTTTAACTTGCCTATCTGCTCGGCAAGCTTTATCCTCTCGGCAATTAGCCTGACTATACTGGTATCAACGGCGTCTATCTTTTTTCTCAGCTCTTCAAGGTTCATCTTATCACCCTCGGGAGCAGTTGTGACCTTAAGGTGAAGTCACATAGTGTAACTGCTATCATTGATTCTACCACGACCACAGCCCGGGGAACGATGCAGGCATCATGCCTGCCTTTGACTGCTAATTGAGCCTGGGTCATCTTACTGATGTCTACTGTCTGCTGACTTTTGGCTATGGATGCCGTCGGTTTTATAGCCACCCTGACCACCAGTGGCATGCCACTACTTATGCCGCCCAGTATACCACCGGCATTGTTGCTTGTGGTTGCTATTTTGCCGTTTTCAATCGTGAACGGGTCGTTATTCTCCGAGCCCTTTTTACGGGCGGCTTTAAAACCAGAGCCGAACTCAACCCCTTTTACCGCCGGGATGGCAAAAAGAGCCTTTGCCAGCTCTGCGTCTAAGGCATCAAATACCGGCTCACCCAGTCCAACTGGTAGCCCGATAGCAATGCCCTCTATAATTCCGCCCAGGCTATCACCCTCTTTTTTAGCCCTTCCAATAGCTTTTATCATCTCCTGTGCCGCCTCGAGGTCGGCGCAGTGAACCAGATTCTGGCTGACATTCATTCTTATTTCATCAAATACCTTAGCTTTAGCGACAATGCCACCTATCTCAACGGTATGAGCCAGGAGCTCAACCCCGATGAGGGCCAGCAATTTACGGGCAATAGCACCAGCCATGACGAAGCCGGTAGTGATTCTGCCGGAGAACCTGCCCCCACCCCGGTAGTCACTGAAGCCCCCGTATTTCATATAGGCGGTATAGTCAGCCTGCCCCGGCCTTAAAAGAAATCTACTCTTCTCATACTCGCTGGAATCAATATCCCTATTCCACACCGCCAGACAGATAGGGGCGCCGGTGGTATGCCCATCAAAGATGCCAGAAATAAGCTCAACCCTGTCCTCTTCTTTTCTTTCTGTAGTCAGCGGGCTGGCTCCCGGTTTTCTCCTGTCCAGCTCTTGCTGGATATCCTCTTCGGTAATAACCAGTCCTGCCGGGCAGCCATCTATGACCACCCCGATTAGGCTACCGTGGCTCTCGCCGAAACTGGTTATGGTGAACAGCTTACCAAAACTATTTGACATTTAGATTCACCTTACCTCCCAGATTCTTGAGCGTGTCCCAGAATTCAGGGTATGTCTTGGAGACACACTCGGCATTATTTATTATTGTGCTTCCGGTGACTGAGCCAAGTATACTAAAAGCCATAGCTATGCGGTGGTCACCAGAGCTATCAATGGTTGAAGCTCTGGGCACTGAGCCAGTTATAATGAGTCTATCTTCCTCTTCATTAACATCTATGCCCATTTTTCCCAGCCCCTGCCTTAGAGCTAAGACCCGGTTTGATTCCTTGAGCCGTGCCCGACTGATGCCGCTGAACTGGCTCTTGCCATCGGCAACTGCCGCCAGAATAGCTAGGGTAGGTAGCAGGTCTATACAGTCGGACAGGTCAGCGGTGATAGCCCTCAGTTTTGATTTTCGTACCATAACTGAACTTCTGCTTATTTCTACCTCTGCTCCCATATCAGCCAATAAGTTTAGCATTATCTTGTCGCCCTGCAAACTCTCCGGGTTAAGATTAATAACCTCCACCTGCCCCGAGATTGCCCCCAGGGCTAATAAATAAGAAGTCGATGACCAGTCCCCCTCTACCTGATAGCTGGCTGGTTTATATTCCTGCCTGGAAACTTCAAACTGCCTCAGGTTATCTGAGGCCTTTACTTCTATACCGAACCCTTTTAAGCAGTCCAGTGTCATTTTAAGGTATGGTTTTGACTCGGGCGGTGTAGTCAAATTAATAACTACACCAGACTCAGACAGGGGCGATATAAATAGTAGGGCAGAGATAAACTGTGAACTGACATCACCCGGCAGCCGGGTTACCCCACCCTTTAACCGACCTCCGTTAACTGTTACCGTTGTATTATTGACCTGGCATTTTACCCCAAGTTGTGACAGCGACTCAAGCAGGGGTTCTATTGGCCTCTTGGAGAGGGAAGGTCCCGGCACCAGGCGACACCTTCCCGGAACCAGCGATGATATAGCGGTCATAAATCTGAAAGTGGCGGCTGAATCGCGGCAAAAAAGCTCTCCGCTAGGTTTACGAAAACAACCACCTTGAACCCACCATAAGCCCTTATTTTTCTGCATATTAACCCCAACCCGGCTCAGGACTTCACTGGCGGCTTCAGTATCGTCTGAGACTAAAGGATTTAATATCCGGCTCTCACCCTTAGCCAGGGCGGCGCACATTAACCCCCGTATGGTATAGCTTTTGGAAGGTGGGGCAGTCGCCTTACCCTTTATATCGCTTTTAGAGATTATTGCCTTCATATTCTTTTAGTCTGGCTATTATTTGTTGTGCAACAGCCTCAATGCCCAACTTTGAGGTATCTATCTTGATATCGGCTGCCCTTTCATATAAGGGCTGTCTGAATGCTATCAGTTCTTTGATGGCGGTTGCTTTATTGCTTTTCTTTAACAGGGGTCTTACCGAATTATCGGCTGAGACCCTTTGCAATATTATATCTGGAGAGGCGGTAAGATAGACCACCACCGATTCCTCCTTGAGACGGTCAATGTTTATCTTGTTGAGCACTACACCACCGCCGCAGGCGATAACCTGGTTTTTACCAGCGGCTACCTCCCTGGTGACCTCAGTCTCCAGCTGGCGAAAGGCTATCTCGCCATCCTCTTGAAAGATCCGAGATATAGGTTTCCTTGCTTTATCTTCAATAAGACTGTCCAGTTCTGCCAGTTTTTTATTAAGTTTTCCAGCCAGCACCCGACCGACAGCCGTCTTGCCGGCACCCATAAAGCCTATCAGGGCGATATTGGTTTTCATACTATCCTAGTGCCTTTATTGCTTCCGCTTTCATTATTTCTACCGGGGCTTTAACCCCGGTCCACATCTCAAAGGCTAAAGCTCCCTGCCAGGCCAGCATATCAAGACCACCAATTATTTTAGCGCCAGCCTCCTCGGCTTCGGTTAACAATCTGGTTTTGACGGGATTATAGACGATGTCAAGAACAACCAGCTCTGGTTTAAGCAGTCTTTTAGCCACCGGGGTCTGGCTAATATCAGGGCTCATACCGACGCTGGTGGCGTTAACCAGTATTTCGGCCTCCTCCAGCACGGCTGATAGATTTTTCTCGTTTAGCTCCAAAGCCTTTATTTTCTTGCCAAAGAACCGAGAGATATTATCTGCCAGTTCAACCGCCCAGTCCAATTCCAGTTTTCGGTTAAGGATAACCATATGGGCCCCCTTCTCCGTCAGGGTGAAGGAGATAGCCCTTGAGGCGCCGCCGGCTCCCAGAATAACTACTTTCTTACCTTCCGGTTTAATACCCCCTTCCAATAGGGCTTTTAAAAAGCCGCTGGCATCAGTGTTATAGCCTTTAAGATAGCCGTTATCATTGACTATAGTATTAACGGAGCCTATTCTCTCCGCCAGCGGTTCTAGCTTATCAAGAAGGGGGATGACGGCAACCTTGTGGGGTATGGTTATATTAAGTCCCCTTATATTAAAAGCCTTGATGCCGTCAATAGCCTTAGCCAGATGCTCTTTTCCCACCCTGAAGGGGAGATAGATATAGTCCAACCCCAGATATCTAAAGGCGGCGTTATGCATCGCCGGCGATACGCTGTGACCTATGGGGTCACCAATTAAGCCACAGATTATTGTCTTACTTGATATCATTGGCATACCATTTGATATAGATTATATAAGTTAGCTACTGTTACCTGCCCCGGGGCAGATTCGGCACCTTTTTCTATCGCCGCATAGGTAAAATCACCACCAACCAGCGGGCTAAGAATACGGCTGGGTAACCCAAATGGACCCATGGCGAAGGAAACGATGATTGTTTTGGGGAACTCCCGGATGAGCTTGAGTACGGTTAGGTTATCCTCAAATCTCTGGGCGGTGGTAACCACCTTGCAGATATCGGCACCGGCGGCTAACTGACGATTCACTATCTTTTTCAGGCTTTCCAGAGCCGGGGTCTTCTCCAGTTCGTGAAAAGAGAGCAAGCACTTAGCTCGCTTTTTAATCAAGGACACTACCCTTTCCAGGTTTGTGGTTGCCAGTTCAATGTCAACAATGTCTGTCCCCATCTGGATGGCTTTTAATAGTTCCTCTTTTCTTCTGGCTTCACTATCCCGCCAGCTACCCCCCTCCTGAGCCATTCGGTTGCAAGCTATCCACGGTTTTTCAAGCTGGCTGGCTACCTCTTGCCAACCGTCACCGATAAGGTCTATGCGAACCTCAAATAGCTCCACTAATGGTTCAACTTCTTTTATTGCCACTAGGTCCCTATTTACAATGACGGCGCAAATCCTGGGCTTTTTCATTTCAACCGCCTAAAACTTCTTCAACAAGAGATGGGCTTACTTCGTCAGTAACAAAGGCATTGCCCATTGTCTTGGGTAGAACAAACCTCACTTTGCCGGCTACAATCTTCTTGTCGTGTTTTATAGCCTCAATGATTCCTTTGATATTCAGGTCGGGTATTTCTGTTGGCAGGCCGGCACCGGCTATCACGCCTTTTAGCCTTGTTAATTCACTACTCTTGAGCAGACCCATTCTTTGAGCAATTCTAGCCTCCGCTATCATACCGATGGCAATCGCCCGCCCGTGCTTCACCTCAAAATCAGAGACGCTCTCAATGGCGTGGCCTACCGTGTGCCCGAAGTTCAGGATGTTTCTCAAGCCCATATCCAGCTCATCCTGAGCCACCACCTCAGCCTTAATTCTGGCTGAGCGGAAGACAACCTCTTCCATTGTAGTATCATCCAGCATTTTAATTTTTTCAAGGTTCGTTTCAATGAAGGTGAAGAAGTCCCCATCCCTAATAACGGCACTTTTTATCACTTCAGCCATGCCATTGGCGAACTCCTTGGCTGGCAGTGTCTTTAACGTTGCCGTGTCAGAGATTACCAGGTGTGGCTGGTAGAAGGCACCGATTTTATTCTTTAGTTGACCGTGGTTGACTGCTACCTTACCGCCGATACTGCTGTCAACCTGCGCCAGCAGTGTTGTCGGGAGCTGCACCAGTGGCACTCCCCGCAAATATGTTGACGCCACGAAGCCAGCTAGGTCGCCGATAACACCGCCACCCAGGGCTAATATAGGTGTTACCCGTTCGGTATAGGCATTGGTAAGCTCAGCATAGAGCCTGCCGGCGACATCAAGCGACTTCTGCTCCTCTCCATCAGCAACCAGCAGAACGGTTACCTTGAAGCCTGCTGCCGAGAGGCTCTCTTTTAAGGCGTTTCCGTATAGCCCTTGCACGACTGGGTTGGTGATAATTACCAGCTTATCACCGAAGCCAATACCTTTTAGATGATTACCAGCCTGTTTGAGCAAGCCGGAGCCTATCAGAATCTCATAGCCTTTTTCACCGAGCCTGAGCTCAACCCTTTTCATCTAGGTCACCCTAGCCCTTCCTTCTTCCTTTGTGGCGTCACTATCTTATTGATTTTCTTACAGGTATCAATAACCTCCTTCAGTTCATCGGGGGTTATCATCTGCTGGGCGTCAACCAGTGCCTCCGCCGGGTTATAGTGTACTTCAATCAGAAGGCCGCTAGCCCCACAAGCTATGGCGGCACAGCTCATATCAAAGATGAGGTCACGGCGACCGGCGGCATGGCTGGGGTCAACCACTATTGGCAGATAGGATTCCCTCTGAACAACAGGAATTGCTGCTAGGTCTAGGGTGTATCTGGTATAGCTTTTACCCTTGCCGATGGGGACTATCCCCCGCTCACAAAGGATAACATCCTTGTTACCCTCAGCCACGATATATTCACAAAAGGAGAGAAATTCTTCAATGCTGGCACCAAAGTGTCTCTTGAACAGAACCGGCTTGCCCTTTTTGGCTACCCGGCTGAGCATGTCCTGATGGTACATATTTCTGGCGCCTATCTGCAATATATCAACATAGTCAGCTATCAGGTCAACCTGCGATTCCCCCCTGACCTCGGTCATAACCGGCATGCCAAACTTCTGCCCTGCATCGCGCAGCCAGCCTAAAGCCTCCCTGGCTTCTTCAACACCTAGTGCCCCCAGCCCCTGGAATGAATGGACCGAGCTTCTCGGTTTAAAGATGCCGCCTCTAAGAATATGAGCACCAGCGGCCTTAACCTCCTGGGCAATTCGGAACAGTTGTTTTTTACTCTCTATGGCACAGGGACCGGCGATAAATACCGGTTCATCGCCACCAACCTTGACATCACCTATTTGAATTATCCGGCTCTCGCCCTTGCCTTCAAAGAGCTCACTGTACTCCCGGCTGATTAGCTTATAAGGGGTCTCCACCATTCTGGCTTCCTTTACCCCTGGTAGGACAGACAGATGGGCAAAGGATATCCTGCTCTCATCACCAACAAGGCCAATAACTGTCCTGAATTCTCCCTTGGAGACATCAGCCCTGAGTCCATGTTTCTCTACCTCTGCTACTACATTTTTTATCTCTTCCGCTGTAGCATCCTTTTTCATTATAATCATTTTTCTCCCCCTAATTATTATTCCACCAGTAATCAGTCCCGTCCAGGCTTTTATAACTAAAAATCCTCCCGTCCGGGAGGATTTTTAGTTTAATATTGGTTATTTAATCTAAGTTTCCGTGTTAAGACCCTCCCGGGTGTGGCTTATGCCGCCAGGAAAATGTAAAGTAAAAATAAGCGTAATAGATTTGCCCACGAGGGTCAATATTAAGTAACATTTTTTAAGCCCGTCTTTCTTTTGGAAGAATATATCACTTTAAAGCATAGTTTGTCAAGCAGTATTTAACACAATTCTATATTTTGTAAGGTTTTGTTTGTTGACATTTACTATATATATGTGATAGAGTCTTAAGTTGCAATTTGTTAGTTCACTATAGAGGGTTGATTTAACAAATCTAAAACTGTTAATCAATCCTTGTGACTTACAAAGGATGAGCTTAGGCTCATCCTTTGAGTTGTGAGCTAGAGGAGGGAAATTGCCTACAGTTAATCAGTTGGTTCGGAAAGGGCGTAAGAAGGTTAACAAAAAAACCAGAACGCCAGCGTTGCGCTATACCTATAATGTCCTAAAGAACAGGATGGTCTATAAAAAGGGCTCACCGCAGAAACGGGGTGTTTGCGTTCAGGTTAAGACGACCACGCCCAAGAAGCCCAACTCGGCACTGCGCAAGATTGCCAGGGTGCGGTTGACCAATCATATGGAGGTAACAGCCTATATCCCCGGAGAGGGACATGAATTGCAGGAGCATTCTGTAGTTCTAATTCGTGGTGGGCGGGTGCCGGACTTACCTGGTGTCCGCTATCATATTGTAAGGGGCGCCTTAGATACCAGTGGTGTAGCTAATCGCCGTCAGGGACGAAGTAAATATGGCAGTAAACGAGCTAAGGCTACGGCTGAAGGTGCTTAAATCCGGGAGGTAAAATGCCAAGGCGAGCAGCGGTTAAAAAGAGAAATATGTCACCGGATGCTAAATACGGCAGTGAAATTATAGCCATAATAATTAATAAAGTAATGTTAAATGGCAAAAAGAGCATTGCCGAGAGAATTGTCTATCAGGCACTGGAGATTATGGAAAAGCAGGAGAAGAAAGAGCCGGTTAGTATTCTACAACAGGCGGTACGTAATGCCACCCCCCTGCTTGAGGTTAAACCGCGCCGTGTTGGTGGTGCTACCTATCAAGTGCCGGTTGAGGTTCGGCCTGGCCGTGATGTAGCTTTATCTATACGATGGCTACTTAAGGCGGCTCGGACTAGAACAGGCAAGTCTATGGCGGAGAAGCTGGCGGCTGAACTAATTGATGCCTCAAAGGGGCAGGGGACAGCTGTCAAGAAGCGTGAAGATACTCATAAAATGGCTGAGGCTAATAGAGCCTTTGCCCATTATAGATGGTGAAGTATAGATGGTGAGGGGTTCCAATTAGTAACATTAGAGTTTTAGAAAAAAGGTCAAAGGCAAGTACTATGCCTAGGAGTATTCCTTTAACCCATATACGCAATATAGGTATTATCGCTCATATTGATGCCGGTAAGACCACTGTTACCGAGCGGATACTCTACTACACTGGTCGCACCTATAAGATTGGTGAGGTAGACGAAGGTACCACGGTAATGGACTGGATGGAGCAGGAAAGGCAGCGTGGTATTACCATTACCGCGGCGGCTACCACCTGCCACTGGAAGGAACACCGTATCAATATTATTGATACCCCGGGGCATGTTGACTTTACTGCTGAGGTTGAGCGTAGCCTACGAGTGCTGGATGGTGGCGTGGTGGTCTTTGATGCTGTGTCCGGGGTTGAGGCTCAATCGGAGACAGTATGGCGGCAGGCTGATAGATATGGCGTCCCCCGTATTTGCTTTGTCAATAAAATGGACCGGGTGGGTGCCGACCTCTATCGCTGTTTGTCCATGATTGAGGAGAGATTGCACGCCAAGCCATTTCTGGTGCAATTACCTATAGGCAGTGAAGATTCATTCCAGGGTGTTATTGACCTGGTAGAAAACAGGGCGTGGACCTTTGATGGCCACTTTGACTCAATACCAAAAGAGGTGTCTATTCCCGAGTCGGAACAGGCAATGTGCACTAAATTTCGCAAGACGCTGATTGAGAAGCTGGCTGAAGAAGATGACCATATTATGACAGCCTATCTTGAAGACAAAGATATTATTGCCATTGATTTAAAGGCGGCTTTAAGAAGGGTAACCTTAGCCAATAAGGGTATACCTGTTCTTTGCGGTAGTGCCCTGAAGAATAAGGGTATCAGGCTACTACTTGATGCTGTTGTAGATTACCTCCCGTCACCACTTGATATGCCACCGGTGGCGGCTGTTGATGTTAGAACCGGGGCTGCAGCTACCCGTCTGGCTAGTGATGAAGCCCCCTTTGCCGCGCTGGCCTTTAAGGTGGTCGCTGACCCCTTTGTCGGTCGGCTGGTATACCTGAGGATATATTCCGGCCGGATTAAAGCCGGGGCTAATGTATTTAATTCAACCCGGAGTAGGAGAGAGCGCATCGGGCGACTGGTGCTTATGCACGCTAACCGTTATGAGGAGATAAACGAGGCTGATACTGGAGCTATCATAGCTACTATGGGTCTTAAGGATACCTTTACTGGCGATACCCTGTGTGAGTCTACCCAGCAGGTGGTTCTGGAGTCGATTCGCTTTCCAGAACCGGTGCTATCTGTTGCCATTGAACCAAAGACCAGGGCTGATAGAGATAAAATGGGGGAGGCTTTACAAAAGCTGGCTGAAGAGGACCCGACATTTAAGGTGGCTTACAATGAAGAAACCGGGCAGACTGTTATCTCTGGCATGGGTGAACTTCATGTAGAGGTTATTGTTAGCCGGCTGCTTGGTGAATACAAGGTGTTAGCCAAGGTGGGTAAGCCACGAGTTGCCTATAAGGAGACCATTACTACCCCGGTTAAATCTGAAGGAAGGTTCATTAGGCAGACCGGGGGGCATGGTCAGTATGGGCATGTCTGGATTAAGATAGAGCCTTTAGAGCGTGGCGGTGGTTTTCAATTTGTTGGTAAAATAAAGGGTGGTGTCCTGTCCAAGCCATTTATCTTAGCCACCGAGGCTGGTATTAGAGAAGCAATGGAGACCGGGGGTTCTGCTGGTTATCCCTTGGTTGATATCAAGGTTACCCTTTACGATGGTAGCTATCATGAGGTTGACTCTTCAGAGCTGGCTTTCAAAATGGCTGGCTCAATGGCGATGAAAAATGGTATTAGTCGGGCTCACCCTATTATTATTGAGCCGGTTATGAGATTGGAAGTGGTTACCCCGGAGCAGTTCCTTGGTGATATCATTGGCGACCTGAACTCAAGAAGGGGTCATATCGAGGCAATTGAGACACGTGGTGAAACTTCAACTGTTCGTTGCCTGATACCCTTAGCTGAGACTTTTGGCTATGCCACTATTATTAGGTCGTTAACTCAGGGTCGGGCGACACATTCCATGGAGTTTTGTGAGTATCGGGAGCTACCGGCTGAACTAGCCTGCGAGATTAGGGATAGCGCTGTTGGTAGAAAGTAACTAACCTGGAGAGTTCTAAATGACAAAACAGAGGATTCGCATAAAATTAAAGGGTTTTGACCATAAGATACTTGACCAGGCAGCCCGGCAGATAGTGGAGGCGCTAGAGAGGACCGGTGCTGTTGTTACCGGTCCCGTGCCCCTGCCGACTCATATAAAGAAGATGTGTGTCATCCGTTCGCCTTTTATAGATAAGGACTCACAGGAGCAGTTTGAAATTCGGACCTATAAGCGACTTATTGATATTGTGGAGACCACCTCCAAGACGATAGATGCCTTGACCAATCTAAATCTACCGTCCGGGGTTGGTATAGACATTAAACTATAGGTGTTAGGCAGTTTACCATGATACAGGGGATTATTGGACGCAAGCTGGGGATGACCCAGGTATTTAGGGATAACGGTAGGGCGGAGACGGTAACCTTGGTTGGTGCCGGACCATGTACTGTAGTACAAATCAAAACGGCAGCCAAAGAAGGCTATAACGCCGCCCAGCTTGGCTTTGGTGAGGCTAAAAAACTGAAGTCTGCTCAGAAGGGGCACCTTGGGGAGCTGGGGGATTACCGCTATCTCAGGGAATTCAGGTTGGCTGATACTGAAGATGTTAAGGTAGGAGACAGGATTGATGTTAGCCTGTTTAAATCTGGTGACCTGGTTGATATTACTGGTATATCTAAGGGGAGAGGCTTTGCCGGGGTCGTCAAGCGTCACGGCTTTGCCGGTGGCCCTAAAACACACGGCCAGTCTGATAGACACCGCGCCCCGGGCTCTATCGGTTCTACAACCTCTCCAGGCCGGGTGCTCAAAGGGACGCGCATGGCTGGTCACATGGGTAACGAGCGAGTAACAGCGCGTAACATGGAGGTTATCCAAACAGATACTGAAAGTAATATTTTACTGGTCAAGGGGGCAGTCCCTGGTGCCAAGAATGGGCTGTTGATAATAAGAAAGTCAGAGAAATAAAATGCAGGTTCCAGTTTATAGTATGAATGGTGAAGTGGTGAAGCAAATAGACATTGCTGATGATGTCTTTGCTGTACCGGTGAATGAGGTTGTGGTTCACCAGGCGCTGTTAAGGCAACTGGCTAATGCCCGCCAGGGAACGGCCAGCACTAAAACCCGCGGTGAAGTCGCCGGCAGCACGCGGAAGCTGTACCAACAGAAACACACCGGGCGCGCCCGGGCGGGTAGCATAAGGTCACCTCTGCGCCGCGGTGGTGGTATCATCTTTGGACCTAGACCAAGGAGCTACCGTCAGGCGATGCCTAAAAAGATGCGCCAATTAGCTATAAGGTGTGTCCTGTCAGCCAAGGCTGGGGATAAAGAACTTATAGTTCTGGATGAGCTAAAACTCGGTGAGCCCAAGACAAAAGAGATGGTAAAAATTTTAGCGGCACTGAAGATAGATAATTCAGCCCTGATAGCTATCAGTAAGCCAGAGGAAAATGTGGTTAAATCAGCCCGTAATTTGCCCAAAGTAGATACTATTCCAGCTAATCTGCTGAATGTGGCTGATATCCTTTCTCACAAGATACTGCTAATGACCGAAGAAGCAGTGCATAAGGTAGAGCAAATATGGGGTGGGGAGGCGTCTTAAGGAGAAGACAATGCATGTCTATGAAGTTTTACGGCGTCCGTTGATAACAGAAAAAAACTCTCTGCTTCAGACTCAAGGCAAGTATGCTTTTGAAGTGGCTGATGGGGTTAACAAGCAGCAGGTTAAGCAGGCTGTGGAGACAGCCTTTAAGGTTGATGTAACCGCTGTTAATATAGTGAAGGTACATAGTAAACAGCGTCGTATAGGTAGACAGCGGGTTTTGACCTCACCCTGGAAAAAGGCGATTGTTACCCTTAAATCGGGGGATAAAATAGAACTATTTGAAGGGGTTTAGGGAGTTTATATAAAGAATGGCACTGAAAACATACCGTCCCACTTCTCCCGGCAGGCGGGGTATGACCGGCTCAACCTTTGAGGAATTAACTAAAGGTAAGCCAGAAAAATCCTTGCTGATGCCGCTTAAGAAGAGGGCAGGGCGTAATAATCAGGGAAGGATAAGCGTCCGACACCGGGGTGGTGGTGCCAAGCGTCGGCTGAGAATTATTGACTTCAGGAGAGACAAGGTCGGTGTCCCTGGCAGGGTGGCGGCAATTGAATATGACCCCAATCGTTCGGCAAATATTGCCCTTATCCACTATGCTGATGGCGATAAGCGCTATATCCTGGCTCCCTTGGGGCTTAGTGTTGGTAGTATTATAAAGTCGGGTGAAGATGCTGAGTTGAAGCCGGGTAATGCCATGCCCTTGAGGCAGATGCCGAGTGGAACCTTAATTCATAACATTGAGTTGGAGAAGGGTAGGGGAGGACAGATAGTTCGCAGTGCCGGTGGCGTGGCACAGCTGATGGCTAAGGAGGGGGAATATACCTTAATCCGTCTGCCCTCTAGTGAAATGCGGCGTATTCGTAGCGATTGTATGGCTACAGTCGGCCAGGTGGGTAATGTTGACCATCAGAACATTAAGCTGGGTAAAGCGGGAAGAACACGCTGGCTGGGTCGGCGGCCGCAGGTTAGGGGCTCGGCAATGACCCCGCGTGACCATCCCCATGGGGGTGGCGAAGGCAGGTCACCGATAGGTATGCCAGGGCCAAAAACACCCTGGGGTAAGCCAGCCTTGGGCTATAAGACGCGCCAATCCAAGACTTCGGATAGAATGATTGTTAAGCGTAGGGGTAAGTAGATAGCATGTCAAGGTCAATAAAAAAGGGACCAGCTGTTGATGCCAAACTGCTGGCAAAGGTGGAAAAGGCTAGAAGCTCCGGTCAGAAGGTAGTGATAAAGACCTGGGCACGTTCGTGCACCATCCTGCCCCAGATGGTGGGGCTTAATATCGGGGTGCACGATGGACGTCGGCATGTGCCAATCTTTATCACTGAGAATATGGTCGGGCACAAGCTAGGTGAGTTTGCTATGACCCGAACATTTAGGGGTCATGTGACCAAGGGAGAAAAGGTTAGCCAGGTGACGAAGGAGAAGTAGCTTTTAGTCGCCTGGTTTTATTAGGGCTGAAAATGGAAGTTAAAGCGGTAGCCAAAGACACTGGAGTATCACCTTACAAAATACGCCTGCTGGTGGACATGGTGCGGGGCAAGAAGGTTGATGAAGCCTTGACTATATTGAAGTTTGCACCATCGCCACTGGCGAGAGTGGTAGCCAAGGTGGTGAAATCAGCGGCGGCTAATGCTGAAAATAATTTCCAGATGACGCCGTCGAATTTGAAAATTGTCAATATTGTTGCTGATGAGGCGCGCAGTATGAAGAGGTATCGCCCACGGTCTAGAGGGCGGGCAAGCCCTATTCTCAAGCGTTCTAGCCATATTACAGTTATTGTTGCCGAGCAGGAGGTTTAATGGGGCGTAAGGTTCACCCAATCGGATTCAGAATAGGTACCATACGAGACTGGCAGGCCAAGTGGTATGCCGATAAGCACTATCCGGAATTCATCCAGGAGGATGTGAAGCTCAGGGAGGCTATTCGCTCCAGGTATACTGAAGCCGGTGTCTCCCTAGTGGAGATTGAGCGTCAGGCAAACAGGGTAACGATAAATATCTATACTTCCCGCCCTGGGATTGTTATCGGTCGTGGAGGGCAGAGGGTTGATGAAACCAGGCATTACCTTGAGGAGCTTATTGATAAGAGGGTTCAGCTTAACATACAGGAGATTCGTCAACCAGAGCTTGATGCTTACCTGGTAGCCAGGATGGTAGCCGAACAGATTGAGCGCCGTATTGCCTACCGTAGGGCGATGAAGCAGGCAATTTTCCGCACCATGCAGGCTGGCGCCAAGGGGATGAGAATCAATTGTTCTGGTAGGTTGGGTGGTGCTGAGATAGCCCGCCGCCAGATGATGCATCAGGGGCGGGTGCCATTGCATACAATAAGGGCTGATATTGACTACGGCTTTACCGAGGCACATACCACACTGGGGCGGATTGGGATAAAGGTGTGGATATATAAGGGTGATGTTCTTCCGGAACTACTTGAGGAGGTGGCGGTTGTGGAAGGGCTTCCTGAACCAGAAGCTGCCGAAAAAGCTGAGGAAAAGCCAGCCGTAGAGCTAGAGAAACCAGCTAAACCGAAGGTAAAGAGGGCTGCCAAGAAAAAGCCAGTGGAAGCCGAAGAGAAAGAAAAACCAACTGAGCCAGAAGCTGTGGAAGAAAAAGCAGCACCGGCTGTAGAAGAGAAGAAACCGGTAAAACCGAAGGCAAAAAGAGTAACCAAGGCAAAGCCGGTAGTAGCCAAAGCAGAAAAATCAGCTAAACCAGAGGCTGTTAAAGAGCCGAAGAAGAAGGTTACCAAAAAAGAATCAGCTAAGACAAAGCCGACGAAGGAAATAAAGGAAAAGAAGACGGATGCTACAACCAAAACGGGTGAAATACAGAAAGAGTCATAAAGGGCACCGCCGTGGTAAAGCCCAGGCAGGGGCTACGGTTGAATTTGGTGACTTTGGTTTAAAGGCACTGGAGTCAGCCTGGATAACCAGTCGGCAGATTGAAGCGGCGCGCCGAGCTATCGTGCGTCATATACGCCGTGGTGGTAAAGTGTGGATACGCATTTTCCCTGATAAGCCGGTTACCAAGAAGGCGGCGGAAACCAGGATGGGCAGTGGCAAGGGTGCCCCTGACCACTGGGTAGCTGTGGTAAAACGAGGTAGAATCATGTTTGAGTTAAGTGGCGTAGACCATGACATAGCCAAGGAGGCAATGCGACTGGCGGCACATAAACTACCCATTGAAACTGGTTTCGTGGCTAGAGAGACGGGTATAGCTACTGGTAGAGACTCTACAAAAAAGGAGCTTGTGTCGGTTGAAAGCTAAAGAAGCCAGGGCTCTCAGTGACGAAGAACTGGGGAAGCAACTGGAGGCGGCTCATAAAGAATTATTTGAGCTTAGGTTTAGTGCCGCTACAAAGCAGTTAAAAAACCACCGCGATATTCCAAAGACCAAGAAGAAGATTGCCCTGCTCAAGACAGTGATTCGCCAAAGAGAGTTGGGGATAAGGCAGGTTTAGCATTATGGAATCAAAGAAAAAGGTTAGGATTGGCTTTGTGGTCAGTGATAAGATGGATAAAACCGTGGTTGTCGCTGTAGAAACGCTCAAGCGCCATCCACTCTACAAGAAGACCTTTAAGAAAGTGGTTAAATATAAAGCCCATGATGAGGATAACAAGTGTCAGCTGGGAGATAAGGTAAGGATTATAGAGACCAGACCCCTTTCCCGATGGAAGCGGTGGCGGGTGGCTGAGATAATAACCAGAGAAGAGGTCGTCGAGGTTAAGCCTCAAGAGGTAATCTAAAGGGATAAGTTGAAATGATTCAACCCTATACCAGACTTAAAGTAGCCGATAATACCGGTGCCCGTCAGATTATGTGCATAAATGTCCTGGGTGGCACCAGGAAGAAATTTGCCCGGGTCGGTGATGTTATTGTGGCTTCGGTAAAGAAGGCGACTCCGGAGGCAGTAGTAAAGAAGGGGGAGGTAGTACGGGCGGTGATTGTTCGCTGTGTCAGGAAGTACCGGCGCCCCGATGGCTCCTATATCAGGTTTGATGAAAATGCAGCCGTTATTCTTGACGATAAGAATAATCCGAAGGGGACCAGAATATTTGGACCGGTAGCCAGGGAACTAAGAGAGAAGAATTTTACCAAGATTATTTCCCTGGCACCTGAAGTCCTGTGAGTTAGCTAAAAGGATTTAGATAGTTAGTATGAATATTAGAAAGAACGATACTGTGCTGGTTATTGCCGGTAAGGATAAGGGCAAGAAGGGCAAGGTCCGCTTTGCCCATCCCAAGGATGAAATGCTGATAGTTGAGGGTATCAACTTTATAAAGAGACACACCCGGGCAACCGGTCAGGTCAGGCAGGCTGGGATAATAGAACTAGAGGCGCCAATTCATATATCAAATGTGATGTTTCTATGTAGTAAATGCAGTAAGCCGGCCCGGATTGGATTTCGCTTTCTGGAGGATGGCAAGAAGGTTCGCTTCTGCAAAGCCTGCCAAGAGGTAATTGATTAAATGTCAAGATTAAAGGAAAAATATAGGAAAGAGGTTGTTCCTAGCCTGATGGAGCGTTATGGCTATAAGAACGTGATGCAGGTGCCGCGCCTGGAAAAGGTGGTGCTCAATATCGGCATCGGAGAGGCTATTCAAAATGCCAAAGCCCTGGAAGCGGCTGAGAGCGACCTGGCAACTATTTCCGGGCAGCACCCGGTAACTACTCGGTCTAAGAAGTCAATTTCTGCCTTCAAGTTAAGAGAGGGGATGCCTGTTGGCTTAAGGGTAACCCTGCGGGGAGAAAGGATGTACCAGTTTCTTGATAAACTAATGAATATTGTCTTGCCCCGCATTCGGGAGTTTCAAGGGGTTTCGCCAAACTCTATGGATGGTAATGGCAACTATACTTTAGGCTTTAAGGAACAGGTTGTTTTCCCTGAGATGGAATATGATAAGATTGATAGGTTGCGGGGATTGGAGGTATCAATTGTAACTAGCGCCAAGACGGATGAAGAAGCCAGGCATCTGCTGGAGTTTATGGGGATGCCTTTCAGTAAGGATTGAGGTAAAGGTGGCAAAAAAGTCAAAAATAATAAAGTCAGGGCGTACGCCCAAGTTTAGGGTGCAGCAACATAATCGTTGCCGGTTATGTGGCCGGCCTCGCGCCTATATGCGTACATTTGGCTTGTGTCGTATTTGTTTTCGGAAGCTGGCTCTTGCCGGTCAGATTCCGGGCGTGCGAAAATCAAGCTGGTAGTCAGGCGCTTAATATGAGTATAGACTGAGGTTTAAGGTAATGGCTGTTTCAGACCCAATAGCGGATATGTTAACACGAATGCGCAATGCTATTATGGCCAGACATGATTCTGTGCTGGTACCGGCCTCAAGAATGAAGCTGTATATTGCTAAAATCATGAGGCAGGAGGGTTTTGTCGCTGATTACGAGGTGCTGGGTAACCAGCCGCATCGGCAGGTTAAAATCATTCTGAAGTATAGCGAAGGAAACCAGCCGGTTATTTCCGGATTGAAGCGGGCAAGCAAGCCCGGGATGAGGATTTATGTTGGGCGTAACGAGATACCGCGTATTTATGGCGGGCAGGGTATTGCCATTCTTTCTACCTCCAAAGGGGTGATGACCGGCCAGAAAGCCTGGCACCAGGGTCTCGGTGGTGAACTCTTGTGCTATGTGTGGTAAGCAAAAATTGTATCGGGATTGATAGATGTCTAGAATAGGAAAGGCACCAATAAATGTACCATCGGGTGTGGTGGTAAATATAAAGGGGAATGCAGTTACTGTAACTGGCCCTAAAGGGGAGCTTGGTCGTCTTTTTAGCCCGGATATGTCTATTACCCTAGATAATAATACAGTTAGCGTATCCCGCCCCAGTGATAGCCGGGAACATCGCTCACTGCATGGGCTGACCCGCTCTCTTTTAGCCAATATGATAAAAGGTGTGAGCCAAGGCTTTGAAAAGGAGCTTGAGATTGTGGGGGTCGGTTATCGGGCGGAGAAGTCGGGCGATAAGCTGGTATTACGGGTTGGTTTTTCACATATGGTAGAAATATCACCACCACAGGGTGTTTCTTTAGTTGTGGAAGGGATAAATAAAATCAAGGTTATGGGTATAGATAAAGAAGCAGTTGGCCAGATGGCGGCCGAAATTCGGGCTGTTCGCCCCCCAGATGCTTATAAGGGGAAGGGCATCAGGTATGCCGGAGAAACGGTTCGCCTTAAAGCGGGCAAAGCGGGCAAGGCTATAGGGGGAGCTGCATAGTGGCTAAAGATGGTAAAAGAGCGGCACGCTATAGAAGGCATGTCAGGGTCAGGGCTAAGGTAAAGGGTACCGCTTCAAAGCCCCGTCTTTGTGTTTTTCGTAGTCTGCATAATATCTACGTCCAGGTTATTGATGACTCACGGGGGCATACCCTGGCTTCTGCCTCAACTATTGACCCGGAGATAAAGGGTGAAACAAACGGTAAGAAAAAGACTGCCCAAGCTGAGCTAGTCGGCGTTTTAGTAGCCAAGCGAGCCCTGGGCGCTGGCATAAAGCAGGTGGTTTTTGACCGTGGTGGCTATAAGTACCATGGTCGGATTAAAACTCTGGCTGAGGCAGCTCGTCAGGGCGGATTGAAATTCTAAAGAGAGGTTTATATTTTGGCCAAGAAGCTGGTTAAAAGTAAGATAGACCCCACGGAACTGGTACTGAATGATAAGCTTGTTTATCTTAACCGTGTCTCTAAAGTGGTTAAAGGGGGCAAGCGCCTTAGATTCAGTGCCTTGGTGGTAACCGGTGATGGCAATGGTCATGTTGGCATAGGCGTTGGTAAGTCCAATGAAGTACCGGAGGCAATCAATAAGGCCGGTGCTGTTGCCAAGAAGAATTTAATTAAGGTGCAGTTAGCCGGCAATACCATCCCCTATGAGACGATGGTCAAATTTGGCGCCGCCAAGGTTCTGCTCAAGCCAGCATCGCCCGGTATTGGTATCATTGCCGGTGGCAGTGTCCGGGCTGTGGTTGAGGCCGCTGGAATTAAGGACATTTTAACCAAATCGTTGGGTAGCTCTAATCGTGTTAATGTAGCCAAGGCGACAATCCTTGCCCTTAGCCAGCTTAAAGACCCGAAAGAAGAGCTGGCTAAGCGTAAAGGGGTTCAAAAAGAGCAGGAGGTGGTGGTTGATGCCTAAGCTTCGTATCACCTGGGTTAAGAGTGGCATCGGTTATGCTGATGACCAAAAAAAAACCCTGAAAGCTCTTGGCTTAAGAAGACTGAATCAGAGCGTTACTCATGATGATTCCCCTTCAGTTCGGGGCATGATTATTAAAGTAAGGCATCTGGTTAATGTGGAGGAAATAGTCTAGTGAGGCAGGATGAGCTATCTCCGGCATCTGGCGCTAGGAAGGACAGTAAGCGGGTAGGTCGTGGAGATGGCAGTGGGCATGGCACCTACTCGGGCAGGGGCTGTAAAGGTCAGAAGGCTCGTTCTGGCGGCAGCAGGATGAGGCCCGGCTTTGAGGGTGGACAGCTACCGATAATTAAACGCCTGCCCAGGAAGCGAGGCTTTGTCAATATATTCAGGAAAGAATATAGCATAGTCAAACTGGGCGCGCTTAATATATTTGAGGCTGGCAGTGAGGTAACCCCAGAAAAACTGGTGGCTAATGGAGTGGTTAAATCATTGCAGTTACCCATTAAGATTCTGGCTGAAGGAGATATTAATCATCCCTTGACGGTAAAAGCAGACAAATTCTCAGCGGCGGCAAAGGCTAAGCTGGAGGCGGCCGGTGGCAAAGCAGAGGAGGTTAGCCATGGCTAGGCCAAAACTGCTTCAGGCACTGATTGATGCCTTCAGTCTGCCCGATTTGAGACGCCGTATGCTTATTACCTTCGGCATTCTGGTAGCCTTCCGACTGGTGGCCCATGTCCCTCTTCCCGGAGTGGACCCGGCACGCCTTCAAGAGCTATTTGAACAGAACGCCCTGCTAGGCATGTTTGATATGTTCAGTGGTGGTGCTATGAGAAACTTCAGTGTCGCCGCTATGGGTGTTTATCCCTATATTACAGCGAGCATTATTATGACATTAATGACACCGGTTATTCCACGGCTTCAGTCGCTGTCTCAAGAGGGGGAGGCGGGTAGGAACAAGATTAATCTAATTACCCACTGGCTGACAATACCGCTGGCTGGTCTGGCTGGCTATGGACAACTGACTCTCCTTCGGAGTGAGGGGGCTGTTGCTAGTGCCGATGCGCTATCAACGGCGGCGATGATTTTAGCCATGATAGCTGGCACCATGTTCCTTATCTGGCTGGGAGAGCAGATTACTCAATATGGCGTTGGTAACGGTGTCTCCATCATAATCTTTGCCGGTATAGTGGCTGGCTTGCCGGAGATGATAGGGCGTGGCTTTATTGCCCAGGAACAGGGGCAAATCATGGGTCTGGTTGTTTTTATCATTATCGGTCTGGCTACCACTGCATTGATAGTCATCTTTACCGAAGCCCACCGTCGTATTCCGGTTCAATACGCCAAGAGTGTCTTTCGCGGCGGCCGTATGTACCGACAGTCAGGTTCAACCCATATCCCACTCCGGGTCAACACTGCTGGAATGATACCCCTTATCTTCGCCATGGCAATAGTAATCTTTCCCGGTGTTATCGCCAGCTACTTCGCCGGTCCGGAAAGTGACCCAAATTTTGCAAATAACATTCAAAAAATATTTAGCCCTGATACCGATTTACCCCTGGGGCTTATCTATTGGGTATTGTTTTTCCTGTTTGTGGTTGGTTTCGCCTTCTTTTATACCAAGGTAATTTTTGCCCAGCAGGATTTACCCGGCGTACTGCAACGGCAGGGTGGCTTTATTCCCGGGATTAGACCGGGCAAACAGACAGCCAGTTACTTGAACGGTATTATTAACCATATTACCTGGGGAGGGGCGCTTTTTCTGGCTATTGTGGCTATTATGCCATTTATAGCCCGTGAAATTACCGATGTTCAGGTAGTTCAGATGTCCAGCTTTGGTATGCTTATTGTGGTTGGTGTTGTGCTGGATACTATGAAGCAGATGGAGGCTCAGCTGGTAATGCGGCGCTACGAGGGTTTCCTTAAATAGAGGGTGAAAACTTTCTCGGCTTAGCCGCTTGAAATAGGAGCAAGAAGGTGTATATTATTTTTTTAGGAGCCCCAGGGGCGGGGAAAGGTACGCAGGCGGCTAGTGTTGCACATGAACTGAATCTAGCGCACATTGCCTCTGGTGACCTGTTCCGGCAGGCTGTGGAGAGAGGGGATGAGCTGGGCTCTAAGGTTAAGGCTTATATTAATAAGGGGATGCTGGTACCAGATGAGATAACGATACGGATGATTCTGGATAAAGTATCAGCCCTGGATTGTAAAGATGGGGTAATACTGGATGGCTTTCCCAGAAATCTTAAACAGGCTAGGGCACTGGATGAGGCTCTGAAACAGCAGAATAGGGCAATAGATTGGGTTATGTATATCAAGGTTTCTGAGGAGGAGCTGATAAAGCGGTTGAGCGGGCGATTGGTATGTCATAATTGCCAGGCGAGTTACCATAGTATTAATTCCCCGCCAAAGGTCCGGGATAGGTGCGACCTGTGTGGTAGCGAGCTTCATCAGCGGCCTGATGATAATATTGGAACATTTAAAAAGAGGCTTAAGATATATTTTAGTGAGACGACTCCCCTTATTGAAGACTATAGGCGGTGTGGTAAGCTATTGGAAGTGAATGGCGAGGGCAGTGTAGAAGACGTGACTCGGAGAATAATCAATGCCCTCCGTAAGAGGGAGTTTATCGCTGGATGAGTATAATAATTAAATCTGAACGGGAGATTACTAATATGCGGCAAGCGGGTCAGACTGTGGCTGAAGTTCTGGAGTTACTTAAATCCAAATTAAGGCCGGGTATGAAAACTAAAGAGCTGGATGTTATTGCCGCTCGAGAGCTAAAAAAGCGGGGGGCTGAGCCCTCTTTTAAGGGCTACCGGGGGTTTCCAGCGAATATATGCGTCTCAATAAATGATGAGATAGTACACGGAATCCCCGGAGAGCGGGTTATCAATGAGGGAGATATTGTCTCCCTTGACCTGGGAGCGATATATAATGGTTTCCAGGGTGATGCCGCTATTACGGTGCCCGTAGGTAAAATCAACCCGCAGGCTGAGAGGCTGGTGGAGACTGCCCAAGATGCTCTGGAGGCTGGTATTGCCGCCGCCTGTGTCAGGGCAAGGCTGGGGAGTATCTCGGCTGCTATTCAGAACTGTGCTGAGTCAAGGGGTTATTCCGTAGTGCGTGAATATACCGGGCATGGTATCGGACGGCAGATGCATGAGGAGCCCCAGATACCCAACTTTGGTCGTCCGGATGAAGGACCGGAGCTTAAGAAGGGTATGACCCTTGCCCTGGAGCCTATGGTAAATGCCGGTGATTGGCGTACCCGGCTGGGCAGTGACCGCTGGGTAGTGCTTACTGCTGATGGCAGCCTTTCGGCGCACTTTGAACACACCATTGCCATAACAGATGGTAAGCCAGAGGTGCTTACTGCTTTATAAAGAAGGGATTTATGCCTAAGAAGGAGGCTATTGAGGTCGAGGGAACAGTGGTTGAGGCTTTGCCTAATGCCACTTTTCGCGTTGAGTTGGCTAACGGGCATAGAGTATTAGCCCATATTTCAGGTAAAATAAGGGTGCATTATATCAGGGTCTTGCCCGGTGATAAGGTGTTGGTGGAGCTGTCACCCTATGACCTTGGTCGTGGTAGGATTACCTACCGATTTAAATAGGTTCTAAATTGGGTAAAGGTTGGTTAAAGGATTATAATGAAGGTTAGAGCATCGGTTAAGAAAATATGTGACAAGTGCAAGATAGTCAAGCGGCGTGGGGTGGTTCGTAATATCTGCCCTAATCCCAAGCACAAGCAGAGGCAGGGCTAGCTTTATGACTTTTAGGAGGCTGAGATGGCACGTATCGCCGGAGTAGATATACCCAAAGAGAAGCAGGTTTTTGTTTCCCTGCAATATATCTATGGTATTGGCCCTACTATAAGCAAGAAAATACTGGAACAAGCCGGGGTTAAACCCGATACTAAAGTATCCAAACTGACCGAGGATGAAGTTAACCGACTTCGTGAGCTTATTGACCGGGGATACAAGGTTGAGGGTGAGCTTAAAAAAGAGGTTGACCTGAACATAAAGCGCCTTATTGATATTGGTAGCTATCGTGGTTTGCGGCACCGCCGTAGCCTGCCGGTTAGAGGGCAGAGGACGCGGACCAATGCCCGTACCAAACGTGGTACCCGTAAGACAGTAGCTGGCAGGGGGCAGAGGCGCGGTATGGCTAAGAAGTAAGAAACGGGGGTAATATATGCCACAGAAGAAGAGGACTAAGGGAAAGAAACGGGAACGCAAGGTAGTTGGCGAGGGGAGAGCCTATATCCAGGCCACTTTTAACAATACTATCGTAACCCTGACTGATACTGAGGGTAATGTCATTGCCTGGTCAAGCTCGGGAACGGTTGGCTTCAAGGGCTCGCGTAAGGGTACGCCCTATGCCGCCCAACTGGCGGCCAGTAACGCCGCTCGCAAAGCTATGGAGCATGGGCTCAAGCAGGTAGAGGTCTATGTTAAAGGTCCCGGTAGTGGCCGTGAGGCGGCTATTCGTTCTCTTCAGAGTTCGGGTCTTTACATTACCAGCATCAGGGATGTAACACCCATACCGCATAACGGTTGTCGTCCATCTAAAAGGAGGCGGGTGTAGGAGAGATGGCAAGGTATACGGCAGCAGATTGCCGATTATGTCGTCGCAGTGGTGATAAGTTAATGCTGAAGGGTGATAGGTGTATTACTAAATGTACACTGGATAAACGACCTAAACCCCCTGGTCCACAGCTAGGTCGGCGTCGCCGCCTTTCTGACCGTGGGCAACAGCTTCGCGAGAAGCAGAAAGTACGCTATAGCTATGGCATTCTGGAGAGGCAATTCCGGCGGTTTTTCACTGAGGCAGAGAGACAGCCAGGCATTACTGGGGAAAATCTACTGGTTCTACTGGAGAGGCGGCTTGATAATGTAGTCTATCGCTTAGGTTTTGCCGATTCCCGGGCTCAGGCACGCCAGATAGTTCGGCACGGGCATATTATGCTCAACGGGCACAAGGTTGATATTCCCTCTTACTTGGTTAAGGAAGGCGATACCATTGGCTGGCACGAGAGAAGTACCAAGAGCGAGTATTATAAACAGAGAGTCCAGGGTATAGGTGGTCAGACTATTCCAGGCTGGTTGAGTCTGGACAGGCAGAAGCTTGTTGGTCAAGTTTTGTCCCTGCCCAACCCGGATGATATTGAGACTAAATTTGACGTGGCTTCTGTTGTTGAGTTCTATTCACGATAGTTAATAAGGAGGTAGCCTTGTCTGTCCTAGATATACCTGATATTGAGTGCATTGATAGCGGTCATAACTACGGGCGCTTTATAGCTGAACCATTGGAGAAAGGATTTGGTACTACCCTTGGCAATGCCATGAGGCGGGTCTTACTAAGCTATCTTCTTGGAACTGCAGTAACCCGGATTAGAATTGAGGGGATTCAACACGAATTCTCCCCTATCCCATATGCCAAGGAGGATGTACTGGAGTTTTTACTGAATGTTAAGGCATTGAACTTAAAATCCCTTTCCGGTCAGCCGGGTAAATTGACATTGGATAAGGAAGGTGCCGGAGAAGTCCATGCATCGGATATTGAGCCGTCAATTGACTTTGAAATTGTCAACCCTGAGCTCTATCTGGTAACTCTGGATTCGCCCGAAGCCAAACTTCATGTAGAGTTTGATGTTGAGTTGGGGACAGGCTATAAATCAGCTGAGTCCAGTAGTAATCTACCAGTAGGAACAATACCGGTGGATGCTATCTTTACCCCGGTGCGCAAGGTTAATTTTACCATTGAGCCAATGCATGCCGGCAGAGAAACCAGTCGTGAGCGGCTATATCTGGAGATATGGACAGATGGTACTGTAGCACCGGCGGATGCTATTAGTAGTGGTGCTAGTATTTTGCAGGAGCAGTTAACGCCTTTTATTGATTACAGCCGGGTTTCCCAGATAGTTGAAGAGAAGAAGGCATTGCGGGAAGCTATCTCAGAGGATATATATAATATGCCTGTGGAACAGCTGAACCTGTCAGTGCGAGCCATGAATTGCCTAAGACGTAGTGGTATCAATACCGTTGGGGAACTAATCAGTACCGATGTCAAAGAGTTAATGTCATTGCGGAATTTCGGGCAAAAATCCAAGCAGGAAATAGATGAACGGCTTAAAGCCCTGGGGCTGTCTCTTTCTGCCAGTTTAGAGGAGGCACAGAACCAGTTAAAGAAGAAATCAAGGAAAAAGAAGTCCACCAAGGAGGCTGAAGAGCCGGATTTAGCCAGCTAAGACAGGCTGGTAGTGTGTAGAGGATTTTATAATTTTTATTGTTGTAGGAATAAACTGTGAGACATAAAGTAACTGGTAGAAGGTTGGACAGGGCTTCAGGCCACAGGAAGGCATTGTTTCGCAACCTGGTGACTGAACTTTTAGCCTGTGAAAAGATTACCACAACTGAGGCTAAGGCTAAGGAAGTGCGGGGTATGGCTGAGAAGATGATTACACTGGGTAAAAAGGGTGGGCTTAATGCCCGGCGTCAGGCGTTAGCCTTCATTTATGATGAAAAGGTGGTTGACAAGGTTTTTGATGACCTTGCTCCGAGGTTTGCTGAGCGTCCCGGCGGCTATACCCGTATTACCAAACTTGGGCTCAGGCTGGGGGATGGAGCAAATATGGTCCAGCTTAAGTTGGTGGAGTAATGGAGTTTCCTGTGGTAAGTACCGGGCTTGGGAAGGTTTTAAGCGAAGGGATGAGGTCTCCAGATAGGGACCTGGCAAATATTTCTTTGGTGGAAAGTACCACCAGGATGGTATTGCTTGTGGAATACGATGGTAGCCGCTACTATGGTTTTCAACTCCAGAAAAACCTGCCCACCATACAGGGCGAGATAGAGGAAGCGCTGAAAAGGCTTATCGGTGATAGAATCAGGGTGGTAGCCGCCAGCCGAACCGATACCGGTGTTCATGCCCGGGGGCAGGTGGTCAGTTTCAGAACTGAATCAATACTTCCACCACAGACATTTGTTAACGGCTTGAATTACTATCTGCCCAAGGATATCGCCGTTAAATCGGCTTATCGGGCTGGTGATTCCTTTAATGTCAGGCGTCATGCTATTAGCCGTGAGTATAACTATTGTATTTTGAATAGCCAGACCCGCTCCCCGATGTGGCAGGGCTTTTCCTATCTGGTTACCGGGGAGTTGGATATTGAAAGTATGGATCTGGCGGCTCAGGCTCTTGTTGGTGAGCATGATTTAGCTTCATTTGCCAGCAATCTGGGGGTGGACTTGAAGAGCACCAGACGAAGGGTGTATCTATCAAGGGTGTATCGGGATGGGGAGCTGGTTATCTTTAACATAATAGCCAACTCCTTCTTACCCCACCAAGTGCGTAATACCGTTGGTGCTCTCATCAGGGTTGGACTGGGCAGGATGACGCTGGAAGAATTTCATAGTATAATGGAAGCGAAAGAGTTCGGTCTGGCAGGACCGACAGCCCCTGCCTGCGGATTGTGCCTAATGAAGGTAAATTATAAGAGAGATATTAAGGAATATAATATTGAAAACCTATAGCGTTAAGGCTTCTGAGATTAAACGAGACTGGCATGTCATTGATGCCAGGGATAAAGTCTTAGGCCGGCTGGCAACTGAAGCTGCTCGTTTGCTTATGGGTAAGCATAAACCGATTTTCAGCCGTCATCTGGACACCGGTGATTATGTCGTCGTTGTCAATGCTGATAAGGTTCGTATTAGTGGCAATAAAACCAAACAGAAGCTCTATTACCGGCATTCTGGGTATCCCGGTGGGCTTAAAAGCATCAGTCTGGAAGAGATGCTTAAAACCAGACCGGAAAGGGTAATTGAGTATGCTGTTAAGGGTATGTTACCCAGGAACCGTCTGGGAGATAGTATGATAAAGAAGCTTAAAGTCTATGCTGGTGATTCCCATCCCCACCTGGCTCAGACAGAGGTTGATAAATAAGACGATTGAAAATTTGTGAGGGGGAGTTTTGAAAAAGAAGGGGTATTCTCACGGGACAGGTAAAAGAAAGACAGCGGTGGCTCAGGTAAGACTGTTGCCTGGTAGTGGTGCTATTATAATCAATGGCGTACCCTATGAGGAGCGGTTTGTTCGTACCCAGCACCGCCAGACGATAATGAAACCACTAGTGGCGACCGAGACCGTGGGCAAGTATGATGCTCTGGTGAAAGTCGCCGGCGGTGGTATAGCCGGGCAGTGTGGTGCTATTTGTCACGGTATTGCCCGAGCTTTACTGCAAGAAGATGAGAAATACAAGCATCTATTGCGCCAGGACGGGTTACTCACCCGTGATTCGCGAATTAAGGAGAGAAAGAAGCCCGGTCTCAAGCGTGCCCGTAAAGCACCGCAATATACCAAGAGGTAAAGTGAGGATTCAACCCTGGCCCCTATTTACCCCTTCCCCAGTTCCCCCTTCAAGAAGTCAATAGCTTTTACTGGGGTGGGGTCTATCTGGTTAAGGATTGCCAGGTAGTAGCTGACATAGTCACCAAATAGCACCAGGCTCATCATCTGGGCTAAATAACCTTTACCTGAACCATCTATCAAACGGTAGCCAATACCAGCCTTATCAAGAAGCTGAGAGGTTATCTGGTAGCGGCGGAGGATTTGATTGGGCAGATGGCTTGACCGCAGCATTACCACCAGTATCTTTGAGGCTAGCTCCGGCGGGAACTGGTAGCCGACAACGGCATTATGGTTGAGTTCGGGGAAGGCTTCGTAAAAAGCCCAGGTTTTGCTGTTTTCATTGAGCTGGGTCTTCCAGCGGTGGGCTGCTTCGGCGGTTATGCCAGCGCCGTATATTACTGCCAGCTTGCCATGAAGCGTCTGTGCCAGTTGCTTTGCCTGGTTCTGCTTTATTGGCACTGTTTCGTTTATTTCTTGGGACAACTGTTCTAGGACCTCAACCATCTCGGCGACATCGGCTGACTTGTCACTTATGAAGCCCAGCCGGTGCATAAAGTTGAGAATAGGCAGAAAGCTGAAGGGCAGGGCGGCGCGGGGCTGGGCTTTATAGAAAAAGCTAAAAACAGGGATGTTGCCCTCCTGAGCTATAGCTTTCAGCTTGCCGCCGGTGGTGATGACCAGCTTCTTTGAATTGGTATTTAGAGCTTTCTCAAAAGCCGATAGCGTCTCCTCGGTCATTCCTGAGTAGCTGGAGGCGATGACCAGTGTTTTGCTGTCAACGAAGGCAGGCAGGTTGTAGTCTCTCTGGATAATGACCGGTATTTTAGTCTCAGCTGATATAAGGCTGGCTACCAGGTCGCCGCCAATAGCCGAGCCGCCCATGCCCAGTATCAATACTTTGTTAGTCTGGGAGTAGTCCTGGGGCAGGTTAAAGGCGGTTGCCATCTGCCATGCCTGCCGGCATAGCTCGGGCAGGTTATGGATATGAGTAAGCATACCTTCCGGGTCATACTTTTTATAAACCTTTGGCTCATCCAGATTTAGCATGGCCTACTCTCCTGTTAACTCCTTACCTAGTTCCAGTAATCGGTCGACTCTGGCTGGGCTATCACTTTCAGCATAGATGCGGAGCAGTGGTTCGGTACCGGAAAAGCGAATAAGTAACCAGCTGGTATCGGATAGGGTAAAACGAAAGCCATCAAGGGTATCTTTTTTAGCTACCTTTACTCCATCAAGTTTCTCTGGAGAGCTATCTCTAACGTGGCTGGTTATTATATCTCGTTGCTGCTCAGGAAATTCAATATCCAGGCGATTATAGTAATGGGGTCCCACCTTGCTGAATAGGTAGTCCAGTAGTTGCGATGGCGTCTTGCCGGTGCTGGTCATCAGGTCAAGGAAGTAGAGTCCAGCTAGTATGGCATCGCGTTCTGGCACATGACCCCGGAAGCCATAGCCGCCGCTTTCCTCTCCACCAACAAGGGCGTTTTGAGCCAGCATTATCGGGGCGACATACTTAAAGCCGACAGGTGTTTCATAGACCGGCACATTGAAGATTTTACCCAGACTATTGAGCATACCGGTAGTGGTTATCGTCTTGACGATAGCGCCTCGCAGTTGGCGTACTTCTAGGAGGTATAGTACCAGCAAGGCATAAACCTGGAGCTGGGTTAAGAAGTTGCCCTTTTCATCTATGATACCAATGCGGTCGGCATCACCGTCAGTGGCTATGCCGACATCAGCCTTCTCCTCCGTAACCCTGGCTGACAGTCTGGCTAGATTAATGGCAATCGGCTCCGGCTGTTTTATACCCGGGAAGGCGGGGTTAGGCTGGTCATTCATCTCTATCAGCTGGCTGGCGCTGTCTTTAAGAAGCGTCTTGAAATAGCCAGCGCCGGCGCCGTACATGGAATCAACTACTATCTTCAGCCTTGTTTTTTTCAACTTGTCAAAATCAACAAAGCTTTTTATACGGCTCAGGTAAATTGGCGCCAAGTCAATATACTCAATTAAGCCTTGTTTTTGGGCTTTAGCCAGTGGCAGCCGGTCTACCTTGCCGGTGGTAATAATATCGGCAATATTCTTTTCAATTTCAGTTATAACCTCGGGTGGGGCGCTGGCACCGTCTTCGGACTTGTACTTGAAACCGTTCCACCGTGCCGGGTTGTGGCTGGCGGTAATGACTATAGCTCCCCCAGCCTGTTGGGCACCAACACCATAGCTTATCACCGGTGTCGGGTTAGCCTTAGAGCAGAGGTATACCTTTATTCCATTTCCAGAAACCACTTCAGCCGAGGCTTGGGCAAAATCTTCGGAGGCGAAGCGGGTATCGTAGCCGATAACCAAGCCATTTTTAGCCAGCCCCGATTTTTTGAGATAATTGGCTACTGCCTGGGCACAGATGCGCACATTATCAAAGGTAAAGTCCTCAGCGATGATACCCCGCCAGCCATCGGTGCCGAATATAATAGGACTTTTTATCTACCTCACCCCCTTAATCCCCCTCTCGAAGGGCTAAACACCATATCATATGCGCCGGGCTTATCACCCTCCATTTCGAGAGGGATGTTGGCCGACAAATCAAAGTGATAACCATTTAGGGATGTATCGGGACGGATGGTCGCATACAGGTCGAACATCTCTGCGAACCTGGCTTTCACATCATCCGGGGCGTCATTTAACTTACTGGCTATTTCCCCCGTCCAGTATTCAGCCAGCTTCTTAAAAGTAGCCAT
>CAYGXW010000007.1:0-40006 GCA_964354125.1 uncultured Dehalococcoidales bacterium
GTCGGTGGTGTTGTCGTCGGTGGTGTTGTCGTCGGTGGTGTTGTCGTCGGTGGTGCTCCCCCTACCGTAAATGAAACGGAAATGGTATTATGTTGTTGAGTACCGGATATAATATCAAGTGAATAGGTGCCCCCACTTTTGATCTTCATGAAGAAAGTTAACACCTTAACCTCAAGTTTACCGAGTTCTACCGACTTGGTCGCTTCTAACACGCCATTTATTTCTAACGTCACATCCGCAGTACCAGGGTCCTCAATATTAGTACAAGTTACGCTAATCGATACAACTTGACCAACACCAATTTGATCAGGATCAGGCGATAAAGTCAGTTCGCTAAGAATGAATTCCGGCCCTGGCTCGCGTGCCTCAACCTTTTGGAAGGTGGAAAAGGTACCTACTCCAATCAAGCCGATGACAAGCAAGACTCCGACTGTCAGCAATGCTATCTTTTGCATCCTCTCTCATCCTCCTACAAAAACATAGTGCAAGTTTTGTCGACCTTTTCTCATTTTCAGTTTTTGTCACTCCGTATTATTTGTTATTTCATTCATCCTCCTATCCATCGAGGCAAAACCTCCACACAATAATCTCCAACCCCGGCTCTCTAACCTTCCACAAGAACTTGGCGCCTTAGCGTCAGCTAGGACTAGAACATATGGCAAGCTGATGGGGAAAAGGAGAGGGGGCAATAGCTACCCCCTCTCTCAGCGGAACTTATCTATCCGAACTTTACCCCTATCGCCCCAACTGGGCTTGTCCTAGCTACCAAACATAGTATAGCAATCCTGAGAAAGTCATCTCAATCTGGATTTCTTTCCTCGCTCATTGCTCCGTTTCATTTGTTGCAAGCTGTAGCTGGTTCCCGGGTGCTAGTCTCCTCTCTGTTCCCGCCTTTAGGCTAGTTTCCTCTGTAGGTTCTACTAATTCCAATTCTTGAATGAGCTGATCATAGTCCGCCTTGTTATGCTTCGTTAAAGCTTCGTCTAACTTCTCCAGGGTTTCCTTCTTAACTAATAGAACTCTTTGACCAGCCATCCAAGAGTCCAACCATTTCTCCCACTCCTCTTTTGGAACTGTGGCGTCTACTTTTATACTTAGTCTCTTGTAGTTTGTTTCCCTGTGTCCTTCTTTGCCAGGAGCAAGGACTCTGACATCCCCGTACACATCTATTCTAAACAGTGCGTCGTTGCCAGCACGCGCCCTTTCAATTAGCCCGATTTTCTTGTCATCCAGCTCGAATATTGAAGCTACACCAACCTCCTTGCACTTGGGAAGCAGATACATTACGGTGGTTGCACTGTCCCCCTCACCCCTCTTGAATGCTTGACCTGAGCCCAAAAAATCTCCTCCCGGTTCTACAAACAATTCATAATACAGCTTAGGCACAAGAAGATTTTCTGCTCCCGGGTTGTGTAGCCATAAACTTATTCTGAAGCTGGGGAGGCTTACATAGCCATCGCCAGTTATACCAGCTTTAACAGCAATCATGTTTCAAAACTCCTAAGGTCTGTGATAAATCGGATGACAGGTCAGGGAAGTTTTCCCATAGCCGTCAGCTCGTCAGCCACGTATTTCAGCCCAAGTCTTTCCAACGTTTCTCGCGTGGGCATAGCTGTCTCTTTATCCCAGCCAGCTAAGTCATAGTACCTGTCCATCAGGAGTCTAAACTCGTCAGCATCCATGTGGATTCCTTCCTGGACATCTCCCCACTCGACGTAGTACGGGATGCATGACTCAGCAGTCTTGGTGAACCAACCGCCTTTCCTGCCTTGGTAGCCTTCCCGCAGAGTGATGGCTCTCTCTAAGTTCCAGATCCTTTCTCCTATCTCTTGACCCCCCGCCCTATCTATGGATTTCCCGGTAACATAATTGAATATGAGGCTGGGCATGTCTTGGTACTCAAATGTATTCCCCTTAGGCGTCGTGATATTAGACTTACCTGCCGGCCCAATCGTGAGCATTCGATACACACTGTCGCACATAGCCAAGGTGACATTGAACTCGCACTGCCTGTGCATCCAGAACATTGTCCGCTCCTTGTTCTTATAATCCTTGGTAAAAGATGGCTCGCCAAAATAATATTGGGCTAACTCGTTCATCGTCTCCCATGAATGCTCGCCGCCCCATTCCTGAACCCGTTCCTCAAAAGCGTCACACGTGGAGTGGGTTATATGGTCTGCGGGGTCTCTGTGGTAATTGACACGGGTTAGAGCGTCCCATATCCAGAGGGGGAAGAAGTGGGTATGCGACCAGCGTGAACCACAGTGATCATTAAAACCATCTGAGGGGTACATAATTTTACACTCCTCTTTACCGAAACCAAACTCATCAGCGGCCCGGAGTGAACCCTTACCAAGGATTCTACCTATGTCACCCTCTTTAAAGGCTATGGTTTTCATTATGGCAAACAAGGAATCATAAGAATTTTGTCCATCGACAGTTGCTACCGGATTCATACTTGGGTGCGCTGGGCTGTCTTCAGGAATCACTAATGGCTTGACCCCGCCTACATCAGGAAGATAGCCGGCCATGCAGACGTATTGGAGCCACATAGCAATACCTAAACCGATCTCGTAAAGATTTAGCCCCCAGTCGTTGCCAGAGCCTCTAAGTGATGACCTGGTATATGGTCCTAGAGGGGGCCCCACCACGTTAGAGGCACACTTCTGCCACGCTTCATTTGTTCCGCCAGCAGGAGAGGGTACCCTAAAGGCACAGTCGACATCCGCCAACGAACATTGACCGCAGTGATTCAACCTCTTAAACCCGTAGGGACCAAGCCCAGCAGGAGCATTCTTGTCCGCGGGATATGGAAGAATCCGGCTATGTTTGACAACATTAGCGTAGTAGTTAGACCACCCCATATAAAGATCTAAAAGCTCATCCGGTTGGGCTACTGGTACTATGCCTGTACCATTTACAGCTATAGTCTTTAGATTCTTTGACCCCATAACCGCTCCCATGCCCCCTTGGCCGGCAGCACTCCTACTATTAACAACTATGGCAGCTGTAGAGGCCAGATTCTCTCCTGCCTGGCCTATGGCTGCTATCGAAATAGCGTCTAGTTTATCGCCAAGTTCACGTTTAATCATGTCAGTCGTGATAAAGGTGCCGTGCCCCCATAAATGGCTAGCGTCTTTAATCTCAACCTGGTCGTCGTGTATCCATAGATATACCGGCTTATCCGCTTTACCTTGGATAATCAAGCTATCGTACCCGGCAAATTTAAGCATCTGACCCCATGTTGCACCAACGCCTGAGCGACAGTACTGCATCACTGGATATGACGCCGGACTCTTGGACACCATCTCAGTTCTACCACATCCTGGTGCGCATGTACCAGTAGCTACGCCAGGGCTAAATATCAGCTTGTTTTCTGGGTCAAAGGGTTGTACCTCAGGGGATACTTCATCCCAGTATATCTTGGAACTAAAGCCAAGCCCACCAGAAAACTTCTCTGCATAATCGGTGTCATCTTCTTTGGTTATTTTTCCATTGGTCAGGTCTACCCTCAATACTTTTCCAGTCCAACCATACATTATTTTTACCTCCAAATTATTATTTTTTAGTCTGCCCCATGAATCATTTCACAGTTCTACAATGTCTTAACAGTGCAAGCACCCGACCAGCAAACCTGAACACATGCCGGCCCTTCCGGTCTCCCGCTGCACATGTCGCATTTCACATAGGTATTTTTCACAGCGTTGTATTTTATTACGCCGCCCAATTCGTTGCGGGGACAGGCTTCTGCACACAGCCCACAGCCAATACACTTCTCTTCATCTATACATCTGGCTCCGGTTGTTTCGTCAATATACATAGCACCCGGCACAGCGCATGCAGCCATACATGAGGGGGAAATGCACTGCTTGCAGGTTTCAATATTGAAGGTAATATCAGGTAGATAGCGATGCAGGGTTATTCTGGAGAGATATTTAGAACCCCCCCTCTCGTGGTATGTTGAGCAGAAATATTCACAGACCCCACACATGGAACACTTGTCTGCGTCCCACTCAAGCACCATTTTTGCCGCCGCTACCTCCGCTGGTACTTCTACAGTTACTGTTTTTGTTGGGCCGGGTACCTCTACCGTTTTCGTTACTTCTTCACCGGCACAGGCAGCTAGAAGCACTGATGAACCAATAGCGGCTCCGCCGACTACCAAGCCGGCGTCCTTCAAAAACTCTCGTCTGGTTATTTCTCCAGACTCTTTCTTCTCTTTTTCTTCAATCATTTATAACTCCTTTTTTACTCCCTTATTAGAGTTCTAATCTGTCTCTGAACTTTACCTTCCTATGTTTCCAGGCATCACCTCCCTTTGTTAGGATTTAATATATAGTCTTGTCTTTCTTCCTTAACCTTCTCCCATAAATCAACAAGCTGACAGATAAAGCCGTCATAGCATTGACCTGGCGCTCTATTGTTATCCAACTTGTCTTTTGTGTTCATTTTAAGACCTATTGTTGTACGCAATTTTTTAGGCTCCTGATTATTGATTTGTTCTTTAACCCCTACCTCTTCACTATCCCCATTCATTGCTTTAGCCCCCTTTCTCTTGAATATTCATATTGCTTGTTGCTTCGCTTTCTCCTGAGCAGCGTCCTTATATGTGCCACCAATTCAAGCTGGTGGAATGGCTTGGTCATGTAGCCATCAGCACCCGCATCAAAGGCTCTTACCACTAAAGGCTCATCATTTATACTAGACAGGACCATTACAGGGACTTCAGAGTAGCCGCGGATTTGCCCAATGACATCAAAGCTAGACATGTCAGCCAGGTCACCCAGGATAACCATATCCAAGGTGTTGTCCTGGATCATATCTAGACACTTCTTCCCCGAATCAGTTGTTAACAACTGCCAATTGGGCAGGCATAGATTGAAGGCCATGCTAATATTATCTACAGTTTCACAGTCACTCTCGGCAATCAATGCTTTCGTTGCTATTCCCTTTATTCTCCAGTAGACCCTGCCGCTAAGCCCAATTTCACCCAGGGCTCCGCACACGGGAGGGGAAAAAAGTCTAATTAAACCAATCAGGATGGAGTTCCTTTGGCACCCTGGTTTCCCCCGGCAGAGTTTGCTTTTAGACTTATTTATATCAATAGTATTGTTACAAAACAGGGACAGTCTTATGGTTGGGAGGATTACAATATTATTACAATTTGCGTTATAATTTAAAAATAGTGGGGTAGTTGTTTTTAGACAGCTGTGATATATAAGTGGGGACTATTTTCAATTTCAAAAGATGGTGAAAATACCCAGGGCTAACGATGATAAGCTCTGGCCATTTTATATCTAGCAGGCTGGGGCAGGTAGTTCCATGATGTAGCCCCTTCCTTGTCTTGAATTTATCAAGCGCGAGCATCCGGGTTCTGCTTCAATTTTAGCCCGCAGACGTCTGATATAGACCCTTAAGGTATTAGGTGCATTGGGGTAATAATCCCCCCAGACCGCTTCTGCCAGTTCGGAATAGGTTACCAAATGGTCGGCGTTACTTATGAGCTCGTGAATGATTAGGCATTCGGTACGGGTGAGGAGTATCTCTCTTGACCCACAGCTAAGGCTGCCTGATGTGGGGTCAAATTTTAGCGGACCAAAGGTAATAGTTGTTGATAATTCCGGGCGATGCTTCCTACCACGTAAGACCGCTTTAACTCGCGCTAAAAGCTCAAACTGCCCAAAGGGTTTGACTACATATTCGTCGGCACCCAAATTCAGACCCTTGACGACGTCGGCTTCACTGTCCCTTACCGTCACGATGATGACAGGAACATCAGAGAAGAGCCTGATATCTTTTAAGACTTCAAAGCCGCTAATATCAGGAAGGCCAAGGTCAAGGATGACTATATCTGGAGATTCGCTTTCGACAAGCCCTGCTGCTGCTTCCCCCTGATGAGTAGATATCAATTTAGTTTCATGCTAGCCTACATCGAAGGCTATGGAAATAAACTCCACTATTTCTACGTCATCCTCAATAACCAGGACTTTCATCCTTCATTCCTATTTTGCGTTTCCTTAAACAATCTATTTATTAGCTTTTATTGGGATTGAGAAGCTGAAAGTGCTGCCCATACCCTTTCCGCTTTTTACCCAGATTTTTCCACCATGGAGTTCAACCAACATCTTTGATAAGGGCAGCCCTATACCAAGGCCGCCAAGTTGTTCCTTAGGCTCTTTTTTAGTTCGGTACAGTTTAAAAAGCCATTTTTGATCCTTTTCAGTTATACCACAACCGGTGTCCGCAATATGTACTATCAAGCTAGAATCCTTTGTCTCGGCTTTTATGTTAATCTCCCCCTTTGCCGGGGTAAACTTCAATGCGTTGTTGAGCAGGTTTAGAACAACCTGCCTTAGTCGGTCTTCATCAGCATAAGTGATCGGCAAAGAAGCAGGCAGGTCTAGCATAATGACTTGTTTTTTCCTGTCAGCTACGGGTTTTATATAGTCAACTATCTCGCAAAGCATTTGTAGTAAGTCTATTGGTCGACAATGAATCTCAAGTAATCCCATTTCTCCTTTAGCCAGGTTGATAAGGTCGTTAATCCTGTTGTTTAGATTGTTGGCTCCCCGGTTGATGTTTTTAGCTATACGTCTTAGCTCTTCACCCTGGAGTTTATCTACTAGGATATCGCTGGCACCGATAAGTGGGGTAAGCGGTGTCTTTAGCTCATGCACCAGAGCCCTGGTGAACTTAATCCTTTGCTCCATTTGTGCCCGCAGTTGTTTATTAGTCTTTGCTAGTTCAGCGGTGCGCTTTTCTACTAGCTCTTCAAGATGATCGCGGTGTTGTTTAAGTTCCTCTTCAAACTGTTTTTTTTCAGTGATGTCTCGCCCGGTAGCCTGCCATCCATAGTACCGGCTATCCTCATCATAGAAGGGATAAATGTTCCATTCTACAATTCTTATCCCTTGAGGCGTTAATTGACAGTTAACAAAACCATGCACAGGCTTCCCTGTCCTTATCATATCATCAACTACCTGGAAAGAAGAGGCAACATCATCAGGGTATATATGGTCACCAAATTTACCATTCAGCAACTCTTCTCTAGACAAGCCAAAGAATTGGCAGGCTCTATCGTTAACCAGTGTTCTCCTGCCATCTCTATCCAGCCTTATTATTATGTCGCCAGTCATATTGATGGCAGCTAAGTATTCAGTAGTAGTTTTTCTTAGCTGGCCTTCCATCTGCTTATGTTCGGTAATATCTCGCGCCACCATGACTACAAGTTTCTTTTTCCATATAGTAGATGGCACAGATGATATTCTTCCTTCAAACCATTTTTTTCCAGCAAGTACAGTTAATTGGTATTCTATAGTCTGAGTTTTATGGGCTTTGATCGACTGCTGTATAGCCTTTAATCCGGCATCAGCAACATTCTTAGGTAGAACGTCATGTAAGAGAAGTCCTATAATCTTGTCCTTCTCCTTATAAAGTAGGTCTTCCTTCCCTGTAATAATATCAATATATCTACCATCCTCGTCTAAGACGATTATAACGTCGGGTATAAAGTTACTAATATAAAGTAGCCGTTCTTCACTCTCTTTAAGTGCTTCCTCTGTTTTTTTATGCTCGGTGACGTTCTTTATTACTGCTACTGAACCCAAGAAGTCACCATCCAGTAATAGCGGCGAGAGTTTTGCAGAATACCACTTAGTCTCACCATCAACATCAAGCCAATATTCATACTCAGCTACTTTTCCTTGCTTATTCTCATCGAATGCTTTGGTAAATAACTCGTTGACGTAAGAGGGCATCACTTCCGAATGTTTTTTCCTTATGAATTTCTCTGGGGTCACATATAATTTCTCACCAGGAACATAGAAGGAGGTAAATCTGGTTTCTTTATCAAATACAAAGACCAAATCAGCAAGAGATGAAAATATACTACTTAGTTGGATATTAGATTCTTTAAGTCTTTTCTGTTCCTGCTTGTGCTTGACCTCAGACTTCTCCAATTCGGCTACACGCTGGCGCAGGGCTTTAAGTTCTTTAACCAGCTGTTCTTTGGTTTTGTCTTCAACTTTCATCACGAGTGGCCTACGGACAGGCTAGTAGACTTTTATAAGAATGTTAAGCTTTAAACAGGATAATATCTGGTTTAATGACTTCTACTAGATATTACAACTTAATACAGTGGTTGTCAAAAATACTGATAGCCACAGGGATGTTGTCACTACCTAAGCGTATGGATTGAAACGGAATAAAACCTCATTTAGGTTATCCAACCTTTAATCTATTTGTTTAATATCCAGGATTGGCCAACTGATGTGGGGCTACAGTGAATTATATGCATTAGAACTACCTTAGTAGACTATATCTATAGTCTACTAAGGCTGCACGAAACGTCATAATGTGTAACACACTCTACCAAGAAATTGCCAGCGAGGCGATAGTGGCACATCTGACTTTAATATTCTACAGTGACCCCTCTTGCTATAAGTTGAGGGATATAGACATTTATAGATGTGGTGCTCAAGGGATTATTAGTCAAATCCACAGTATCCCCAGCCGAAAGCCCGCTGTTCTCCACCAGTGGTGAGATGTCGCTGATGTTGTTGCCAGAAAGCCCAAGGTTAAGCAGGTTGGTGAGACCGGCTAAGGGCGAGATGTCGCTGATGTTGTTGATAGCAAGGGAAAGCACCTCTAGGTTAGTAAGACCGGCTAAGGCTAATATATCGCTGATGTTGTTGAGATCAAGGCCAAGCGACTGCAAGTTGGTAAGACCGGCTAGTGGTGAGATGTCGCTGATGTTGTTGTCCCCAAGGTAAAGGTACTCAAGGTTGATAAGACTGGCTAAGGCTGAGATGTCGCTGATGTTGTTGAATTGAAGGAAAAGAATCCCCAGGTTGGTAAGACCGGCTAAGGCTGAGATGTCGCTGATGTTGTTACCCCAAAGAATAAGTGTATCTAAGTTTACACAATATTCCAGGCCAGTGAGGTTCGAGATACCCCTCTCTCGGGCTTCGAGCACAGTGAGGGCTTCAAGGTCAGACATATAAATTGGACCTTGGGGCTTGTTTATTACTTCACGGATGACAGCTTCAAGATTCGGATCAGTAAGTGTTGCTGATATCAACTCTGCTTCCAGTTCCAATATTCTAGCTTCCGCTACTTCCAGGTCTGCTTCCAGAGAAGAGATATCAGCTTCTGCTGCCGACAAGTCTCCCTGCAGGCTTGAGACCTCAGCTTCTGCATCGGCCAGTTCAGTTTCCAAGATTGAAGCCTCAGCTTCTGCTGCTTCCAGGGTAGATATATCAGCTTCCGCCGTCACTAATTTTGTTTCTAAGCTTGCGACTTCAGCTTCCTTATCAGCCAGATCTGCTTCTAAGCTTGATATCTCAGCTTCCTTATCAACTAATTCTGACTCTAAGCTCGATACTTCTGCTTCTGCTAGCGCCAGGTCTGCTTGCAAAGTTGAAACATTGCCTTCCAGGGTAGCTATTTCAGACTCAGCGTCTTTTAGGTTACTGGATTTCTGAAAATACAGTAGCAAACTAGCTACGAGCCCTATTACCAAGATGCCGATAACTGGAATGCTGATCCACTTGTTCATTGTTCTATTCTTACATATCGACTATTACAAATTCTAATTCATAATAAAAGGACATTAGCTACACTTTCATTAAGCGAAACCAGTGCCCTTATTATCATCGCCTCATCCACCCACCCGGGTAGTATTCAATTATGTATTTACTATGTTGAGTCTATTCCCTAAAAAAGTCGTTGTCAATGGGGTTATCAGGAAGCGTGAAAACTACGGGATTGAACATTTCATCGGAATGTTACTTAATGAAACACTAGATTGTTTTCAAGCAGGATCAAGTCTGTTAAAAATCAACTGATTCGAGCGGGCAAATCTAACTGGGCTACCTTGTAGCCAATCTACGTAGGAGAGCGCAATAGACTATAGCCAAAGTCTCTTACGAGAAGCAGCCACGGTAAGCCAATAATGACTGCAGCAGGCACACAGTCTTTTTTCTCTGTCGAGCCGGTGGTTTGACAACCAGAGAAAATTATCAAGGATTATCTATCTATTTAAAGGTAACCCGTCAGCCCGCTCCCTTACCGGGAATCATATACCGGCAACTAATGACCCGGACCTCAATGGAGACAGCGGGAATCAACTGGTATAACACTATCACTGAACAAGAAATAGAGTAAAAAGTTTAAATTGCACATAGTATCAAACACGGGTTGATTCTGTATAAGACGTATTAAACAAAAACCATATACAAAACTCCCCTATGCAAGTATATACGGCATACACTGCATACATTCAATAATAAAACCATTGATTTTCTGCTCGCTAGCAT
This sequence comes from uncultured Dehalococcoidales bacterium, assembly GCA_964354125.1. Lineage (GTDB taxonomy): Bacteria > Chloroflexota > Dehalococcoidia > Dehalococcoidales > CAYGXW01. Next base: position 10,317 of record CAYGXW010000007.1, read on the forward strand.
GGTAGACTTCCATGGGAGCCAAGTAAGATGACGGTCAGGATTTCCCAGGTCAAGGTAACCAAAGTTCTACACAACTACTTCAGCGGGACACCGCAGCCCAAGATTGCCAAGAAGTGCGGCATCAATCAGGCTACCGTCTCCCGCTGTGCTGCGAAATTTGAAAAAAGGGCTGCCGCTATAGGAATCATGGCGGCGGCAAAGGAGTACGGAATCATGGAGGAAGTATCTTCTCTAAGAAGTCTGTCAGTCGAACTGCAGAAGAGCAAGGTGACTGCGGAAGAAGCCAGGTCCGGCCTGAAAATTCTGAAGCTCTTTAATAGCATGGGAGTGCCCCCGGAGGAGCACAAAGTGCTTGTCAAGGCGGTCTTAAGGCTCAAAGATGCCGACTTTGTGAAGGCGGTAAAGAACCTCATCAAGCTGGAGGAGTCCACCGGTAAGAACTATACCGAAATCATAGGTGAATATGAGCAACTAGGTTCGGAGATTACCGATCAGCAGAAGGTGATTTCAGCCCTAAAAGAAAAGCAGGAAAGCCGGGAGAAGACTCTTCAAGAATTGGACCTCACCAGGAAGAAGAAAGAAGCCGAGATGGTGGAGGTCGAGAAGAAGACAAAGCAAAAGGTAGCAGAAATGGACGCTGCTGTCGGAGAAAAGATGGCCGAAACTGAACTAACATTGGACAGGATAGCCAAACTCCAGCCGGTGTTGGGGATACTTAAAGAAATCAGTCTTACCGACGACAAGCTTGAAACCTATTTAGAGGAGCGCCAGAACCTGGAAGGATATGGTATCAATTGGCCAAAGTTTAAGATTCTGGCTGAGGCCCTGACCAAGGCCGGGGAGTTCGATACTGAAGGGTTAACCGGTAAGCTGGTGGAGTACAGCTCATTGGAACAGACTATCGGGGCAGCCAAAGGCGATATGGCATCCCTCAAGCCTCAGGTAGTGGAGCTCGAAAAAGCAAAAGAACAGCTAACGGAAGCGGTAGACAAGCTGGACACGAAGAAGGGCAAACTGGAGGCAGAGGTCGAGCACCTTAAGGTGATGAAGAAAATCCTCAATGATACCAACGACACCTTGCAGGCTCAAAGGAACGGCCTGGAAAAGCATCTAGCCAAGTTGGAACAGGATAGTGCCGGGCTCGATAACCAAAATGTGGCTCTGACTCAGGAAGTCAGCATGAAGGAACAAAAGGTTGCCGAAATGGATAAGAAACTCGAGGTATCTGAAGCACTGGATAAGGAGATCAAAGATAAGAAAGAGACAGTCAAGGAGATGGATTCAAAGATAGCCTTAGCCGGACAAAATTATGATCTGTTTCAGGTTTTCCTGGGGCTTGTGGGCGCCAGGACCGAGGCTGAGGTTAAGGAGTTTCTGAAACCAGTGGATAACTTAGTCAACCAGGTCAAGACAGTCAAGTACGACCCCAGTGTCCTGAAGAATTCTATCATCGGCAAATTGGCTGGCGGAGAACTTGACCTGCTAACTTGCAAGAATTGTAGGGCCGAGTTTGTGATGGTAAAGAGAGGGCAGCCCAGTGTTCTGACTGGTGGTGTACCTGCGGATATACCCAAGCAGTGCCCGGAGTGCGCAGAGTTCCACACTATTTCTATAAAGACACACCTGGCTGAAACACTTAAAAAAGAGCTCGAGACGGAAAAGTCAATTGCGGTGATAAAACCGGGTAAGAATGTTCAGGAGAAGAAAGAGTAATCAGTTAAGCACCGAAGTCCAGGGCAGGAACTACAGTATTCCAGCTCAGACTCAAGCTATGTGTCAGAGCACTTGGGAATATAGTTTCAAAGTCACATGAGGTGTTTCCCCATAAACAGGTTTACGATTAAGAGGCACACACAGCCACCATATCTGGCGTATCAAGACACCATGAACCTAAGTCAGGGTGTTATGCTTATCGAATCTATAACCCGAAGGTCGTTGGTTCGAATCCAATATCGGTTACCAAATGAAATTCAAGGGCATAGGCTGAGAGATCTGTGCTTTTTGTTTTAGCAATGCTACTCCATGATTCTATAGTAAAAAGTGCAGAAACATAATTGACTTAGATGTTGTATTACAAAAAACAAACAGGTACTATAGATTTGACACATCGTAATATTGAAGAGCGGGAGGTAAAAGTATGGCTATAGTAGATTTTCGAGAAATCCCATCGTCTAAGGGTGGTGTGGAGGGTCAGGATACATGGGCATTGTTTGCTAGAGAGTTCTTCGATGCTATAGGAGTGAAGGCTGAAGAAGGCCCTGACCGAGGACCTGATTCAGGAAGAGACTTGATACTTGTTGAAAGGAGAATTGGTACGTTAGGTATGGGACAACAGAGATGGCTTGTCAGTTGCAAGCATTACGCGCATTCAGGGCAATCTGTACCTAACAACGAAGAGGTAGATGTTATTGGCAGATTGAGGAAGTTCAAGGCTGATGGCTTCATAGCATTCTATTCCACTCTAGCAAGCTCTGAGCTTTCAAGATCTTTAAAACGAGTAAAGGAAGAATTCGGAGTGGATGTCTATGATTGTGAACGCATAGAAAGAGCACTACTTGGGAATTCTGCGCTTAAACAGGTATTTAAGAGATTCTTCCCTAAGAGTTATGCGAAGTACATTCGAGAACATATTACTCCAAGGGAAGTAATTGATTCAGTTCTTAAGGTTAGGTGTAATGTATGCGGTAAGGATTTGCTGGCAGAGAGAGATGGAATATTCGGTTTTGTAGATAAGGTGACCAAAGGTCACCAAGTAGAAACAGTTGATGTATTTTGGGCTTGTAGAGGTCAATGTGACAGGCTAATGGAATCAGATTTTCACAAGAGGGGACTTGTAACGGGATGGGAAGGCATTGATGATCTATCAATCCCCTTGGTATTTATACACTGGGTAATTACTTGGATGAATAGCCTTAGGAATGGCGATCGAAAATTTACGGACAAGGCTTATGAAAAGTTCACGGAATTCACATTTGCGATGTCGCAGTTAGTTGTTCGAGAGACAACTGAGGAGGAAAGAGAACGCATAGAGTCACTAAGGGATATACCGTTTTACCTCGGTGGACTAGATAGATGGGGTACTAAACCTAAGCATATTCAGACATAAGTTTGACTATTGTATCTTTATATCGCCTATCCTCACTAGTTCCCCGCTTACAAAAACACAACTTCGCTATATAATGAGTGCTGAAAGTGAACGGAATGTATTTAGAATCTCATTTCATTGATCCTTTTTGGTTGAAATGATAAAATCAGGGTGTCGGTAGACCTAGTGTCTTGACACCCTGATTCTTCATAAAGATCCTCGGCAGGAAAGGCTTACTAGCTTTGGTGAGCCGTGCAGGTCTCGAACCTGTGACACCCTGATTACAAGTCCGGTACTCTCAATCCTGTTAAATAGTGATGAAGCTATGCATTTAAAAGGGCGCTTAGCACGCATATCCACACTTGATCAGATATACTCGTATACCCACAGTTCAGGCCGACTTTCCATCCAAACAGACACTGCGGTATTCTACTAGTTAAAAAGATGAAAATCTACTCCGAGCCGGTAATAGACTGGGAGCCTTGTGCGGACTTCACCTCTGAACTGATTTGATATTCAACTCAGTAGGAAATGGTACTGCATGGGTCGGATTATCTATTCCGCCAAGGGGATACCGGGGAAGGTTACGAAAACCAAATAAAAATCAGGAGGGGTGGGGTGGAAAATCTTAAAGTCAATTGCTATTCAGGCTATACCTATATCCAAAGACCGCTGTCTTTTACCTGGCAGGGCATAATAGACCGTCAATTTGATTTCAAAGGTATCACATTCCTAGCTTGTTTAAATCACTCTAAATAACTATAATTATAATTGACATGGTTATTCCCGATATTGAGTTCGCCACCAAGTACCTTATGCCCAAGAGGAGTGGCGATGCTATCCCTCGACGCAGGTTATTGGATGTACTACATAGCAACATTGGGATACGCTCGCAGACATTGACTGCGCCTGCCGGTTATGGTAAAACCACCCTTCTTGTTGATTTTGCTAGTGAAATTGAGATACCGGTATGTTGGTATTCTTTGGACAGCTCAGACCAAGACCCCAGGTTGCTTATGGAAGGGATTCTATCATCCATTCAATTCCATTTTGCTGGATTTGGACAATTAACACAATCGCGCCTAGATGCCTCCAAGGACCTAACCAAGGAAGCTCCACAGATAGTTGGCGTGCTGACTGGTGAGATGTACGCTTCTATTCCAGACTACTTTGTCCTGATATTGGAGGACTACCATGCTATTGAGTGCAGTGAGCAAGCTGGGATATTTCTTAATCTCCTGCTAGAGCGGTCTCCAGACAACTGTCACATCATAATCTCAAGCCGTACACCTATGGAACTGCCAGCACTGTCCAAACTACATTTGCAGAAGCTGGCTATGAATCTGAGTTTAAAACAGCTTGCCTTTACAGCCTTTGAGGTTAGGGATTTATTAGCCACAAACTTCAGCCTTAGCTTGACTGATGATGAAGCTAATGCACTAGTTGCCAAAACAGAAGGCTGGATAGTTGGTATCCTTCTCAGTGCATACAGCCTGCGTGCCGGGAAACCACAGAAGGAAACAATGGCTGTGTCTCACGAGGATGTCTTTCACTATCTGGCTTCCGAGGTTTATGACAAACAGACACCTGAGATTCAGTCCTTCTTGCTTTCGTCCAGTACCTTGGATGAAATTGAGCCAGATTTCTGTGACCGCCTGCTGGATTTATATCACTCACGACAGCTTCTGCATGATATCGAAAGAAAAAACCTTTTTATCCAGTGTATAGACTATGAGAAGGCTTTGTATCGCTATCACCAGCTCTTTCGGGAGTTCTTACAACGTAAGTTTCTGGAGGAAAGCACGGAAGAGTACATCTTACTGCATACTAAAGCCGGCTTACTTTTTGAAGGGGAAAGACGTTGGCACGAAGCTGTTACACACTTTTTTAAGGCTCGTGGGTATAGTGACGCTCTGCGAATTATTAAGTCTGTTGGGCCTGAGCTTCAGAAGGCAGGAAAATGGGCTACAGTTTCAAGGTGGATTGAAGCTCTTCCTGAATCCTTGCGTTCATCTGACAACGACCTGATTTTACTCCAAGCTCAGAACTTGATCTATCTCGGTGAAGCCAACGAGTCGGCACGTCTCCTGACAGATTTATTGTCGCGAACAACTGAAGATAGTGATTTTATCCTCAGAGCCAAAGCCTTAATTTGGCGCAACAATGCTTTCCGCCTTACTGGGCACTTCGTCAAGGCTAGAACTGATATTAAAGACGCCATTCATCTTCTGGAGCAGCACAATAATCCTGCCGACATACTGGGCGACGCCTATAAACGTCTTGGTAATACTCATGGTGAACAGGGGCAATTCAGGTCGTCGCTTAAATACTTGAAACGCGCCCTGAGATATTTTTCTTCAGTCTTTGATTTAGCCCAAATGGCTGATATACACAACTCACTGGGTATTGTGTATAAACGTCTCGGCGATTTGGTACAGGCAAACACACATTTCGAGTATGCCAGGGAGTACTGGTCAAAGGTAAAGAACTACGGAGCTTTGGCTATAACACTAAACAATATTTCTTTCATTTATCAGCGAGGGGGCCAATATGACCTGGCATTGCAGACACTCAGGCTAGGGCTATCAAAAGCCCAGGAGTCTGGTTATCGTCACATAGAGGCTTGCATTCTCATCAATATAGGTGAGATGTTGCGTGACCTTGGGGCATACCAGGAGGCTCTTGGCTCATACAGCAAGGGATTAGAACTTGCCAGAGATGTTATGGAATCATACTACGTCATCTCAGCCAAGGCGGGGCTGGGTGAAACCTATCGGTTACTTAGCGACCAGGATAGGGCTGAAGTACTCATCGAGGAAGCTATTGCTCAGGCTAAGGAGCAGGGGATGTCCTATGAGGTTACATTGTTCACTACACAGCTTGGCGTTATTGATTACGAACGTGGACGATATGATAATGCAATTAAGACCCTGCGTGATGTGTGCACTCGTCTAAAGGCTATGTCAGATAAGGATGCTCTGGCTAAGGCATCCTTTCATTTAGCCCAAGCCTTCTTCCTGACTAAGCAATATGATGTAGCTGTAGATTATTTGAAGAAGGTTTCTGACTTAGCCGATGACCTGGGATATGACGAGTTTCTGGCTGTTGAAGGCAGAAACGCTGTAATGTTGATGGAATACGCCATCTCCAAAGGGGTGGGTACTAGCCACTTTGCCAGCGCTGTGGAGAAAATCAATAAGCGCCGCTCTTCGCAACCACTGGAAGGGGTTAACTTTAATGGAAAAGATGCCACTGGGGGGAAGAAACCTGACTTTGAGGTGCGTGCCTTCGGGGAAACCGAGGTGATAATGAATTCTCATCCTGTTACCGAGGTACAGTGGAGAAGCCATCGGGCTAAGGAAATCTTTTTCTATCTTCTTTGCTCTGATACTGGACAGACAAGGGAGGTAATAACAACTTCTGTATGGCCTGATCTGCCTCCGGCTAGGGCTACAAGCAACTTTCATATTAATCTGTACCGTGTCCGCCGGGCTCTCCATCCCAGAATACTTATATTGGAGCGAGGAAGGTATAGAATTAACCCAAGCCTGGATATCTGGTTTGATGTCAATGAGTTTGAACATCTCTTAAATCAAACTGAGAATAGCTCTAGTTTAGACCTGGATTTTCTCCCAAACCTAGAACAGGCTAGAAAACTCTATCGAGGTCCTTTCCTGAACGAGGTCTATAGTGATTGGGCGGAGATAAAAAGAAGGTTGCTTGAAGATAAATACCTAAAGGCCATATCTTTGCTAGCCAGATTATACAGTGAGCGCTGTCAACACGCCAAAGCCGTTACACTTCTGGAAGATTTTGTTTCTATTGATCCATATCACGATGAAGTCTACTGCCAGCTAATGGAACAGCATCTTGCCATGAATAACGAGGTTTCGGCTTCGCTAGTATATAGAAGGTATATTGAAACCGTAGCCCGTGAAATGGATTGCCCTCCCTCAGTCCGGATGCGTGCCCTGCACAATCGCCTATTGACAGCCAAGAAGACAACTTAAACTCGACTGTGGTTCGGCTGACTATTATAAGGGGCTTGCCTTAATAGCAAGCCCCTTATTTTTTCCCGCTATCTATTCTGGTAAGAGATTGGTAATAAAGCATCTCCTATTATTGATTTTATATTAGGTTCTTTTTGATTTCGAAGAAAGGAGGTGTTAAACATGAATCGGTTATTCCATTTCACGATACAGCACAGAACTCTGCTGAAAGCATTGCATGTTGCCATCATCTTGGCGGCTGTTGTTATTACCCTTGTTGCACCGTCAGTGGTTTCAGCTGGTCCTGACGCCTGGGGGTCCTAAAATGGTAGTTAAAGGGGGGCACCAGAGCCTAGGAACCATGGCATCCCTCTTGCCAGGAAAAATCTAAGACGATTAAGTGAGAGCATCCTGGCTATAGTGGTGCATATATCTCCACGAAGAGGCCATTAGAGAGTCCAATGGTTAATGGTAAGAGAACTTTAGTAGTCGAGGATGAGCCAGCGTAGATAGATTTTGCCTCAGAGTCCTTCGGGATGAAGGATTTTAGGTGGATATTGCCGCGAATGGGGATGTTATGGCAGATGATACCCAAAATTATCTAGAACAAAGTTAGCGACCCTTCCTATACAAATCATCCACTGCAGGTTAGTTGAGGGCTATAATCAGGAAAAACAAAAAACAGAAGCAGAAGAATAAGAAGGCAATAATCATATACTAGATAATTTCAAGGTTCTACACAGCTTGGCTGATTGTATCATAGAAGATGGAGGAAATTCCTCATGACATTTAGTGAGTTAGCTTGGGCAGGCCTCTGCTTCTATTATAGGTTGGCTGGGGACAAGAGATACTCTGCGATTATGAGTGACCGTAAATTTCTTGAGCGACTCAGATGCACACCTGAGGAAATCACGCTAAAAGAATTTGAAGAAAAAGCCATTCTTGGATTTATTGATATACAGAATTATGACCTACTGATCGGGCATAAGCTTGCTGAGAATGTGTTGGCTAAAATAATAAACCTGAGAGACGAAATATCTATGCTACGAGATTTTTCACTCGTTGAATGCAACCTTGATGATCAAAGAGTGGTTAAAGGAATAAACCGCATTTACTCCGAGCTTCATGTTGATGGTCTTTGGGTTACAGGTGTTTCAAAAATAGCCCATCTATTGAATGATAGACTGCTTCCACCGATTAACCTAGACATAGCACAGCATTTTGGCATTCAATGTCAAACTGATGCGACACCGTGGCTTCGAAGGATGCAGTGGGATATTCAAGAGGCTACTGATGACTTTCACAACCAGTTGTTTGAAAGGACACCAAATCAATTTCTATCAGATAAACTGGGATACTCGATGTGTGGATATGAGAAGTCCCTCGTTAAATTCGCCGATGAGTACTACTGGTTGTACTACAGTGATGGTCTGCCCATACCACCCAGATGGATTCCCACAATATATTGGTAAAGAATGTCGAGGCCAGAGGGAAGGCAATATAGTTAAAGTGCAGTGAAAATCATGTATAAGACGCCTGTTGTAATAACTATACGATTATAGAGGATAAACTCATGCCAATAATAATAAACGGCGAAACTTATTATAGAACCACAGAAGTTTGTAATAAGGTAGGTATAAGTAGGTCTACCTTACTAAGATGGTTTAGGAGCAGCATCATCAAGGATTCATCCCTTAGAGATAGGCGAGGGTGGAGGCTTTTTGCGGAGACCGATATTAAAAGATTAGAAAATGAAGCCCAAAAAGTCCAATGAAGTCAATCAATAAATGTTGGAGGCGATCGCTCAGGAAGAAGGGGATAAACAACAGAGAAAGGTTTTTAGAAATCTTCGAGTTTGAATATTGATATATTCTTGTGAAAATATTAAAATTAGGGTGTCGGTAGACCTGGTGTCTTGACACCCTGATTACAAGTCATCAATTGGATGATGTCTAATAGCGTTGGTCTAATCAACCGTGGTAAGAAAGATAAACCTCAAGGTAAGCCTGCGTTTTTTTATATTCCTGTGGAATAATCAGTATTGGTGATGCTATGTTTATCTTATAACTTGTTATCGTCATTTTGAGTTAGAGTTATGTTTTTTGATAGAGCGAAATGGGCTATACAAAAGGTGAGGGAACACCCGCTACCCTTTTTTGCTATTCTTCACGCTATACTTTTCCTGGCTGTTTTTGCTAACTTGGATGGTAGATATGGGCTTGTCGGCTTTGGCGGGCTAGAAGGGGATATAGCTACCAAGATACTCAACGGTCAGGTGCCTTACAACGATTTCACCTGTGAATATCCGCCCCTGGCTCTTTTAAGCTTTTTGCTACCGGGTTTGTTTTCCACCGCCCAGACGGCATATGGTTTCTTGTTTGCTTTGGAGATGCTACTTCTGGACCTGGTGGTACTTTTTATCCTGTGGAAGCTTGCTTTCCGCTTTAAGATGCGCATATGGTATGTCCTGAGCTTTTATACTTTGTGCCTGCTGGCTATGGGTCTCATAGTGACTGGGCGCTTTGACCTATTGCCGGCTACACTGGTGCTGGTAGCACTGTATGCCTTTATCAGTGGTAAAAATAAGACCGCCTGGGCGGTGCTGGCGCTGGGTTTTACGGCAAAGCTATATCCTATAATCATAGCACCACTCTTTGCTTTATATCTGCTACGTCACCGAGAGTATAAGAAACTCATATACGGAGTTGCCATTTTTGGCGCTATCGTGCTGGCTCTTAACCTACCCTGGGCTATCATTAGCTGGGATGGATACTGTAATCTTGATAACAATGAAAGCTTTCTGGGCTATCACATGAATCGTGGGCTTCACTCCGAGAGCAGCTACGGTTCGGTGCTTCTAGTAGGGCAGATGCTGGGGAATGCCCCGATGGCTGCGGACTTGACCTACGGCTCCTGGAACATCATCTCACCTTTGGCTGATAGTCTGGCTCAGTCGTCATTCTATGTTACCGTTATCTTTCTCCTGATTACTTATGCCTTCTATGCTACCCGGCTGTGGGGAAGGTCGGAGACCACAAATAGGGTAGTAATGCCCAGTAATGGGGCGGCGGAACTGGTGCTCCGCTATTCTCTGGTGGCAGTATTTATAATGTTGCTTACCAGTAAGGTCTTCTCGCCGCAGTTTCTTATCTGGCTCTGCCCCTTGCTCCCCTTGGTCAGGGTCAGGTGGCGTTATATCGTGTGGGGGCTCTTCCTGGTTGTTGGTGGGCTTAGCCAGTATATCTACCCTTACCACTATATGGAGTTTGAGTATGCCACTCTGGGCTCTGAACTTGGGGAAAACTATCTTATAGCTATGCTGGCTATCCGTAACTTCCTGATGGTGGCTATGGCTGTGATATATCTCTTGCCACCCGGCTCTTTAGTAAATAGGAAAAGGGAAAAGGATATAGCCAACAGCCTTACTCCCAGCGGAATAGCTTGATAGCCAGTATCATGCAGGCAACTAGCCAGGCGCTAAGAACGGCTATATCAATACCTAAGGGGTGTAGCGGTGTCGCCTCAACCATAACCTGGCGGAAGGCGTCCCCCAGATAGGTGAGGGGGATGATGGCTATTATAGGACGCATAAAGTCGGGCATAAAATCAATAGGAAAGAATATGCCAGATAAGAACAGCATAGGGAACTGGATTAGTTGAATGATGGGCATGGCACCCTCTGTTGTTCTAGCCCGCGCCACAGCAAAGTAGCCGAGGCTGATAAAGGCAAGGGTGCCTAATAGTACCAGCCCAAGCAAAATAAACCAGTTGCCCACCATCTGGACATTAAAAACAAGGTAGGCAATGGCGATGATAATCAGCGTCTGTATAAGAGCCAGTATCATACGATAGATAACCTGGCTGAATACCATTATTGAGCGGCGTAGTGGTGTCGCACCGAAGCGTTTTAGGATCTTTTTCTCCCGTCGTTCCACCAAGACTATTGAGCCAAACAGGCCGAGATAAAACACCGACATAGCCAGGATACCCGGCACCAGATAGTCAATATCCCGCAGGTCATGAGCCTGAATTGATTCCTCCGATAATTGGAGCAGGAGGGGTTGCTGGGTTAACTGACGGTTTATTTCGTCAACTGCCTGCCTCAATACCGGCAGTATTATTTGAGCCGAGGTGGTTTGGGCGGGGTCATAAAAGAGCTTTATTTCAGCCGGCTGACCGCTATTAATGCTGGATGATATATCAGTCGGAATGGAGATAATGGCTTTAAGGTCACCGCTTTTCAGTTCCTCCAGCTGGCTTTCCAGCTCACCTTCGCTTAATTCAAAGATAGGAATCTGGTACAGAATTTGAGAAATTTGCTCCCCTATAGGTGAGTCGTCGTTATTAACCAGCCCGATTTTGTAATTTATATTACTTCCCCCACTGAAGACCCAGCCGAAGATGAATATAAAGAGTATGGGAAAGGCAAAGGTAAAGAATAAAGCCGTTCTATCTCTAAAAAACTGCTTCAAATCAGCGATAAGTAGTTTAGAAAAGGCTCTCATTCCCGTATCTTTCTTCCGGTAAGTTTAAGAAATACATCCTCCAGGGTGGCTTCACGTACATACAGGTTTTTAAGCTGCTCGGTCTGGTTTGTCTTCTCAGCGTACTTTAATATGGATGACATTGTCGCCGGTATGTTCTCTGAGTAGATAATAACCTCGCTATTGCTGACCATAATCTGGGTGGCTCCGGGGAAGGATTGTAAAACTAACTCGGGTGGCGCTGGTTCCAATTCAAACTGGATGGCACTTTCCTTGAAATATTTATTTATTAGCTCTCTGGGGGAATCCATAGCGATGATCTGCCCGTAGTCAATTATGGCCACGCGGTCACAGAGGCGTTCTGCCTCCTCCATATAGTGGGTGGTAAGTAAAATGGTTTTACCTTTGCTACGCATGTCCTCTATGACTGACCACAAGCCCCTTCTTGCCTGGGGGTCCAGCCCGGTTGTAGGCTCATCCAGAAAGGCTATATCCGGGTCGTTAATCAGTGCCATGGCGACCGATAGCCGCTGTTGTTGACCACCGGACAGGTTTTTAACCAGCACCTTGCGGCTGTCTTTTAAGGCTAGTAAATCCAGAACATCATCTATCGGTAAAGAGTGCTCATAGAAGCCGGCAAATAGCTCCAGTATTTCTTGGGATGTGACCAGTGGTAGCAGGGAAGGGGCTTGAAGTTGTATGCCAATTCTCTGCTTTACTCTAGCCGGCACCCTGGCTATATCCAGCCCCAGAACGGAGACCCGACCAGAATCCGCTGTGCGCAGCCCTTCTATTATCTCAACAATGGTCGTCTTGCCGGCACCGTTAGGCCCCAGCATGCCAAAGGTTTCGCCGGCTTTAACCTGAAAGCTGATATTGTTAACCGCTTTGATGTCGCCATAACTCTTAACCAGGTGTTCTACCTCAATGACCATAGATAAGCCTTTGAATATATTTAGTCTTCCGTGTCGGCTTCATCGGGTTGCTGATGCCTTTCAGCCTTTTCTTTAGCCGATACCTGCCTCTTGGTGTCTATTGACGGGATTTCTTCAGGGGAAAGGTCAGAGAACTCTGCCCACTGCTGATAGAGTTTTTTTATATTTCTTTCCCGACCGAATTTATTTCTTATTGCCTTGGCTATTGGTTTCGCCTTTTTGTCAATGAAGTCCTTGCCTATTTTTTGAATATCGTGAATATCAAACTTAGTTCCGCTAAGTAGCAGCTTTTTACCACAATGAGGGCAGAAATTAGCCCGAGTAACCAGTTTCTGGCCACAGTAGGGGCAGAACTGCAGCCTTTCGCCTATACTGGCTGTACCCAGCTCCTGCCCGCAGTAGGGGCAATAGGTTAAATCTTCAGGGAAGAGGGCTCTATTTATTTCCCGGCTACAGTTTAGGCATTTCATATTCTGTGCCTCTTTAACCCTAAGGTTAAATATGCCAAACAGGAAATAATTATAACACGCATTTGCTCTAATTAAAACCCGTCTGGCAATTTAGTGGACGAGATAAAACTTTAATACTATAATCTTGTACAGCTATGAGTTTTCAATCTAAGCTAAGCGTTCTTATCAGCCGCCAGGAGATAGAGATTGCCGTTAATCGGCTGGCTGATGAAATTAGTAAAGATTATTGGGGCAAGAACCCTATTTTAATCTCTATTCTTAAAGGCTCCTTCGTCTTTCTGGCTGACCTGATTCGCCGTCTTGACTTGCCATTGGAGATAGAATTTGTAAAGCTATCCAGCTATGGGCGGGGCAAAGAAAGCTCGGGTAGGATAAGGGTGGTTCAGGGCTTTGGTGCCGAGGTTAAGAACAGGCATGTGCTGATTGTTGAAGACATTATTGATACCGGGCTGACGACCAATTTCCTGCTGGATTATCTACATCAGAAGGAGCCATCTTCAATCAAGCTCTGTGCCTTAACCAACAAACCGTCACGGAGCAGGTTCCCGGTTACCATTGACTACCTGGGTTTTACCGTTCCTGATAAGTTCTTGGTGGGGTATGGTCTGGACTATGATGAGAAGTTCCGTAACCTGCCGGATATATGTTCTATTGAAGGGGAGCAGTAATGCCACCCAGGCTGGCTGGCTTAATCTCAGTAGCTAAAGAGGAGCTTCCTGCTGACTTGGTTCTGGCTAATGCCAGGGTAGTGAATGTCTTTACCGGCGAGGTGGAGGCAGGCAATGTAGCTATCTATAGCGATAGAATCGCCGGGGTCGGGGATTATCATCAGGCTAAGCAGGTAATAGATTTAGAGAGCAGGTATCTGGCTCCAGCCCTTATTAATGGGCATACCCATATAGAAAGCTCTATGCTTGATATTGGCGAGTATGCCCGGGCGGTGGTCCCCAGGGGTACTTTAGCGGTGGTTACTGACCTGCATGAACTAGCCAATGTTTGTGGTCTTGATGGTATCAGATATATTCTCGGCTCCACCCGGCGACTGCCCCTTGAGCTTTTCCTGATGGCTCCATCCTGCGTGCCGGCAACCCACCTTGAAACCTCGGGTGCCTGCCTTGAGGCTGAGGAACTTAAACGGGTTCTCAGATGGCGGGGTGTTATCGGGCTAGGGGAGATGATGAACTTCCCCGGGGTGATAGGCGGTACCGGTGATGTCATCAATAAGATTGACCTGGCTAAGGGCAGGATTATTGATGGTCATGCCCCTGGAGTTACTGGTAAAGACCTTAGTGCCTATATTTCCGCCGGTATTTATTCCGACCATGAGTCGGTCTTTCTGGAGGAAGCCAGGGAAAAACTGAGGCAGGGTATGCATATTATGATAAGGGAAGGCTCTTCAGAGAAGAATCTGGAGGCAATACTGCCTCTGGTTACTGATAAGACCTATAAAAGGTGCCTTTTTGTTGTTGATGACCGGAACTGTGCTGACCTGCTTCGTGATGGTGATATGGATGCTGTGGTTCGCAAGGCAATTCACCTTGGGCTGGAGCCGGTGCGGGCTATACAGCTGGCGACCATCAACCCCGCCGAGTATTTTAGGCTAGACAGGCTTGGCGCCATAGCCCCTGGTTATATAGCCAACCTGATTGTTATTAGCGATTTATCCCATTTCAAGGTGGACATGGTCTTCCATCGCGGTCGCCTGGTGGCTAGGAATGGAAAGACGTTGTTTAAATTGGGGCGGCATAGAGGTAAAAAGCCGATAAAGACGGTAAATATCAAGCCTTTTACCATAGATGATTTGAGGCTGATAGCTAAAGGAGAAACGAAACTGGTTATTGAGGTCGTCCCTGGGCAGATAATCACCAGAAAGAGGCTGGAAAAGGTCAGGGTGGTTGATGGGTTGGTTATGCCTGATATCAGCCGCGATATTCTGAAGCTGGTGGTCGTGGAAAGGCACCGGGCTACAGGCAACATTGGCTTGGGGCTGGTCAAAGGCTTCGGGCTGAAAAAAGGTGCCTTGGTCTCTTCTATTGCTCACGATTCGCATAACATCATTGCCGTCGGCACAAATGATAACGATATTTATACCGGCATCAAAGAGATTGAGAAACTACAGGGTGGGCTGGCAGTGGTTGCCGATAGTAAGGTTCTGGCGAGTCTGGCACTACCTATCGGCGGTCTGCTCTCGGATGAACCACTGGAGACAGTGGTTGCCAGATTGGAGGAACTAGAGACTCTGGTTAGTGAATTGGGTTCTAAATTACCGTCACCATTTGCCACCCTTTCCTTCTTAGCACTGCCGGTTATCCCAGAAATCAGGCTGACAGACTTGGGCTTGGTTGATGTGGGGGAGTTTAGGTTAATAGATTAGGTAGCAGCCTATTACTTCCCCTGCGGTGGTTTGATTTGGGCTTGGTAGCGGCGCATCTGCCAGTCCTTGTAGCACTTGAGTCCCTCTTCGTCGCTTAGGACGTGCCAGTAGCGGTAGAAATCGGAGATATAGAACTTGGGTGCGTATGAGGTGACCACTGTTACCACACGGTCGGCGGTCTTCTCCACCTGCTTGACGGCGGCGGCTGAGGCTGCCGGCACGGCGGCGATAATATGCTTTGGCTGGCGACAACGCACCGATTCTACGGCCGCCATCATGGTGTAGCCTGAAGCCAGACCATCATCAACAACTATGGCTATCTTATCCTTAACTATGGAGAGGGGTCTACTGCCCCGGTAGAGCAGGCTTCGCTGTTGAATATCGTTTCTTACCCTGCTTACCTGATAGTTTATCTGTTTCTCGGTTAGCCCAATCCTCTTCAGTACTTCCTGGTTAAGTATTGTAGTGCCATCATCGGCAACAGCACCAAAGCCCCCTTCAGGCCGGAGCGGTATCGGTATTTTGCGGGAAATGACCAGGTCAAGGTCAGCATCAAGGGCAAGGGCTACCTGAAGCCCCACCGGTATACCGCCGTTGGGGATAGCCAGTACAATAACCGGTTGCTTCCTGTATTCGCCAAGTTTGGTGGCTAGTTGCCGGCCGGCATCATATCGGTTCTCAAAGATGGGCTGTTGCCCGGGGTAGTGCACACCTTCCTCCTCATTGATTATATTATAGCGATTCTCTAAAAGCCTGCTCTTTTATCAACTCCTCGCCGTACTTCAGCAGTAGTTTTGAGTAACTAGGGGAGAACTTTCTGTCTTCCAGATAGGCTTTCAGGGCCTCAGCCGGCGTTATCTCCTCGGCGGCCTGGTTGCCCAGCCTGAGCCGGCTTTCTCGTTTAATATCCTTGGCAATGGCATAGTAATGAGCTTCTCTGAGAGCATTCTTGATATCACCATCCATAATTCGCCCTTCAATTTCCTGGGGCAGACTTATCTGGAGGCGGACAATAGCATTGGCAATCTCATTTTGGGCAATGGCTTTTAGTACAGTGGATGTTGGTTCTGAGTCCTGCGGTTCAATATTAACCTTAATGGTTATAAAACGGCGCCCGTTTATCGGGTAAAAATTATGAGACACCAGCCTTTTATCAGTTTTTTTATCTGAACCAATCTCTACTAAATAAAATCCCTTATCATCTGTTTCATCACTGAAATCCAGCCGCTCCAGGCTGCCGGCATACACTAACGGGGGTTCGTCAGATAGAACCTGGTGCTTATGAATATGGCCCAGGGCGATATAGTCAAAGGCTGGGTGGGTAATGCTACTCGGTAGCAATACATGTTCCTGCCCTATGGTCATTGACTCCTCGGAGCCTATCCTGGCGCTGGAGACCCAGACGTGAGCGGCTAATATAGAAGGCAGTTTGGGGTCAAGTTTTTTAGCCTCGGTCTTGATGATATTGGTCAACTTCTGCTGCATCTTCTGGCTGAGCTCATTAAAGTTGAGGTTTTTGCAATCTTCCTTGCTTAAAAGGGCGCTGCGTCTCAGCCAGGGTATGGCTACAATTTGAATGATACCGCTGGGAGTCGGGATTTTATGGACATCGGGGTGGTTGGCGACATAGACATTGGCTACTGCCAGTGTATTGAAGATCTCAATGGTGGTGGCACGTCCGATGGCGTTGGGCAGGTCGTGGTTGCCGGTGAGCAGGAAGACCGGGATGCCGTTTTCCGAAAGGCGCTTGATTCGTCTGGCAAACTCCCTCTGCTGGGTCTGGCTGGGGTCGCGGCTTTTATAGGCATCACCGCAGAAGAGAACAAGGTCAACCCTGTTTTTAAGGGCATAGTCTACCAGCTGGTCAAAAGCGGACAGGAAATCAAGAAAGCGGGAGGAGAGTCCACTGGCTGGGTCAATCCGCCCGTAGCTTTCCACCCCCAGGTGAAGGTCGGCGAAGTGGATAATTTTCACTGATTAAATCCTATCCCCCTGTGTCCCCCTTCCCTTTATAAAAGGGAAGGGGGAATGCTATTAAAAAGAGAGGCTAGGCTCCCTAATTTTCAAGGCGCTTGAGCAAATAAGATACGTGATTTTCTAAGAAATTCACAAAAACAAAGGATTATTAGCTTCAAATCCTACATCCCCTATTAAATACTTATTGGCTGGTCATCTCATTGTCGGGCAGCAATTTGTTGGTTGTGGAAGTCAATAAAACGCCTCTCTATTCCCCTAGGTATTTCTTTCCAAACAAATACTGGTAGCCTCATGAAATTCCAAATGTCATGCACTAATTGCTCTTGACCCGGAGGGAATATTCTTGTTTTGAACATGAGGGCACGACCGCCAACTTTTTTCATAGCCTCAAATTGAGCATCTGACGGGCATCTCAAAGGGAATAATGGAACTATACCAAAACGTTTACAGATTTCTAGCTTGGCTTGGAATTCGTCTGGTGGCATATAGTCAAAAGTATTTTTTATTTCTACTCCATAAGTAATACCATCTCTTTCTATAATGAAATCCAAATCGTATTTCTGCGTCTTTATCCACTTAGTGCCGTCATACTCTGATACATTGCGAGCCACAATCTTAAAGCTATTCAATCTAAACATGAAGCCAAATAGCATTTCTGCATAGTCGCCTGTGGCTTTGGAAATCCTATAGTCGCTGTATTGTCGGATGAGTTCGGCACGATGCCTCATTAGCCGTATAACATATCTTAGGTTACACCTGCATACGAAGTGCGCCTCTATACTGTCAATAGGCATTTTTTTCAACTTCAAGAAACCCTCTTGAATCAAACCCTGCACGGCTTTCAGTGTAATGTCGTCAGGATAATCATCCTCAAAGAGAACTTGTAAATTCCTCTTATGAAATGGGCAGTCCTTATTACAGTCAGGAGTAGGGCTACCATACTTGTAAAGTCTGTGTGAGTCGTCGGTAAAGAAAGACCTTATGTCTTCTTTAACTTCTTCAAGTGTATATTTTTTCTCAGCCATTTCCCCCTTCTGTCATTTTGCTGTCCATTTCTTTCTCTGCTGTCCATTTTGGTTAACATAACTCTAAAAACAAATCAAAGCTAACCAGATACGAATTGTTTCCCAAAATTTTTATCGTATTTTGCCTTTAGTCACATCAACCGCTAAAATCCCAGCCAGTGGCTGCCACCGGGAGGCAAAATTTCTAGGGGCTCGCCACTGAGCTTGGCGGTAAGTGTCTTGCTGAGTTCGGTAATAGGGACTCTTATCTGTTTCATGCTGTCGCGTTCGCGGATGGTAACCTGTTTGTCTTCCAGCGATTGGAAGTCAATGGTAACACAGTAGGGGGTGCCAATCTCATCCTGGCGCCGGTAGCGGCGGCCGATGCTCTGGGCATCATCATAGCTAGCCATCCAGCACTGGCGCAGGTCGGCATAAAGCTCTTTAGCCACTTTAACTAGAGGCTCCCTTCTACTCAAGGGCAATACAGCTATTTTAATTGGAGCCAGAGCCGGGTGTAGGTGAAGCACCACCCTTATCTCGTCTTTATCCGGTTCTTCATCATAGGCATCGCACAGGAAAGCCAGCACCGAGCGGTCTACGCCGGCTGACGGCTCAATGATATAGGGTACGATGTGCTCTTTGGTTTCCTCATCAAGGTAGCTCAGGCTCTTGCCGCTGAAGCTAGCCTGCTGCACTAAGTCAAAATCGCCACGGTTGGCGATGCCCTCCAGCTCAGACCAGCCCATGGGGAACTGGTAGTCAATGTCATAGCATTCCCGGGCGTAGTGTGCCAGTTCGCCCTTGGTATGCTGGCGCAGTCGCAGGTTTTCCTTCTTGATGCCCAGCCCTAGATACCAGTTGAGCCTCTCCTTGAGCCAGTAGTCAAACCATTCCTTATCAGCCCCCGGTTTGACAAAATATTCTATCTCCATCTGCTCAAACTCACGGCTACGGAAGATGAAGTTGCCGGTGGTAATCTCGTTGCGGAAGGACTTGCCTATCTGGGCGATGCCGAAGGGCAACCTCTTCCTGGTGGTGTTGACCACATTCTGGAAGTTAACAAAGATACCCTGGGCGGTTTCAGGGCGCAGATAGACTATGCTGGCTTCATCTTCTACCGGCCCCATAAAGGTCTTAAACATCAGGTTAAACTGGCGCGGTTCGGTCAGCTCACCACCGCATGAGGGGCAGATGCTACCCTTAAGCTCATCGGCGCGCCACCTCAGGTGGCAACTTTTGCACTCTACTAGGGGGTCGGAGAAGCCCTTTAGGTGGCCGCTGGCTTCCCAGACCTGATGGTGCATAAAAATACTGGTATCCAGCCCGACCATATCATCCCGCTTCTGGACTACAGCCTGCCACCAGGCTTTCTTTACATTGTTTTTAAGCTCTACCCCCAGAGGCCCATAGTCCCAGCAGCTGGACAGGCCTCCGTAGATTTCACTGCTGGGAAATATAAAACCGCGTCGGCGGCAGAGGGAAACGAGCTTTTCCATACTGACTTTTTTTGTTTCTGACAAGATTGTTACTCCTTATAGTCAGGTAATATTATCGGCTCATGTTATTTGAAGGCTTAATCCCTCTGATGAAGAATATGGTCAGGATAATGCCGCCTGTAAGCATAACAATCAGGGCAAAGAGCCATACGGGTATAAGGTGAATTTCATAGATATTGTAGCTGAAAATATCAAGCATTACAAAGGCGAGTACAATCTGAGGCAGGGCAATCATATTACCCATAAGCAGTAGAATCTTCTCCGGCTTAATTCTCTCTGTCTGTTCCTCTGTCTGTTCTAGCGAAGGGGTCAGTTTTGTTACTCCCCAGGTGACGGCTGCAGACATAAGGGTAAGGAGGAACTGTGGCAACAGCATAAATAGGGTAAATATTTCGCGGCTGAGTTCGCTTTTAGCTGAGCCATCAGGATTGAAGCGATAGGCTACTTCATCGGTGAGCTGGGGATAAAAAACAAGGGCTAAAATTATAGATATTAACAGAATAGCCACCGGTAGCAGGATGCATTTCCATTGGAAGGTTAAATCTTTGGCAGTCTTTTTATTGGCTGGCTCTTTTACTCCAACCGTCTGCCGGCGACGCAGGAAATACCAGATAGCAACTGCTCCCAGGGCAAGACCAAGCAGAAATACCAGGCTTACAATAATAATGACCGTCATAAATATATAAAGTTATCAGCTTTGGCTCCGGATGTCAAAGGGGGTAAGAAAGCGTTAAACTACTGCCTTGTTGCTAACTCGTCCTGATGTGGTAGAATAACAAGCTGGTTTGGATTTAAAACCAGGTAATTCTTAATGGATAAATAGGGGTAAAAATGATAATAAGAAAGCTGGAGGTTGGAGCCTTTGCTGCCAATTGTTATATTGTCGGCTCTAACGGGGAGGGGATGATAATTGACCCCGGCGATGAAGCCAAGAGGATACTTAAAGAAGTTGATGAACTAAGACTTGACATAAAGATTATAGCACTAACTCACGGGCACATTGACCATATTGGTGCCTTGAAGGAAGTAAAAGAGGCGACCGATGCCCAGGTTGCCATTCACACTGATGATGTCAAGGCGCTCAAAGACAGGTTTTTAAGCATCTTTCTGGGTATTCGTCATCGCTCGCCGCCTGCCCCGGACAGGTTACTCAATGATGGCGACATTATACCTATTGGAGAACTTAAGTTCACCGTTATTCATACACCAGGACATTCAAAAGGTAGCATCTGTCTCCTCGGGAAGGGGGTATTGTTTAGCGGCGATACCCTGTTTAACTGCGGCGTGGGACGCTCTGATTTACCCGGTTCCGGTGGCAGTCACAACCAGTTAATAGACAGTATCCAGAGGCGTCTTTTAATTCTAAATGATGATATAAAAATATACCCCGGCCACGGTCCCGAAACTACCATCGGAGCCGAGCGGAGGAGTAACCCTTTCCTTGTTGGCTAACTATTCTAGAGAAGGCCGGGAAACTGCGTCAGAACTGGTGCCAGGAGCAGTGAGATTACCGCCATTAGCTTGAGCATGATATTGAGCGATGGTCCGGCGGTATCCTTCATCGGGTCACCTGTGGTATCACCTATTACTGCTGCTTTATGGGCATCTGAACCCTTTCCGCCAAAGTGCCCGGCTTCAATCCATTTCTTGGCATTATCCCAGGCTCCCCCGGCATTATTCAGAGTAACGGCAAGAATAAAACCTGTTGATAGGGAGCCAAGAAGGAAGCCCCCAAGGGCAAATTTACCCAGTAAAAATCCTACAATGATAGGGGTAATTATGGTCATGATTGAAGGCGCCAGCATCTCCCTAAGTGCCGCTCTGGTGCAGATATCTACACACCGACTGTAGTCAGCTTTTGCTCTGCCTTCTTTAAGACCCGGTATCTCACGCCACTGACGCCGCACTTCGTCAACAATAAGTCCGGTGGTGACGCCGACCGATTTCATGGTCATGGCGACAAAGAAAGTCGGTATAAGAGCACCTATAATGACACCCACGATAACCGGTGCGTTCAGTAGGCCCAGTTCTGGCTCGGCTACTATTTTTCCTTCAGAGATGGTTACCAACCCGGCTGCCAGTGCATAGGAGAGGATTAGCCCTAAAGCGTTCAGAACAGCAGCGCCAATAGCAAAACCCTTGCCGGTAGCTGCTGTGGTGTTACCCAGTGAGTCTAAAGCATCAGTCCTCTCCCGTACCTCGGGTGGTAGTCCAGCCATAGTGCTGATACCACCGGCATTGTCAGCCACTGGCCCATAGGCATCAGTGGCTAAGGTTACACCCAGTGTGGAGAGCATGCCGGTAGCCGCTATAGCTACGCCGTAAAAGCCAGCAAATTTAAAAGCGATGATAGTGGCTATGGCGATAAGAATAACCGGCGGCCAGGTGCTGGTGAAGCCATTAGCCAAGCCACGGATTATAGTCGCCCCGCCACCAATAGTTGAGGCCTGTGAGATTTCCCTGGTTGGCTTGAAGGCGTAAGAAGTATAGTAGTTTGTGCTTTCCCCAATGAGTACACCAGCTATCAGCCCAGCCAATACTGACCAGAAGATTCCCAGGCTGGCACCTAAGAAATATATAACCAGGAAAGCAAACAGACCAGTCAGCACTGAAGCGCTGAGTGTGCCCCATCGTAGCGCTCCCAGTAGGGCTTTCATATCTGGCTTATGGCCAACTCTTACCAGGAAACAGCCAATTATGGAAGCAATTATGCCTCCGGCGGAAATTAATATCGGCAGATACCAGGCAGTTTGGTTGTTGGTGACTACACCAATGCTAACCGCCAGGGCAGCCAGAGTCATAGAGGCAATGATTGCCTCAACATAGGACTCAAAAAGGTCAGCCCCCATACCACACACATCTCCGACATTATCACCAACAAAATCAGCAATGACGGCGGCATTTCTTGGGTCATCTTCAGGGATTCCGGCTTCTACTTTGCCTACTAGGTCAGAGCCAGCATCAGCTCCTTTAGTAAAGATGCCTCCTCCTACCCTGGCAAAAAGGGCTACCAGTGAAGCTCCGGTGGCATAAGCCGGAATTATGGTGATAAAGTTGGGGTCATTATGCCAGGCAAAGTAAAGGATGGATATGCCAAGGACACCAATACTGACCACGATTAATCCCATTACGGCTCCGCCCCGGAAGGAGACACGTAGCCCTTGATTTAAGTTCTTGGCTGCGGCGGCGGTAGTCCGGCTATTGGTCCTAACTGCCATGTTCATGCCGATATAGCCAGTGCTCAGGGAGCAGATAGCACCAAAGATGAAGGCTACTGCTGCTTTCCAGCCTAAATCAGGGCTAGCAAAACCGAGAAGGCCCAGAACTAAAGCGACGGCAATGACAACAATAGCCTCGGTACGATATTCCCGAAGGATAAAAGCTTTTGCCCCCTCCTGGATTGCCTTGGAGACCTCCCTGATTCTTTCAGTTCCCTGGTCTTGTTTTAATACATACCTGGCAAAGTAACCAACAACACCCACCCCAATGATTCCGCATATGACCCCTATCCATACTAAATCCATGATGCTCTCCTCTATATAAAATAAGATTTTGGTGTCGCCACCTACTGAATACTACCCTCAATTTCCCCTAGCCTTTCTTCCAGATTCTTCTGCCTTATTGCTAGTGTTAAGTCACTGCGTGTCCTTTCCAGGAGGGCACGAACTGTATCGGTGGTATGGCGTAAGCCACCAGTTATAGCATCAGGGAAGTCCATGGTAACCAGAACATCATAGATATCATCCATAGCCTGCAGTAATTCTTCACCCCTTGACTGGTCACCCTTTCTTAAGCTGTCTAGAATATAGCGCCTCAGCTCCCCGACAGCCTCGCCCAGACCGTTTAGATAGGCAGAATAATCTACCCCCAGTTCGTCCGGGCTGGGCAGGCCTTTCTTTGTTATCAGGGCTAGGGTGATACTGCCTTCAGCAAACTCCTTCTGGGCATCCAGCAGGAAGTGGGGGTTTTGCAGTTGGCCATATGCCGCCAGGCTCTGGCTGGCATCACCAACCAGCTTTTGTGCTGAGCATAGCATATCTCTGGCTACATCAAATTCCTGTCGGTGCAGGGCACGGATAGCGTTGCTGCAGTAGCGAATGGTCTCGCGGCATAGGGGCAGAGCCTTTTCTCTGGCGGCGTCCTTGGCTTGGAAGTCCAACCTGATTTGGCTAGCAATTGAATCAAGGTTATCGGTTAGTCCACTCACTTTTACACTCTGATTTTATCTATTATTCGCCTAGTCTCTTCCCTGGGCGAATCGGTCTGCATTATGGCACTTATCATGGCTACTGAATCGGCGCCGGTAGCTAATACTTCCCTAGCATTATCCTTATTAATACCACCGATAGCCACCAGTGGTAAATTGCTCTCTTTTTTTATGGCCTTAACCATTTCCAGACCAACTACCTCTATCATTTCCTTGGATTGCGTCGGATAGATGGCACCGACAGCGATATAGTCGGCACCTTCATACTCAGCGGCTACTGCTTGGGGGATATTAGTTACCGAGCAGCCTATTATCATATCTATCGGTAGCAATCGGCGGGCAGTTTTAACCGGCAGGTCGTCCTGCCCTAGGTGCAGACCGTCGGCATCAGCCGCCAGGGCTATATCAAGGTGGTCATTTACTATAAAAAGGGCATCGTTTTCGGCACACAGTCTCTTTAACCTCTGGGCTACGGGAATTAGCTCTTTTTTAGACATGCTTTTATCACGTAGTTGAATTATTTTGGCACCGCCTTCAAGTACTTGAGCAGCTATTTCCTCGTGGCGGCGACCTTTTAGAGACTGGGTATCTATAATAGCATACAGCCCGGATATGCGCTCTGTTTTATCCTTTCGCAGTAGCTTGGATATTAAAGACCGCTCTATATTATACAGACTGAACCTGGCTCTCTTAAACTTATCCGCTTCTAAATCTATGCCTGGAATCTTAGCCAGCTCCTCAATAACCCTCAGCGATTCCTGGGCTCTTCTGGCGTTGGCTATAATGGTTGCCGAAAGCTCTCTCTCCTTGTCCTGCTGCTGGACTTCAATACTGACACCGACATCACCTTTGCTATCCCGGGCTTGAAGGAGCTGCTTCTTGATAGATAGTTCCTTGGTTGCCAGTTCATGCCGCATAGCTTTTAACTGCTCTGTTAATACAGCATCATTAAGCAATAAGCGGGCTATATCTTCCAGGAGGCGCAGGCTTTCCCCGATGCGGTTCAGGTTGGCATCAACAATGCGCAGTGTTTGATTTAATGAATCCATTTATAAACTCAGCTTTTGAGTGCGACTGTTATTAGGATGAAACGGCTAATTTTAACACAATAAGGCTGGTGGGTAAATATTGTTCAGGATTCATTGACCGCGTTTTCAATGAGCTCAATGCGTGATGGCTTACCCTTCTTGTCCAATTCTACGGCGACAAAATCAATTCGCCACAGTGGTAGCTGTCTATCATGGGTCTGCCGGTAGTGTTGGGCGGTGGCGACCATCCTTTTTTTCTTAGCCTTGGTGATTGATTCTTCCGGTATACCGAACTCCTGGCTTGTTTTAGTCCTCACCTCGATAAAGACAAGGTAGTCCTTATGATGGGCTATTATATCAATCTCGCCTTCGGGGCAACGGTAATTGTTTTCTAGAATGTGAAAGCCTCGTTTTTTAAGGAAATCCCTAGCCAGTTCCTCCCCCAGTCTACCGGTATCGCTACGCTTCATTTTCACTGCAGGAACATCCCCTTCACCGGGTGGAATGAGCGGCGATGGATGGGTGATGGTCCCATTCGGCTCAGATTGGCTATATGTTCTTCCGTACAGTAGCCCTTGTGTTTTGCCAGTCCATAGCCGGGGTAAGCCTCGTCCATTTCTTTCATCAGGCGGTCTCGGCTTACCTTGGCAATTATTGAGGCACAGGCGATAGAGAAGCACAAACCGTCTCCGTTGACTATCCCTTTTTGGGGTAACGGCACGTTTGGTAAGTGTAAATAGTCTATCAGCAGGCTATCTGGTTCCGGGGAAAGCTGTCTTATCGCCTGCATCATTGCCAGATGGGTTGCCCTTAGAATATTCTGGGCATCTATAATCTGGTGGGAAATGATACCAACACTTACTGAGACAGCAACCTCATAGATATGGTTAAACAGGTATTCACGTTTGTCCGGAGTTAAAAGCTTGCTATCCCTGACTTGGTTTAGCCAGGGAGCCTTTAGACGGCGGGGCAGGATGACGGCGGCGGCTACCACCGGGCCAGCCAGGGCACCACGTCCGGCTTCATCAATGCCGGCAGTATAGCGATAACCCTGTGCCGCCAGTTTCTCTTCCTCAATAAAGGACGGCGTGTATTGAAATCTTATCTGGCTCATTACTTTTTGCTGGTTCTGAATATTCTATTATTCCCCCACCCAGCACCTCTTTTCCTCGATAGAAGACAATAGATTGTCCTGGTGCTATCGCCCGCTGAGGCTGGGCAAAATAGACCTCAACGGTATTTTTATTCAAATACAGTTTAGCACCTACCTCAGGTGATTTATATCTGACTTTGGCTGTTATATTGTCTGTCTTTTCAGGGGCTTTGCCCGATATCCAGCTTAAATGGCTGGCAAAGAGTTGGCTGGTGAAAAGCTGGTCTTGGCTGCCTACTATCAACTTGTTACTTTCGGCCTCAAGCCTGAGAACATACAAACGCTTATTAGAAGTCAATCTTAAGCCCTGCCTCTGGCCAACAGTATAGTAGGCTAAACCCTTGTGTCTGCCCAGAATATTACCCTTTGTATCTATTATGTCACCGGGCTGGGAGGAGATATGTTCCCTGATGAACGAATGAAGGTTGTTATCAGGAATAAAGCAGATGTCCTGGCTTTCATACCTGATAGCGTCGGCTAAGCCCATTTCAAGGGCTATTCTCTTTACCTCAGCCTTATTGAGATGACCTAATGGCAATAGCAGGTGCTCAAGCTGTTCCTGACCCAAGGTGTATAGAAAGTAGGACTGGTCTTTGGTGCGGTCAATTCCTTTTAGGAGATGGTAGCCGTATTGGCTAGACTCAACCCGAGCGTAGTGCCCGGTAGCCATAAAGTCAGCCCCTAAGTCACTGGATTTATTGAGTAGGGCACCAAACTTGACATAATGATTACAGTTAATACAGGGATTGGGTGTCCTTCCCTGTACATATTCATTGCAGAAGGGAACGATGACCTGCTGAGAAAATGACTCACGGAAGTCAATAACATAGTGGGGAATGGCCAACCTTTCGGCTACTCGCCTTGCTTGCTCTGCCACCTTATGGCTATAATCCGAATAGAGCAGCATAGTAATACCAAATACCTGATAGCCTTGATTTTTGAGGATGGCAGCCGCAACCGAGGAATCCACCCCTCCACTCATGGCGACAGCAACCCGCTTTTTGGGCATTTTCTAAGTCCTTTTGGGCAGTAATAGGCTTACTCTTTGCCAGATAATGTCGGCTATTTTCGCCTTACTCTGCCTGGCATCTATTACCAGCCAGCGCTCTGGCTCACTAGCTGCCAGCTCCAGATAGCCCCAGCATATTCTCTTATGAAAGGTAATATCCTCCTTCTCAAATCGGTCCTGTTTGGTATAGCTTTTTCGGGTAAGCCCTTCTTCTGCCGGTAAATCCAGCAGGATTGTCAGGTCGGGTAACAGATTATGGGTGGCGGCGTTGTTTACCGCTTTGACAACCTCCAGCTCAATTCCCCGGCCATAGCCCTGATAGGCGGTGGTGGAATCGGTAAATCGGTCACAGATAACGACTTTACCTTTTTCCAGATTGGGCTTAATTATCGTATCCACTAAGTGGCTGCGGGAGGCATTAAATAAAAGCAGCTCGGTTGCGGGTGATATATCCAAGTCTTTATTCCATTTGAGCCAGTGGCTTATCTTATCACCCAGAGGAGTGCCCCCTGGCTCATGTGTCAGGATAACCGAGATGCCCGCCCGGGCTAACCTGTCATAAAGCATACTTGCCTGGACACTCTTACCACAGCCCTCCCCACCCTCAAAGGTTATAAATAGAGACATTATTGTATTAACCCCTCACCCTATATCCCTCTCCCCTTGATAAGGGGAGAGGGAAAGATTTTTAGAAGGGGCTCTGCCCCTTTAAGAACCCTTTATAGACAACCTTTATAAATCCTCACCCGTCTATTTGGCTCTTTGCCGGTGCTTTTGGAAGAAAGCTTGCTTCTTTCGGCTATTAAGTGCTGCAGTCGCCGGATGTAGGCGCTCTGTGGACTGAGCTCTATCTCTTCTTGGCTCTCTCTCACCCTGCTGGCTGCCTCCTCAGCCTCCCTGAGGGCAAGACCCAGTATGTCTGTTCTGCCAGCGCTTTTACTAGCAACACCCCCCGGCTGAATGGTGCTGAGCATCTGCCTTAACTGTGTTGGAGTATGTTTTCTGAGGACATATATGGGTAAATTAGCCGCTTCGGCGTCCCTGATTTTTTGTGCTCTTCGGCGGTAGTAGCTCTTGGAGGTTACCATCAGGTCAGCCTGGCTCAGGTTATCAACTGTGTTTAGCGCCAGATGCATCTCCCTGGCTATTTGCTCCAATCTTCCCCGGTTTATGCCAAAGGGATAGAGCTTGGGCATGGTTTTTTCTCTGGTTACTGGCTCTTCTCTAGCAGATTTATCTGTAGTTCTAATCGGCTCTTCCCGTTTTATTCTAACCTCCCCGGTTTCGTCCAGCCAGCGAACCTCGGTGGTACTGAGCTGACCTCGCAGTGCCGCGTCAACAGCCTGACTGACATCAGGGTGGACGGCTACCCTGTTCCTGTCCTGGATTTCAACAACGATACTAAAGGTCGGCGGTGACATACGTTCCAGTATCGTCTTCTGTGTTCCCCGACGCTTGGCTTCTTCGTCACCCAGGGTTACTGCCTGGATGCCACCAATTAAGTCGGATAGGGTTGGGTTGAGCATGAGGTTCTCCAGCGCATTACCGTGGGCGGTGCCTATTAGTTGTACGCCGCGCTCAGCGATAGTCCTTGCCGCCTGGGCTTCAAGCTCGGTGCCAATCTCATCAATAATGATTACCTCGGGCATATGATTTTCAACGGCTTCAATCATCACTGCATGCTGCATAGTGGGAGTGGCTACCTGCATCCGCCGGGCATGACCGATAGCTGGGTGGGGGATGTCGCCGTCGCCGGCTATCTCGTTTGAGGTGTCAACGATGACGACGCGTTTTCTTAGGTCATCAGCCAACACCCGAGCCGCTTCACGGAGCATGGTTGTTTTACCTATGCCTGGGCGACCCAATAGCAAGATGCTCTTACCCGATTGGATAAGGTCTTCAATAATTTTTATGGTGCCGAAGACAGCCCGACCGACACGGCAGCTAAGCCCGACGATACTTCCCTTACGGTTTCTTATAGCAGAAATACGGTGCAGGGTGCGTTCAATGCCAGCCCGGTTATCACCTCCGAAGCTGCTGGTGCGGGAGGTAATATAGTCAATGTCCTCCTGACTTACTTCCTGTAAGCTGAGGACAACTTCCCGGTGGAGGAAACGGGCTTCCGGAGGACGACCCAGGTCCAGGACAACCTCCAATAAATCACCGATATCTTCCTGCTGACATAGTTGCTGGAGGATGTGTGGCGGCAGTATGTCAAGTAGGGCATCCAGGTCATCGTTTGATACTTTGGGCAATTTTGTCCTTCCCAAGATTTTTTACCATCCCCTTGGTGCCATAAGCTCCTGTTCCGGGATGTGCTTTATATCCAGCCCGGGCATAGCCTCCCCCAGGTCCTTGGAGACCTCGGCGATGATTTCCGGGTCCTTGAAGTGGGTGGTTGCCTTGACGATGGCTTTAGCCATCTTCTCCGGCTCGGAAGACTTAAATATACCCGAGCCGACAAAAATCCCCTCAG
>CAYGXW010000008.1:0-39178 GCA_964354125.1 uncultured Dehalococcoidales bacterium
CAGGCTATCCAGCGTCTGCTTGGCTGCCTCAGCCAAAACTGGCAGCCGCTCCACCGTAATCACCAGTCGGGCCAACTCAGCCAGAATAGCCGCCTGATAGCCACTACCGGTGCCCACTTCTAGAACCTTTTCCTTACCAGTAAGCTCCAGCGATGAGGTCATAAGGGCAATGATAAAGGGCTGTGAGATTGTCTGACCGAAACCAATGGGCAGTGGTCTATCCTCATAAGCCCAGTTTCTCTCCTCCGGCGGTACAAAAAGCTCACGGGGAACACGAGACATGGCAGCTAATACCTTCTCGTCTTTAATGTTATCAGTGAGTTGCTCAATCAACTGAGCCCTTGCCGCTTCAAAGTCCATGCTGATTACCTATCGGGACAGGTTTAGCGTAGGACCAGTGCCAGTATTATAAGAGTAGCTAGCATTATTCCAGCTAGAATCCCGATTCTACGCAGCTCAATGACTAGTTCTCGGCGTTCAACCATGTTTGGTGTCGCCGTTACCGCTCCCGGCGAAGGAGTGGTCACCCCAGGAGGGATAACATCAAGTTTATCGCTTGGGGCAATTGTTTTTTGCTGAGAAACTACAGCTAGAAGGCTTCTCCTACCCTTTCTCTTTTTGGCTTGAACTATATGTTTGCCTCTCCGGTGCCGCGATTTACCAGTCATCCAAACCCCCTATTTATATATCTACTCAGACTGTTTGGCTCTGGGGTGAGCTTTATCATAGGTGCGTCGGACATGCTCTGAAGTCAGATGGGTATAGATCTGCGTCGTAGATATATTGGCGTGCCCCAGAAGCTCCTGAACTGACCTCAAGTCAGCACCACCGCTCAGCATGTGGGTAGCAAAGCTATGCCTCAAGGTATGTGGTGTAACCTTCTTGCCCAGCCCAGCCGATTTGGCGTAGGCTTTCAATATCTGCCACAACCCCTGTCTGGTAAGCCGCTCACCACGTTGGTTAACAAACAAAGCCTGCTCAGATTCTTTATGAACAAAGATAGGGCGAACTTCTTTAATATATTCTTCCACCACCTGAGCCGCCTGTTGATAGATAGGGACCAGACGCTCTTTATTCCCTTTGCCAAAACAGCGCACATAACAGCCCTTGGTATCTATATCGTTCAGGTTTAATGATACCAGCTCACTGACCCTCATCCCGCTAGCATAAAGAAGCTCCAGCATTGCCCTATCCCTCTTGGCTTCCGGTGTTGACAGCTTGGCTGGCTGGTCAATCAGCTGTCGCACCTGACTTATTGAGATGGCATCGGGTAAAGGTTTGCCAACCTTGGGTGAGCTTATATTCTCCATCGGGTTAACCCTTATCTTGCCCTCAGACACCATAAAACCAAAGAAGGATTTAGCCGCCGCCACTTTACGGGCTATAGTAGTAACAGCATAGTTCCTCTCTTTAAGGTCAAGGAGGTAACTCAGCATATCCTGGCGGCTGAAATTAGCCCATGACGGCATAATATTGCGCTTGGCAATCTCTCTTTCAGCAAATTCGGCAAGCTGGTTTAAGTCATTATGGTAAGCATCTGTCGTATTTTTTGAAAATCCCTTTTCAACAGCAAGGTAGTTTAAAAAGCTATCTATATCCTCTTTCACCGTAACCCCCTGCCCAAGATGGTTTACTGTTATTTTAACATAACTAAAGATACTTTTTAAATAGGTATTTGGTTACAAGGTGCTAAATATACTTTTTTTCAATAGGCAAATATTATTTGCCCATCACGCAGGCTATGTTATGATAGAATATAATTGATGAAGATAAGTAAAAAAATAACTGAAAATCCTGTATTAGAACAGGTCAAACAGCTACCAACCAATCCCGGCGTCTACCTTATGAAAGAAACTGACGGTAATATATTGTATGTGGGTAAGGCCGCTAATCTGAGGCACCGGGTAAGCTCCTATTTTGGCACGAGACAGAAGCTGTCGCTAAAACTACAACGGATGGTAACCCGAGTAGCCGATGTTGATTTTTTTATCACCGGTACGGAAGAGGAAGCCCTCATTTTGGAACTGAACCTGATAAAGAGGCACCGCCCTCATTACAATGTCCGCTTGAAAGACGATAAAAACTTCCCCTACCTCAAAATAGACCTCAGTGAGGACTGGCCTCGGGTGCAAATTACCCGACGTCTGGAAGGCAACGGCGGGCGTTACTTCGGTCCCTTTGCCAGTGCCAAATCAGTTCGCCGGGCGCTTAAGGTAATCAAGGACATATTCCCTTTTCGCCCCTGCTCCAGAAGCCTTAATGCCCCTCTCTCCCGTCCCTGTCTTGAGTATGACATCCACAACTGCTCCGCTCCCTGCATTGGGGCTATTGCCAGAGAGGAGTATGCCGAGGTAATAAAGCAGCTAATCCTTTTCCTTGAGGGCAAGCAGGAAATGGTAATAAGTCAGCTTGAGAGCAAGATGAAGCAGGCGGCTGAGGCACAAGATTACGAAAAGGCAGCCAGACTCAGAGACCAGCTCCAGGCGGTTAGAGATATTGTTAAATGGCAGAAAATGGCTACCACCGTCAGGGGTGAACAGGATGTCATCGCCTTTGCCCAGGATAAGGACCAGGCCTATGTTCAGGTCTTCTTCATCCGCGGAGGCAAACTGATTGGACGGGAGGGTTTTATTCTCCAGGGGACTCGTTCTGAAGAGCCAGAGCAGATTATGACCAGCTTTGTTAAGCAGTTTTATAACTCTGCCACCTATATACCACCGCTGATATTACTCCAGCATCCGGTAGAGGATAGAGCTGTCATTGAAAACTGGCTTCAAAGTAAGCGTGGTAGCAGAGC
This sequence comes from uncultured Dehalococcoidales bacterium, assembly GCA_964354125.1. Classification (GTDB taxonomy): domain Bacteria; phylum Chloroflexota; class Dehalococcoidia; order Dehalococcoidales; genus CAYGXW01. The sequence goes on from CAYGXW010000008.1 coordinate 2,798, forward strand.
TAAAATTCTAATTCCCAGTAAAGGAAATAAGAAACAGTTGGTTGATACCGTTGCCCGGAATACCGCCCAGGCTTTTGAACAGCTGAAAATCAAACAGTTATCATCCCTGGCATCAATTGAGGCCGCCCTTGAGGAAATAGAACGGGAGCTAGAATTGTCTCATCCGCCCTTACGAATTGAAGGCTATGACATCTCCAATATACAGGGTAAAGCCGCCGTAGGCAGTATGGTCGTCTTTGAGCAGGGTAAATCCAAGCCGGCACACTATAGACGCTTTAAAATTAAAACGATACCTAATGCTGATGATTATGCTATGCTTCAGGAGGTAATCCGCCGACGATTTGGTCGCCTTAAGAGCAAAGATGCTTCATCCACGGATAGCTGGGCAATAATACCCGACCTAGTCCTTATTGATGGCGGCAAAGGACAGCTAAATTCGGTGCTGGAGGCAATGCGCCAGGCCGGGGCTGATTCAGTGCCTGTTGCCAGCCTAGCCAAGGAGAGGGAAGAAATTTTTATCCCCAAAATGGCAAAACCAATCAGCCTGCACTACACTTCTCCAGGGCTTCAGTTGCTCCAGCGAGTAAGAGACGAAGCCCACCGCTTCGCCTTAGGCTACCATCATAAAGTACATAAGAAGCAAGCCCTTACCTCAGAGCTTGACACGATACCTGGCATTGGGCCCAGGCGTAAAAGAAGCCTGCTCAGGCAGTTTGGCTCTATCCCGGCAATCCGCGAGGCTTCACTAGAAGAGCTGGCTTCTGCTAAAGGTATGAACCGGAACCTAGCCCAAAAAATAAAGGAGTATCTATAAAATTATGCCCGCCAACCTGCCACCGCAGTACTTCGATGCCGAAAAGAATTTTCGGGAGGCTAAAAGCCCAGCTGAAAAGATAGCCGCCCTAGAAGAGATGCTGGCTATTATGCCCAAACACAAGGGAACAGACCACCTGCGTGCCGAGCTTAGAAGCCGAATATCAAAGCTGACACAGTTACTAGCCAAGAAATCCGGCACCCAGCGGGCGTCAATGATGATTGAAAGGGAAGGCGCCGCCCAGATAGCCGTAATCGGCTTAACTAACTCAGGCAAGTCCCAGCTTGTCGCCAGTATAACCAATGCCTCCCCGGTGGTAGCCGAATACCCGCTGACGACACATAATGCCCTGCCCGGCATGATGGAGTTTGAAGACATCAAGATACAGATGATTGATACCCCACCCCTGGGAACACAGACTATCCCATGGTGGCTGCCACCCCTGCTGAGGCGGGCTGACGCCCTGCTGGTTATGGTGGACTTAAACCATAACCCCCTATCCCAACTGGAGGCTATAATTGAGCAATTAAAAAAAATGAGGATAGTAATCGGTGATGCCGAGGCTAACTTGGATGAGGAAACGGCAGTCTGGGCAAAGAAGGCGCTTATTATCGGCAACAAGCTTGATTTAGACAATGATAAAGTCAACTACCAGCTATTGTTGAACAGCCCTAAGGACAGTCTTCCGGTAATCGCCATATCGGCAATAGAAGGCACCGGGCTTGACGAACTAAAGCTTAAAATCTACCAGATGCTGGATATTATTCGGGTATATACCAAGGCACCGGGGCAGAAAGCAGACCTTACCGACCCGATAGTACTACCCAAAGGCAGTACACTTAATGATGCCGCCGCCACGGTGCATAAGGACTTTGCCGCCAATCTGAAATACGCCCGCATCTGGGGCTCAGGCAAGCATGATGGCATTATGGTAAAAAGGGAGCATATCCTTGAGGATGGTGATGTGATAGAATTGCACCTGTAAATTGCACCTGTAATATAAATGGGGGGTGAGCCGGTTGGCAAAGGTTATTGTGGTCTACGAGTCAAGGTATGGTAATACCAGGCGTGTCGCCGAAGAAATCATCGCCGGAATAAAGGAAACCAAAGGTATAGAAGCAGTCCTGCATGAAGTCAAGAGCGTCAATATGGACAATGTCATTAACAGCGACGCCATCCTGATAGGCTCGCCAAATCACTGGGGCAAAGCCACCGGCAGTATCAGAAAGTTCATTGACGGGCTTGGGGAAATCAACCTGAACCGAATACCGGCAGCCGTTTTTGATACCTATATAAGCCGGGACTTTGAAAAAGCGGTCAAGAAAATGGAAAAGCAGATAATTGAAAAGGTGCCCTCCCTGAATCTGATAACCCCCGGCTTATCAATAAAACTCAAGGGGGGGCAGGGACCCATTTTAGAAGAAGAACTGCCCAAGTGCAGGGAGTTTGGGGTGAAGATTGGGGGGTTGGTGAAGGGCAAATGAGGGCAGTGATATAATAGAGTTGCATCTTTAAACATTTAACAACCCGTCAGATTATTAAATAAGTAACAATCCAAGTAACTACGACTTACAATAATTTTACGGTAACCTTTGAATCTGGACGGGGGTAACTGCAGTACCCAAGGTAATTCTGAATATATTTGCTACTTTATTGATTAAAATAGTCGGCAAGTATATCGTGAATTCTATAATAAAATTTAAGGGCAACTGTGTTAACCGGCCATCTTTGGCCAACTGGGTATTCATCATAAAGCTCCCATATCTCAAGTAATGCACCTTCAGCTCTCTCGAAGTCTTGTTCCAAAGAAGAGACCTGAGCAGTTAAGGAATCAACCTGATCACTCAATGCAGAAACCTGAACAACCAAGGGATCAATCTGATTCTGCAGATTGATAATCTCTTTCTGTAGTTCTAACTTCTGAGATTCAAGCTGTTCAATTTGCGACTCTAAAGCATGTAAGGGGGTCAAACTGATATCCAATTGACTACCTAAAGAATTAATCTCCTTGAGGACTGAATCAAGTTCATAATTGACTGCTTCCAGTTCATTTTCCTTGTGGCTCAATTCTAGTGCGGTTTGTTCTAGTTGAGCTTCCTTTTGTACCAGAGTTTGTTTTGTGCTATCAAGTAGACTTTTCATATTGATTAAGTCTAAACACGTTGTTTGATAGGTTGTATCAAGCTCATCTAGGTCGTTATTTAATGTGCCTATTGTTGTCAGAGCATCAGAAAGCTCGCCCTCCAAGCTGCTAACCTCAACCTCTAAAATATTGCGCGCTTCTTCTGATTGCTCTAGTTCCGATTTAGCATTGTCTAATTGCAGAAACAGAGGTATTCCCGTAGCAGATACAGCTATTATAGCAGCAGCTAAAGCTATACTTACGACCTTTAACATGTTATGTTTCCTCTGCTGGTTTAATTAAAATAAGAAAGGTACCAATTATCGCTATTTTTATTTAGCATAACTGATACCTCATCCCTTCAAACCTCAATATAATATTGTTAATTTATTCTATATTTTGGAACTTGAGTCTAATCCTGAATTTTTCGATTGTCAATAGCTTAGAAATAAAAGGATAATTTTCTGCATATGTAGATGTAACAATAAGCCAGAATGTTCAATCTTAAAGTAAAAACCTCTCCACCGCCGCCGCTACACCGCTGTGGTCAACATCAAGGGTTATAAAATCAGCCACCTTCTTGACCTCGGGGAAGGCGTTGCCCATCGCCACCGCCAGGCCGGCGGCTTCCAGCAGTGAAATATCGTTCAGCCCATCGCCTATGGCGATAACCTCATTGATTGAGACTCCCAAAAAGGAAGCCAGAGCTTTAAGGGCTTCACCTTTGGATACTGCAGGGTCAATTATGTTTATAAAATCAATCTCAGGAAAAGCAGGCGAGCGGGCGATTGAGAAGCGAAGGCTATGGTTAAACTCATTTTGAAAAATCTCAGCTTTATTTCTCTCCTCAGGGTTATGCACCACCAGTTCCGCTTTCATAATGCGCTCCCGCTCCCAGATGTCACCAAAATTCGCAATTGTGGGCGCTACCCCGAAGAACCTGTAGTGGACATCGTCCGACCAGTTCTCCCTTTCGGCAAAAAAGCGTTCCGCCGAATAAAGCTCAAGGTATATATCATTCCGGCGGGCAAACTCAACCGCCTGCCTGACCACCTCTTTCTTTATTGGCTGGCTATAGAGCTCTTTACTTTGAGCCGGGTCACTGACCAGGGCACCATCAAAGAAGATGTGATACCCATCCAGACAAAAGCGATTGATAATCCCCTGGCAGGCTTTGATTACCCGGCCGGTGGATAGTGAGACCCTCACCCCTGAAGTGGCGGCTTTAGCCAGTGCCCTCTCATCCTCAGCCGAGATAGCGCCATTTTTATCCACCAGCGTTCCGTCAACATCAACAACCAGCAATTTATATTTGGACATCTATATCTTAAGATAAATTCAATCTCCCTTTCCCGGTGTGTTCAGATATAATTATAGCCTTTTTCAGGTATTATAGGCAAGAAATAACAGGAAAGAGGGTTTTTACTTATATATATGGGGTGAATTAATTTATTTTAAAACTATTGACATCAGGCAAATAATATGCTATATTATTGACTTCTGGCATTATTTAGGCAGGAGGGGCGAAATGTTTCCCAGTGAAATGGTAATCCTGATGGCTATTGCCTCAGCCAGAGACCCCGACGAAAAGCTATTAACCCGCCCGCTGGATGTTATCGGGGAATACATCGGCTATCTATGCTCTTCACTAATCAATCGCGGCTACCTAAAGAAGAAAAGGCCAAGGGGATATCTGCTTACCGCAAAAGGTATGGGAACCCTTTTTGATTTCCTGTCTAAGAATAAGAATAAAGCCGAAGACACGATAAAAATGTTGCATCAACTGGGCATTGATATTGAACGGGAGATTGGCAAACTGGAAAGTGAAACAATAGGGGGTCAATTAAAAAAGAAAGACACTCAAGTTTGCATTTCTATAGAATAGCTATACACAGCCTCCTTTGTAGTGAGCTATACATCCTGTATCGGGGTGTATAGCTCACTTTTTATGTACCGGGGTTTAAGGGGCAGCAGCCCCTTCTAAAATATCTCCCCCTCTCCTCATAGGAGAGGGGGACTAAGAGGGTGAGGTGGATAAACTAATCTCATCCTAATTGACATTGGGCAGTTGTAACCCTAGAATTGTAGCAAGCAGAATAAAGGAGGTAAACAAGGTGAAAAGACCTGACCTTTTGCTATTGATAGCTATCTGGGAGTTCATAACTGCATTTTTAGCGTTTATTATTAGTATTTTTGCCATTGCCATTATTGCCTTCCCTCATGCTATTAGACCATGGTGGGATTGGTGGCCCGGGGCTGGAGCTATCCTCGGTCTAAGTATCGGCGTTCTGGTACTGCTGTGCTATATAGGAATCGCCATAGCTGGCGGGATGGGCTTGTTAGGAGGAAAGGAGTGGGGGCGAGTCCTGAGTATTGCCCACGCAGTACTAAGCCTATTCTGGTTTCCCATTGGCACCGCAATCGGGGTACTCAGTATTATATACCTGACACGAACTGAGGTAACGGAATATATCAAGGCTAGTAGCGGGGAACAGCAGTAGCTATTCAACTACCTTCCCGGCATAAAGTCTAGACGCTGTTTTTAACGACGAAGTTCCTCAGCGTGCCAATTGGTGGTATCCTTACCTCTACGGTATCACCGGGGTACATCGGGCCAACACCACTGGGGGTGCCGGTGGCGATAATATCCCCCGGCAGTAGTGTCATTACATTGGATATGAAGTTTATTATCTCTGGTATGGAGTAGATAAGGTCACTGGTATTTCCCTGTTGCTTGAGCCTGCCGTTGAGATATGTCTCTACCACCACACCAGATGGGTCAAGCTCGGTCTCAATCCAGGGGCCTACGGCGGCAAAGGTATTAAAGCCCTTGGCTCTGGTCCATTGCCCATCATAATTCTGAAGGTCACGGGCAGTAACATCGTTAAAGCAGGTATAACCCAATACACAGTCCATAGCATCCTTGGCATCTACACGCCACACTGGCTTCTTTATCACTGCCGCCAGTTCACCTTCATAATCAACCCTGGCTGAAACAGAAGGATAAACGATGTCATCCCCGGGTCCTATCACTGCTGTTGACGGTTTCAGGAAGGTCAGTGGGGAATTGGGCATAGGCAAATCAAGTTCCTTGGCATGGTTATGGTAGTTAAGGCCCATAGCTATTATCTTGGATGGCTGGCAGGGAGCCAGCAGCTTAACCTGATTTCGCTGATAGTTCTGGTCAGTTAGTTTGAGCTGGCGGAAGGGTTTACCATCAATCGCCTGTATGGACTGCTCCCTTAATATGCCATACCTGGCTTTGCCGTCAACAGCAAAACGCACGATTTTCATAATTTAAACGATATTTTATCCTATACAGCCAAACTTTTGCAAGCCTGTAATTGCTACGGCAAAATATGTTCCTTGACACGGCTTATATTGATTGTTAAACTGTAACACTGCATTTCTCATATTTGCCACTGATTTTCCACAGGGAGAATTATTTGTCACAGCAGCTAGGTCAAGGACTAGTTTCCATCTTCACCGGTGATGGCAAAGGCAAGACCACAGCCGCTATCGGCACAGTGGTCAGAGCCGCCGGACATGGTTTACGCTCTTTCGTTGTTTTTTTTATGAAGGGTGAGAACTTTGTCCACGGTGAGATTAACATCCTTTCCAAGATGACCAATGTTACCCTGGCTAGCTTTGGACAGAACGGCTGGGTTGATAAGAGTAACGTCAAGCCAGAACATAAAAAGAAGGCCAAGTTGGCTTTAGCCGCCGCCAGAGAGGCTATGCTCAGCGGTAACTATGACTTAGTAGTACTGGATGAGATAAATATAGCCATAGATTATGACTTGATTGAACTTGATGAGGTAATCAAGCTAGTTAGGGACAAACCCCAAAATATGGAGCTTATCCTTACCGGTCGTAACATTGATACCGAGCTGGTTAAAATGGCAGACCTGGTTACCGAAATGCTGATGATAAAACACCCATATGCCAGAGGTATAAAGGCACGCCAAGGTATTGATTATTAACTAAAACACCCATAGGAGGAGAAGATGAATATCACACTAAGTGTAATAAAAGCAGACATTGGTGGCTATGTAGGTCATTCTGACTCTCACCCGGATATCATGACTTTAGCTCGTGACAGCCTGAAAAAGGCTAAGTCGGAAGGGCTGCTGGTTGACTTCTATGTGACCAAGTGTGGTGATGATTTACAGCTTATTATGACCCATAAACACGGTGTTGATAATAAAGAAATCCATAAATTAGCCTGGGATACCTTTACCAGAGGTACGGAGCTAGCCAAGAAGCTGAAACTATACGGAGCCGGGCAGGACCTTCTATCCGATACCTTTTCCGGCAATGTCAAGGGAATGGGCCCCGGCCTGGCTGAGATGGAGATTGAGGAGCGTCCCTCTGAGCCGGTTATCATCTTTATGGCTGATAAAACCTCTTCTGGAGCCTGGAATCTGCCACTATATAAAATTTTTGCTGACCCATTCAATACCATCGGGCTGGTCATCGCGCCCAATATGCACAATGGCTTCGCCTTTGAAGTGCACGATGTCAAAGAACACACCAAAATCATCTTTAATGCACCCGAGGAGATCTATGACCTTCTGGTCTTTATTGGTGCTCCATCTCGCTATGCCGTAAAGTCCGTCTATAATCGGGATACCGGGGAGATAGCTGCTGTCTCCTCCACCCAGCGTCTGTCTCTCATCGCCGGCCGATATGTGGGTAAGGATGACCCGGTCTGCGTCGTTCGGGCACAGGGAACATTTCCCGCCGTCGGTGAAATCCTAGAGCCGTTCACCAACCCCACGCTGGTAGAGGGCTGGATGCGTGGTTCACACCATGGACCCCTGATGCCAGTATCAGTAGATGATAGCACCCCGTCACGTTTTGATGGTCCCCCCAGGGTGACATCGCTCGGTTTCCAGCTGGCACAGGGTAAACTTGTAGGGCCCCGCGATATGTTTGCCGACAAGTCCTTTGATGAAGCCCGCCATCAGGCAAACCTGGCCGCCAATTATATGCGCAGTCATGGCCCCTTTGAGCCCCACCGCCTGCCCCTGGAGGAAATGGAATACACCACCATGCCCCAGATAATGCAAAAATTTAAGGGACGGTTTAAGCCATTAGAGGACTAATGCCCAGACTCCTTCTGGCAACAGGTAACAGGGCAAAGCTGTATGAACTAAAGAGCCTATTCCAGGACCTGCCCTATGAGCTAGTTGCCCCATCTGAGGTTGGCATCAGTACCGAGTTAGAAGAAACCGGCAGCAGCCTAGAGGAGAATGCCAGATTAAAAGCAAGCCTGTATGCTGCTAGAAGCGGACTTATAGCTCTGGCTGATGATTCTGGGCTGGAGGTTGATGCTCTAGGCGGCAAGCCAGGGGTACTATCAGCTCGCTATGCCGGTAAAAATGCTTCTGATGCTGACCGTATCAATTATCTATTATTTCAACTTAAAGAGGTACCCTGGGAAAAGCGTCAGGCAAGATTTCGTTGCCTTATTGCCATAGCTATACCTGATAGTCAGGTAGAGCTGTTTTCCGGTGAATGCCAGGGCATTATAACATTTAAACCCAAGGGTGAAGGGGGCTTCGGCTATGACCCCATTTTCTACCTTCCCCAGCTAGGTAAGACAATGGCCGAATTACCCCTTGAAGTAAAAAATAGGGTCAGCCATCGGGGCAGGGCAGCCGCTAAGGCTCGTTCGCTACTATTAAGTTTAATAGATAGTAAAAATATCTATTAAATTACTTGAGTATCACTGGTTGTTGGTATATACTACACCACACATAAGTATTGGGGGTGGACTATGAAATTATCATGCCTTCAGGAGAATCTAAATTACGGACTGAATTGTGTTGGGCGAGCAGCGGCCGCCAGAACAACCCTGCCCATAACCAATAATGTCCTTCTGGCTATAGACCAGGGCCGCCTCAAGCTGGTAGCCACCAATCTGGAAATGGCTATTAGCTGCTGGATAGGCGCCAAGGTAGAGGAGGAAGGAGCCATCACCGTTCCTGCACGGTTGCTTAATGAATTTGTTGCTTCACTACCCAATGACAAGGTTAATATTAGCCTTTCCCCCCGTTCTAAGACACTGGAACTAAAATGTGCCCGGTTTGAAGCTCGAATCAGTGGCATTGACGCCAAGGACTTCCCACCTATACCTTTGGTTGAAGACGATGTTGCCACCAAGGTAGAAATAGAAGCCCTACGCCAAGGAATTGGTCAGGTTGTCTTTGCCGCCGCCTCAGATGAGTCCCGACCGGTATTAACTGGTGTTAATGCTGAGTTTGATGCTGATTTACTGACGCTGGCGGCCGCCGATGGCTTCAGATTAGCGGTATACAAATTGCCCCTGGCTACCCCAGTCAGTAAGAAGGCCACCGCCATAATCCCGGCACGAACCCTGGCTGAACTAAATCGGCTATCAGCCGACCAGGAAGAGGCGGTGGAAATAAAGGTAAACACCACCAAGAGCCAGATACTATTCCGCCTGAAGGATATTGAGCTGGTATCCCAGCTGGTACAGGGTAGCTTTCCCCAATACGCCCAGCTTATCCCTCAAAGCTGTAATACGCGTGCTGTGGTTGACATCGCCCAGTTTTTGAGGGCGACCAAGACGGCTTCTATCTTTGCCCGCGACGGCAGCGGTATTGTTCGCCTGGTTATTACCCCTGGGGGAAAGGCAACCCAAGGTAAGCTGACAATCGCCGCCCGCTCAGAAGAAATAGGTGATGATGTTGGCGAGATTGATGCCGTTGTAGAGGGTGAAGAGGCAAAGATTGCCTTTAATGCCAAATATCTCACCGATGTCCTTAGCGTCCTCCACGAACCACAGGTTGCCCTGGAGGTCACCGCCCCTTCTAGCCCGGGCGTTATCCGGCCGGTGGGGGTAGATAACTATATCCATGTCGTCATGCCAATGTTTGTTCAATGGTAATAAATCTACATTTAATAATTTTTGTGGATCCGAAGAGTCTGCGATATAATCTCAAAAACAAGAAAATGGGATAGGAGAGTATAACAATGAAAAGGATAATGATAGCTATTTTATTATCAGCCTTAATATCTATATTATCAGCCCCTATAGCATTAGCAAAACCTGATGATAACAATCCAATGTCTGCAAGTGATATTGAACTAGTACAGAAGATTACCCTGAAGGGCAAACCAGTTGGCAAAGGCAAACCAGTAGAGCAAGCAACAACTGGAGAGCTAGGCGATCAGTGCACAGGAAATAAATTCGCTATTGTAATTGGAATTTCAGACTACCCGGGTGATGATAGAGACCTTGAGTATGCTGATGATGATGCAGATGCCGCATACAATACTCTAATATATTGGTATGGGTATAATCCAAATAACATATACTTTCTTAAAGATATGGCAGCTAGTTATTCCTCAATTAAGGTAGCTGTTGATGATATAAGGGAAAGGGAGAAAGTAGGTGATGAAGTAGTTTTTTACTTTAGTGGTCATGGTGCCAAAGGTCGTGCAATGGATAGTGATAGCGAAAAGGTTGACGAATCAATTGTATGTCATGATGGTAATCCAGACGGAGAATTTATGTATATCTGGGATGGAGAGCTTAAGGATTGGTTCAGTGGATTTGACACTACAAGGATTATCTTCATCTTTGATAGCTGTTTATCTGGAGGGATGACGGACCTCTCCGGTAATGGTAGAGTTATAAATATGGCATGCTCTGAAAATAGTAGCTCTTTTGAAGGTTCTTGGGGAGGTGGGCACGGTCAATTTACCTTTTATTATATCATTGAAGGTATGCAGCAATACAAAGCAGATAAATATAACAACATAGAAGATATACCCGATGTAACAGTTGAAGAAGCCTTTGATTATGCCAAGGAAAAATGCATATGGCAAACACCACAAATAGCCGATAAATTTGAAAATGATTTGCTCCCATAGCATGATAGTAGCCCAATGAGACTAATTAAAATAACGATGTTTGTCTAGTGGTAAACATCTCTGTTTATAACGCAGTCTTCTATCACCCGGCTATTTCTATATAGCTCTCATTGCCCCAGCTATGCTTCTGTGATATAGTTTAACGACTATGTCAATTGGAATTGAGTTTATCCCGGAGGGTACAATTACCTCAGCTAAGGGTTTTATGGCTGGGGCTACCTTTGCCGGTATAAACAAGCACGCCAGATATAATCTAGACCTGGGTATTCTCTTTTCTGAGGTTCCCTGCGTCGCCACCGGTCTGTTCACCTCTAATAAAATAAAGGCGGCTCCGGTAATACTGTGTCAGGACAGATTGCCCAGCAAAACAGCCAGGGCAGTGGTGGTAAACAGCGGTTGTGCCAATGCCGGTACCGGAGAGCAGGGTCTTCGTGATGCGGTTATCATGGCAAATTCGGCGGCAGATAGGGTTGGTATAACCCCTAGGGATGTCCTGGTTGCCAGCACCGGTGTAATCGGCCAGAGTCTGCCTATGAAATCAATAAAAGCGGCTCTTCAAAAAATTGGGCTCTCCCCTGATGGTGGTCATTCACTGGCAAAGGCAATAATGACCACGGATACCACTACCAAAGAAGTGGCGACTAGAGCCGGTGAATTTATAATCGGGGGTATAGCCAAAGGTTCCGGGATGATTTACCCCCAGCTCGGCACCCTACTCTGCTTTCTGGCTACTGATGCCAAGGTGGATGTGGATTTTCTGGTTACAGCTCTTAAAAAAGCGGTGGATATTTCCTTCAATATGGTCTCCATAGATGGCGATACCAGCCCCAATGACACGGTGCTTTTAATGGCTAATGGGCTGGCTGACAACAAAGCAATCAGGCAGAAGACAAAACAGGCTGATACCTTTCAACTAACCCTCAACCAAGCCTGCATCTATCTGGCTAAAGCCATCGCCCGTGATGGTGAGGGAGCCAGTAAGTTTATTGAGGTCACCTTAAGCGGGGCAGTCAGCACCAATGAAGCTAGGTCAGCCGCCAGAGCCGTAGTCAGTTCCCCCCTGGTAAAGGCGGCGGTTCATGGCAGTGACCCCAACTGGGGCAGAATTATAGCCGCTGTTGGAATGAGCAGTGCCGAGGTAGTAGAATCAAAGCTTGACCTGTACATCGGTGATATTTGCCTGATAAAAAGGGGCAGCCCCCTTCCCTTTGACAAAAAGGAGGTAATAAGGGCATTAGCTGATAAAGAGGTAACCATTGCTCTTAACCTCAACCTGGGAGGGGCGGTGGCTACCGCCTGGGGATGCGACCTGTCTGAGGAATATGTAACCATTAATAGCCAGTACACAACCTGATAACTAAAGGAGTAAATATTTGAGTATTAAGTCCAATGAGATTATTGTAGTTAAGCTCGGTGGCTCCATATTTAACAGCAAAGACACCACCATAGAGGATGTGGTCTATCTCCAGAAGCAAGGTAGACATCTGGTCCTGGTTCACGGTGGCGCCAATGTTGTCACCAAATGGCTGACACGGCAAAATACAGCGACCAATTTTTCCCAGGGCGAACGCGTTACCGACCAGACGGCTCTAGAGATGGTGACTGCAGTACTGGGTGGGCTGGTCAATAAGGAGATTGTAGCCGCTATCATCACCGCTGGCGGAAAGGCAGTGGGTATCAGTGGTGTAGACGGAGCCCTCATACAGGGAAAAATCAGGAATAAAGAGATGGGCTATGTAGGCAGTGTTGTTAAGGTAGACCAGTCAATTCTGATAGCCTTACTGGAGTCTGGTTTTATACCAATAATTGCCCCGGTGAGCCTTCATTCCTATGGTAGACCACCTGAGGCGCCACTCCTGCTTAACATCAACGGAGATACTATAGCCGGTGAAATTGCAGCCGCCATCGGTGCCGAGAAGCTCATCTTCCTGACCGATGTGGACGGCATCCACGATGAGTCAGGTAAATTATTTCCCTGTCTATCACCCGGTGAAGCCGAGGACCTGCTGGCTTCAGGCGTGGCTTCAGGGGGCATGATTCCCAAGTTAAAAGCCTGTCTCAGGGCTTTGAACAACACTTCAACCACCTGTGTCATAATAGACGGCAGAAAGCAACATGCCCTGCGCAATGAGGTTGAGGCAAGCACTAGCGGTACCAAAATAAAACATTTAACAAGGGGTGCCGGGTGAAAAACTGGCAGGAGCTGGAGCATAAATACTATATGCCCACCTTTGACCGAATTCCCATAACACTGGTAAAAGGGCAAGGTGCTAGGGTATGGGATGAGAACGGTCGGGAGTATCTGGACTTTGTTGCCGGCTGGGCGGTTAACAGCCTGGGGCACTGCCACCCGGCGGTCATAGCCGCAGTGACGGAGCAGGTAAAGACCTTGATTCACACCTCCAACAGCTATTACACCATTCCCCAGTTAAATCTGGCTGAGCTGCTGGTGCAAAATAGCTGCCTGGATAAGGTCTTTCTGTGTAACAGCGGCGCCGAGGCTGCCGAGGGGGCGGTCAAGCTGGCCCGCCGCTATGGTCACCTGCACCTGAAAGGAGCCTATGAAGTAATTACCACCACCGGCTCTTTTCATGGACGAACTCTGGCTATGGTCTCAGCCAGTGGTCAGTCCAAGTTCCAGCAACCATACATTCCCCTGCCCAGTGGTTTTGTTAATATTGAGTACAATAATATCAAGGCAATAGAGAAAGCCATAAACAACAAGACCTGTGCCGTGATGCTGGAACCGATACAGGGTGAGGGGGGCGTCAACATGCCCGACGATAATTACCTAAAGGCAGTTCAGGATTTATGTAAACAAAAGGGCTTACTCTTTATTCTGGATGAAATTCAAACCGGCATCGGCCGTACGGGAAGCCTCTTTGCCTATGAACAATACGGTGTTGAACCCGATATAATGACGCTGGCTAAAGGGCTTGCCAGCGGCATACCAATCGGGGCTATTCTGGCTAAGGACAGGGCTTCTGTTTTTGCCGCTGGTGAGCACGGCTCTACCTTCGGGGGTAATCCACTAGCCTGTGCCGCCGGTTATGCCACGCTTAAGTTTATTATTGATAATAAAATCACTGAGAATGCCAGGCAGATGGGTCAAAACCTGTCTGCTGGTCTAAAAAGATTGGAGCAAAAATTTAAGTTTATCACTGATGTGCGCGGGCGGGGGCTGCTTCAGGCCATGGAGTTTAACAGTGATATCGCCCAACCTTTAGTAATGGCTTGCCTGAATGGCGGTCTATTGGTCAATAAACTGAAAGACAATGCCCTGCGCTTCATGCCGCCGCTTATCATTGGCAAGGATGAGATTGACGAAGCACTGGGTATCATAGACAAGGTATTATCCAATACAAAAGTGTAGGCTTTATATGGCAGTCAAGATACGCCGTCTCAAGATAATAGTTACTTCAATTGTAGTTATATCTTTTGCTATTGTCCTGCTGGTTCCATCACCGGTGGTGCCGGCGACTGCCTGTAAGGCTGATGGTAGCGGTGTTCCCCTCTCAATGCAGGACATCTCAACTGTACCACAGCCTTTAAGAGACGATGCTACCGAACTAGCCTCCGAACTTTTCGGCAACAATCAGTTAAAGTGCCAGGATTTTATAGGCCAGTTACTAGCTATATATCTGGAAGCCAAGGATAAGGATGTTGTTATATTTCTTAACTCAGGGGGTTGGGGGTGGGCTCCGGTTAAGGATTCCCCCGACTGGAGGAGTATTATTGATGGCATTGAATCTGAACTGGCCAGTTCAGGCTATACCTCACTGGTGCTGGACCATAAACGAACAGCTCATACTTTAAACGGCTGTATCAGTGAATTTATGTTGGCGGCAGACCTTTACCCGATAAAAGCCAAGGACCTGGCCGCCAGGGTGGAATTCCTCACCAACCATATTCCAGGCATCAAGGTTATTCTGGTTGGCGAAAGCAATGGCGCCGCTATCTGCGAGAGTGCCATGCGCATTTTAAAGGAGAACAATCAGGTCTACAGCATAGAGGTAGGCCCACCCTTCTGGAATAAAGGCTCTTCATCAGACAGGGCACTGTTGATAAGGAGTAATGGACTAGTCCCCGATTCATTTAGCCATGGGGATATAGTCACTATTATCCGCTCCAACCTGGAGGCTCTGTTTGGCATATCTCAGGATAATCCGGGCAATATTCTACTCTATATCGGAGCACCAGGGCACGACTACAGCTGGGAATATAAAGAGATGCGTTTACAGATTGTAAACTCTCTACATATGTGGTTTGGGAATTGAAGGGCGTCAAATATATTGAAATGCTCTAATGGAACTTGCATAGATAGATATGAGAGGATAAACTAGGTAAAGGAAGGACAAAAATGTCGGAGAAAGTGGTATTAGCCTATAGTGGTGGTCTGGATACATCAGTGGCTATCAAATGGCTTAAGGAAAAATATAACCTTGATGTTATTGCCCTCACCGTTGATGTTGGCAACGAACGGGACTTCTCTACTGTGCGAGACAAGGCGCTTAAAGTCGGTGCCATAAAGGCATTGGTTAAGGATGCCAGAGAGACTTTTATCAATAATTTCGTCTTTCTGGCACTTCAGGCAGATGCTATCTACGAAGGACAATACCCTCTGGCTACCGCCCTATCTCGTCCGCTTATAGCCGAGCTACTGGTTGATATAGCGATAGAGGAGGGAGCATCAGCGGTGGCTCATGGCTGCACCGGCAAAGGGAATGACCAAGTGAGGTTTGATGTGGCCGTTGCCGCTCTGGCACCAGAACTAAAAATCATAGCTCCGGCCAGAGAATGGGGTATGACCCGGGAGGAAACAATAAGATATGCCCAGCGTCATAATATTCCGGTGCCTATTACTGCCAGCAGTCCCTATTCCATTGATGAAAACCTGTGGGGCAGGAGTATTGAGTGTGGTATCCTGGAAGACCCATGGCTGGAACCGCCCGAAGATGCCTTCAGCTGGACAAGATCAGCCAGTGACGCCCCGGATAAAGCCACCTATATAGAGATAGGCTTTGATAAAGGCATCCCTATGACTATAAACGGGCAAAGGATAGATGGTATCAGCTTAATTCAACGGCTTAATGAGCTAGCTGGTAGTCATGGTGTTGGTAGAATAGACACGGTGGAAAACCGACTGGTGGGGATAAAGTCAAGGGAGATTTACGAAGCGCCGGCGGCGGTGGTGCTCCTTAAAGCCCATCAGGCACTAGAGTCAATCACCCTGTCAAAGTCACAGCTCCACTTCAAACAGAGGGTGGCTCAGGAGTATGCCGAGCTTATCTATAATGGTCTATGGTTTACCGCCCAGCGTCAGGACCTGGCGGCATATGTTCAGTCAACACAGCGGTTTGTTAGCGGAACAGTTCGGCTAAAGCTATTCAAGGGAAGCTTTAGTGTCGTCGGTCGCAAGTCACCCTATTCGCTATACAGCTATGGTCTGGCTACCTATGATAAGGGCGACCAGTTTGACCAGAGCGCTTCTGTTGGCTTTATTCATATCTGGGGGCTTCCGGTTAGAACGCAGGCGCAGATACAGAAGGCAAACAAGACCAAAAAGGGCAAGAGGAGCAAGTAAGTGAGCCATATAAGGAAACGCTTTAGTAAGCCACCGGATGAAAAAGTAGTAAAATATACATCTTCTCTGCCTTTTGACCATCGTCTCTACCGCCATGATATAAACGGCAGTATTGCCCACGCCAAGATGCTAGCCAAACAGGGCATCATTTCACCGGAAGAAGCTGAAACTATTAACAAGGGTCTGCTTGTTATTGCTAAGGAGATAGAGGAGGGTAAATTCAAGTTCAAGCCGGAGCTAGAAGATATACATATGGCTATTGAAGCCAGATTACTGGAGCTGGTAGGCGATGTAGCCGGTAAATTGCATACGGCTCGCTCTCGCAATGACCAGGTAGCTCTGGATATGCGTCTTTTTATCAAAGAAGCAATCTTGGAAACCCTTGCCAACCTTAGACAATTACAAAAGGCGCTAGTAAACTTGGCGGAGGACAATAAGGATGTGGTTATGCCCGGCTATACCCATTTGCAACCGGCACAACCGGTTCTACTAGCCCATCACCTGCTAGCCTATTTTGAGATGTTTAACAGGGATGTTGAACGTTTCAGTGACACCCTAAAGCGAACTGATGTTATGCCCCTTGGTAGCGGTGCTTTAGCCGGCGTTGCCTATAACATTGACCGCGAATTCCTAGCCCGTGAGCTGGGGTTCAGCCAAATCAGCCAGAACAGTATGGATGCCGTATCGGATAGGGATTTCGTTATTGAATACCAAGCCAACACCAGTATCTGCATGATGCACCTGTCCCGGCTGGCTGAGGAGATTATCTTATGGTCTTCAGCCGAGTTTGGTTTTATTGAGCTTGATGATGCCTATGCTACCAGCAGCAGTATTATGCCCCAGAAGAAAAACCCCGATGTCGCCGAGCTGGCCAGGGGTAAGACGGGGCGAATCTATGGTCATCTTATAGCCTTGTTAACAACCATGAAAGCCCTACCGCTGTCCTATAACCGGGATTTACAGGAAGATAAAGAAGGCTTGTTTGATACCGTAGATACCCTTCTATCTTCACTTGAGGTTTTTAGCAGTATGGTTAAAAGTCTGAAGATTAACAAGGCAAATATGGAACGGGCAGCGAAACAGGATTATATTCTAGCTACCGACCTGGCTGACTACCTAGTAACCAAAGGGGAAACATTCAGAAATGCCCACGGCATAACCGCCAAATTGATAAATTACGCCATAGAAAAAGGTAGGTCATTGGGACAGCTCAGCCTAAGTGAGTACCAACAATTTTCCCCCTTGTTTGGTGACGATGTTTATTCGATTACAATAACATCATCTATTGCCGCCAGGAATGTAACAGGTGGCACAGCACCAAAACAGGTAGCAATAGCACTAGCCAGAGCTAAAAAGATAGTCAGCAAATCTAAATAAGTGAGGTTTTAAGCAGTTCTGGCCAGCTTATGCTGAGAGCGAAGGCACCTGGTACACAGGTTCAGACGCACTGTTTTCCCGTCTTTTACCAGTGTAGTAGGATGGATGTTTGGTATCCAGTGCCTTTTGGTATGGCGCTTAGAGTGGCTAACATTATTACCGAAGAGGGCTGACTTACCACATAAATCACATTTCATAGAGCAGACTTCCCCCCATTGACTTGAACAGGAATTTGATATAAAATCCCTTTCGTCATACTATCATAACCCAGCAGAATTAGCAAGGGAGGGGTAGTATAAGGTGATGTGTAACTTAAAAAAGGGTAACACAGAATGAAGCAGGGTAATTCTATAAACGGGCGTGATTTCAGAGAAATGTTCACCGCCGCCACCAACTGGTTGGAAAAGAGCGCTTCAGATATAGATGCCCTGAATGTTTTTCCGGTGCCTGATGGTGATACCGGGACTAATATGCTACTCACCATGCACTCCACTATAGAGGAAGCCGACCGAATCCCCAATAGCAATGTCTCAGCGATATGTCAAGCTATGTCTAAGGGAGCATTGATAGGGGCTCGTGGTAATAGTGGGGTAATCCTGTCACAAATCTGGTGTGGCTTGGCGCAGGGGCTCGCAGAGAAAGAAACATTTAATGGCAGTGACCTGGCAAAGGCCCTTTCCCAGGCAACAGTTATGGCATATAAAGGACTGAGCAATCCCGTAGAGGGGACTATCCTCACCGTGATTAAAGATGCCACAGAAGCCGCCCAAGAGCAGGTTGCCAAAGGTAATGACGATGTGATATCAGTTTTAGAGGCTGCAGTAAATGCCGCCAATGAATCGGTGGCTAATACTCCCCGCCTGCTCCCCGTACTCAAGGAAGCCGGCGTGGTGGATGCCGGGGGACAGGGCTTGTATACCATCCTAGAGGGTGCCTTACGTTATCTCAGGGGTGAAACAGAACTAATGCAGTTCCGCAAGCCCCAGATGATAGCCAGCAGTATACCACTAACCCCTCTAGTCGTTACCGCACCAGAAAGGGTAGCCATTGACGAGGTCCCCTTTGGCTACTGCACTGAATTCATGCTTAAAGGGCAGGAGCTTGACCCAGATAAACTAAGAAATAAGCTCAGCCATAAAGGAGAGTCCCTGATTGTAGTCGGTGATGATACCACGGTCAGGGTTCACATCCATACCCTAGACCCGGGCAATGTCATTCGCTATGTAACCTCACTGGGCACCATACATAGTGTCAGCATACGCAATATGGATGAGCAACACCAGGACTTCCTAGAGATGCAGAAGGCAAGAGCACCAGCGACCGGCATAGCCATTGTTGCCGTCATCCCCGGGGACAGACTCAGCGAAGTTTTTACCAGCCTGGGGGTAACAGCTATCGTCCCCGGCGGACAAACAATGAATCCCAGCACCAAGGATTTGCTCCAGGCGGCAGAGCAATCGGCATCAGACAAGGTTATCATCCTGCCCAACAACAAAAATATAGTGCTTACCGCCGGGCAGGTCCAATCACTAACTACAAAAAACATCAGGGTGGTACCTTCTAAAACAATCCCTCAGGGGGTAGCGGCACTGCTAGCCTTTGACTATGAGGCTGATTTTGAGACAAACGCAAAGATTATGACAGAAGCTTTGTCAACAGTAAAATCCATTGAAGTTACCCGTGCCGTGCGCTCTACAAAGCTAAATGGGCTGGCTATCAAAAAGAAACAGGCAATTGGCTTTCTTGATGGAGGCCTGGTAACCGTGGGGGATGAGATGTCTGAAGTTGTTAATGATGTCCTGGTTAAGGCGGGTTTAGATAAAGCTGATGTTGTTACCATCTACTATGGGGCTGATACTAAGGAAGCCGAAGCAAAAGAAATAGGTGATAATATCTTAAAACAATACCCCAACCTTCAGATTGAGGTAGTCAATGGCGGACAGCCACACTATGAATACATTATCTCTATTGAATAGCAGAGTATTTAGGAGGTTATAACATGGCAGTCAAGATTATCACTGATAGCACTTCCGATATAACGAGTGACCTAGCCGGAAAATTGGGGATTACCGTGGTGCCACTAACGGTATCCTTCGGTCATGAATCATTTCTTGACCGGGTGGATATTACGACCGATGAATTTTACCGAAGACTGACTAGTGAGAATATCTTCCCCACCACCACACAACCAGCACCGGGCGCTTTTGCCGATATCTACAATAAGCTGGTTGAGGAAACCAATGAAATCCTGGTCATTGTGATATCCAGTAAGCTCAGTGGCACTTATCAATCAGCCACCAATGCCAAGAATATGGTAAGCAAAAAATGCCGTATTGAGGTGATAGACTCAACGAAGGTGGCTATGGGTTTTGGGCTTTTAGTTATTGCCGCCGCCCAGGCAGCCCAGGGTGGTGCCAACCTAGACGAGGCTATAAATATAGTTAATAAAAGAATCCCACGCTCACACTCAGTCTTTTACTTTGAAACCCTGAAGTATCTGGCTAAGGGAGGCCGTATCGGTAAAGCACAGGGTCTGCTGGGTTCTATGTTATCTATAAAACCGATACTTACGATAAAGGATGGTGAGATGGCACCCCTGACCAGAGTGCGTTCTAAAGCAGCCGGTATGGATTATATATACAATTTTGTAACCGGCTTTCCCAACATTGAGGAGTTAGCTGTTGAGCATTGTACTACACCTGATGACGCCGACGGTCTAGTTAAGCGCCTCAGCTCACTTTCCCCCAAGGAGCGTATCTATCGGTCAACAGTTAGCCCAGTATTAGGGACCTATGCCGGTCCCAATGCCCTGGCGGTGTCTGTTTTAGAAGCTGAAAAGTAATCAATCTATAAGGGAGGAACCTTACCAATGACAGTTAAAATCGTGACCGATAGTACCTCCGACCTGCCACCCCATTTGGTTCAGGAGCTGGACATTACAGTGGTACCAGCCTACGTCGGCTTCGGCGGTAAGACCTATAGAGATGGGATTGACATCAGTCAGGAAGAGGTTTATCAGAAAATGGTAACCGAAAATATTCCAGCCACCACCTCCCAACCCCCACCGGCCGATTTCGCCGATGCCTATAAAAAACTTCTTAAGGAGACCGACGAAATAGCTTCCATCCATGTTACCAGTAAGCTAAGTGGCGTCTACAACTCGGCGCTACAGGGCAAGGATATGGTAAAGGGAGAAAACCGCATTGCAGTAGTGGACTCGCTTTCAACCTCCATGGGTTTGGGGCTGATAACAATAACTGCCGCCAGGCTAGCCAAAACCGGGGAAAACCTGACCACTATAATAGAGGAAATAAGGCAGTCTATCCCAAATATACACATTTGGGCTGTTTTTGATACCCTCAAATACGCGCTTCAAGGAGGACGTCTGGGCAAGGCTAAAGCCCTGCTGGGCAGTGCGCTGCCTGTCAAGGCTATTCTTACCATGCGTGATGGTGAACTGCACCCGATTGGTTTTGTCCGTACCCGCGCCAAAGGCATAGAGCGCTTGATTGATAATTTTAAAAATGCCGTTAATGTTCAAGAGGTGGCTGTTGTCCACAGCACTACACCCGACGATGCCCAAACACTCAAAGAACGCATCAGTGCCATCTTTGATAAGGGTTCTATCCATATATCACGGCTGGGACCAGCCCTGGGGGTCCATGCCGGCCCAGGCGCCCTGGTATTAGCCTTAAGAGAAAAGATAACCAGTCTCAGGCAGGAAGTTGAAGAGGGTGATAGAATAAAGAAGCATGTTTCACTGCCATCTTTACACCGTCCTAAATTGAAATTTTCTCGCCTTTAGTTAGTTAATCAGAGTAAGCGGGGACAGGGTCTTGCCAATAGATTTTACGCCACTACGTAAGGTTCTGGAGCTTGAGCATAAGAGGGACTATTCAGATTCGGCAGTATTTGGTGGACTGGACAGATTTCTGGCTAAATGGGTAGTTCAGAATGAAGGGGTTATAACTGACCCCGGTCTCTTAAAACGCTTCAAAAAGCTCAAGCTACATAAAATAAATTACGCCTCGCTTGATGAACAGCAACGCAGACAAAAGATAGATAATATACTGAGCTTTATATCCGAGGCAGAACAGCTAACTTCCCTAAAAAGTGAGATTCAACCGCCATCAAAAAAAGGCCTGCCACCCACGAAACCAAGAACCAAGGCAATAATAACCAGTGCTTCTATTGATTCGCCCATCACCAGCATAAAGGGGATTAGCTCAACCCTGGCGACCAGGTTTGGCAAGCTGGGCGTCAGGACTATTCGTGACCTGCTCTACTTCTTCCCCAACCGCCACCTGGACTACAGCCGGCTGAAAACCATCTCCCAGCTGGCTGAGGGCACTGAGGAGACTATTATTGCCAATGTATGGCAGGTGCGTGAGGTTATGCTTGGCGGCCGGCGGAGCACTGAGGC
The DNA here is from genome assembly GCA_964354125.1 of uncultured Dehalococcoidales bacterium. GTDB lineage: Bacteria > Chloroflexota > Dehalococcoidia > Dehalococcoidales > CAYGXW01. The sequence continues at coordinate 25,023 of CAYGXW010000008.1, forward strand.
TATTGTCGGTGATGAGAGCGGCAATGTCAGGGTGGTATGGTTCAATAATCCATATCTAACAAAACAGCTGTCTACCAATAAAAGGGTGGTTATCAGTGGTCGCCTGGGCATCTTCAAGGGAAGGCCGGTATTTCAATCCCCGGAATGGGAACTGCTGGAGGATAGAGAACTGGTTCACACCGGGCGCCTGGTTCCCCTATATCCTCTAACTCAGGGACTGCGACCACGACAGGTCAGGAAGCTGATGAAAGAGGTGGTTGACCAATGGTCATCTGAAGTGGGGGACTTCCTGCCGACCCAACTAAGACAGCGCTGTGAGTTTCTAATACTACCACAGGCTATTTCTCAGGCACACTTTCCGGAAGATGAAGAAGCCAAGGATAGGGCAAGGCTACGGCTGGCTTTTGATGAGCTTTTCCTGCTACAGCTTGGTGTGCTGAGTAAAAAACATCATTGGCAGGAAAGCCAGCCAGCCAACCCCTTCGCTATGGAGACACCGGTGCTGGAAACCTGGCTGAAGTCTCTACCCTTCACCTTAACTGACGCCAAAAAAAGGGTAACCAAAGAGATACTAGCTGACTTACAGAAATCAAAACCGATGTCCCGCCTACTTCAGGGAGAGGTGGGCAGTGGCAAAACAGTGGTCGCTGTAGCCGCCCTGCTTATGGCGGCGGCTAATGGTTACCAGGGAGCATTTATGGTACCCACTGAGATTCTGGCTGAGCAACACTTTACCAATATCTGCCATTTGCTATCCAGAGCCGGCCATCAGGAGGTAAGGGAGGACTACCTTCATCGCTATTCCGGGCTTCTACCCAAGCCTGTAACTATCGCCCTGCTTATTGGCGATATCAGAGGAACCAGAAAACAGGAGCTCCAGCAGCGTATTCTTGATGGAGATATAGATATAGTTATTGGCACCCATGCCCTCATCCAGAAAGAGGTAGAATTCTACCGATTAGGCCTAGTCATAGTTGATGAGCAACACCGCTTTGGCGTTACTCAGCGTTCTGCGCTACGGCAAAAGGGGTTCAGCCCCCATGTCCTGGTAATGACGGCGACACCTATCCCACGGACTCTAGCTCTGACTCTATATGGCGACCTTGACCTGTCGGTTATAGACCAGATGCCACCGGGGAGGCAGGCGATAAAGACCAAATGGCTCAAACCAGTACAGAGGGATAAAGCCTATGCTTTTCTGCGTCGTCAGGTAGCTGAAGGTCGTCAGGCATTCATTATCTGCCCCCTGATTGAAGAGTCGGAAGCTATCCAGGCTAAAGCAGCCATTGTTGAGTTTGAGCGCCTATCACAAGAGGTTTTCCCCGAGCTGAGACTGGGTTTACTCCATGGTCGCATGTCAGCAGCAGATAAGGATGAGGTAATGTGCCGCTTCCGCTCACGCCAGCTTGATATCCTGGTTTCAACCCCGGTGGTAGAGGTTGGCATAGACATAGCCAACGCTACAGTGATGCTGATAGAGAGCGCCGACCGCTTTGGTTTATCTCAACTGCACCAGTTTCGCGGCCGGGTAGGCAGAGGAAAGGAGCAGAGCTACTGCCTGCTATTAGCCGAGAACCCTTCTCAGATAGCCAGGGAGAGGCTGGATATAATTGAGAAGATTCAGGACGGTTTTCAGCTGGCTGAGGAGGACCTGAAAATGCGGGGACCTGGGGAATTCTTCGGCACCCGGCAGAGTGGACTGCCTGACCTGCGGATGGCTAAACTATCTGATGTCGCCCTGCTGGAACTGGCACGCAACGAAGCCATCAGGCTCTTTGAGAACGACCCAAAGCTTGAAAACCCTGAGCATCAGCCCTTAGTCAAAGAGCTAGCCCGCATCTGGCCCGAAGCCGGTGAGTGGAGCTAGATATGAGTTTGAATATAAAACAACTAATCAAACGAGCTAAAGAATACGTAGAACTCGAAGCAGAAACAAAATAACGATATTATTAAAAAGGGAAACGATTCGAGGCTAAACAGGCGTGGGATTCGTTTCCAACGTTATGTTAACCTACAGCCATTTAATGAGGAAGCCACGGATATGAGAAGAAATAAATCTCAATGCTAAAGAGCTAGCCCGCATCTGGCCCGAAGCCGGTGAGTGGAGCTAGGTATGGTATAATTATAATATAGTTCGAATCCTGCGTGGGGAGTGGAGCTAAACACTAATCCTTTTTAGAAGATATCCTTTGCTTTTTATATAAACGGGTGCGGTATAAATTTGAAGGAATATGTCCAGTTAGCATATAGTCTTGGATATTATATTTTTTCTTGAGTTCTTCCCGAAGCTTAATCTCTTTATATGTAGTATAGAGATTGATTGATTTCATTAGTGTTCACTCTCCTTTTCCATCGGGATGGAGTGAATACCATGCACTAATCGTTCTTCAGATACAAATCTGAACCCTCCAGTTTTAGTGATAATAGCAATATGCTTTTCACCACCAACCACTGGAAGACGAGCACTAAACTGCTGTGATTTTATCATTATATCGACAAAAAAATCCACACATTCAATTGCATTTTGTTCAGAGAAGTCTCCAAATCTAGATTCAAAACCATCTAGATCCCATTCATCACTAAATAGGTATAATTCCTTTTTATAACTTTCAGGTTTGGGGAGTTCGAAAGATATACTATGTTTCTTAAGCTCATCTAACAATAGACTGTGGTATCTCGTTAGCAGTTCTTCATTTCTTTTCACCATCTTATATTTATTGTCGAAGTCTGTTCCAAAAGTAATCCTCCCAATTTCACGCATCTCCCCACCAAACACCACACCAAAATCTGGTATAGTAGACTTCAATGAATTTTCGTGCACTTGAATCCTATAAATGGATGGTATTGGGGATTGCTTATCATAACCACCGATTATTAGTTCCAAATGTGGCCGAAATTTATCTTTAGGATATTCATTGTTGTAAAGTGGATATATGAAATCTAGCATTCTTTGTGCTACGCTTTTGACTGTGAAGTTTGTTAGTTTGTCAGGGTCTCTAAATCCCTTGTCGGTCTTTTTTAATTCAGATATTAGACTCCTAATAGTTCTATCACCAATTGATGTTATTCCGGTAGCCATTGCCCCCATTGGTAGAGGTTGCAGTGAGCACAATTTATTGACGTGGGTCATTTGGTCATAGGGAATCTCCTCAGTCTTGCTATGTATTTGGTCAAAATTCTTGAGGATGGGGTTACCATTACTATCAATGCGTAGATTAAATTTATCATCAAAGAACTCCGTCAAGTCCCATGGATTAACAAAGGATTTAGTGACTGTGCCTAGGCTATCACAACCCATTACTAATGAATCTTTTGTAGATAAAGCAACCAGAGTAGTCATTTTGAATTGTCCTCAGATAACATAATCTTATTACCAGCTTAGATAAATGTCAACAGGGATGCCCAAAAGGAGTATTCGTAAAAGAGTCTAAGAGGGGCGAAGCCCCTCTTTCTTCTCCCCCTCTCCTTGACAAGGAGAGGGGGATTAAGGGGGTGAGGTTAGTAGAACGACCTCATATTATCCTTCTTGGCTGGCATTATGCTACAATTGGTGGGTAACCGGCGAGTGGAACTGATATAAATAAAAATGGAGGTGAAAAATGTTATCCCAAATACCCCTCAACCTTGCGAAGGTAGACCAAAAAGACTTAGACAAGGAGATACTCAGGATTGGTGTAATAGCTGAACTAGATGCTATTAACCTGTATGAGCAAATGGCGAGCATGACCAGAAGTAAAAATCTGAAAAAAGTCCTGCTTGAAGTAGCCAGAGAAGAGAAGACCCATGTCGGGGAGTTTCAGGCTCTCCTGTTAAAAGAGGACAAAGAGCAAGAGGAGGAGCTAGCCAAAGGCAAAGACGAGGTTAATAAAATAATAATAATAAATAATTAGCCTTTTCGTTATTCCTTAATATAGCCATAAAGCTATAATACTATAAAGGTGCAGATTACCCTTACTAAGCGTCACTGTGCTATAATGCCATATAAATAAATTTCTATAGAGCAAATAGTGAGTGAAATACTATCAGCCAAGAAAAGGCTTATTAAATCATTACGGCAGGCGGCAAGCCAAGCCCAGCAGTCAGGTAAACTGCCTTCTGTCCCTCTACCTGAGGTATCAGTTGAGCGTCCCCAGAACCCAGAGTATGGTGACTATGCCACCAGTTTTCCATTGAAACTGGCTCGGGCAACCGGGCTGGAGCCACTGGCTATAGCCAAACACATAGCAGAGCTTATAGCCCATAGCCCCGATATTGCTGACATTACTGTGGCGCCGCCGGGATTCATAAATTTCACCTTTAGCAATGACTGGCTGACACACCAGGTAAGCAACATCCTGTCAGCCGGTGACTCTTATGGAAACATTAACCTGGGTCAGAGGAAACGGGTTCAGATAGAGTTTGTCAGTGTTAACCCCACCGGACCGCTTCATGTAGGGCATGGCCGGGGTGCCATTCTGGGTAGCACCCTATCCAATATCCTTAACACCGCCGGCTTCAATGTTGAAAAGGAATATTATATCAACGACACCGGTAGTCAGATAGATGCCTTTAAACGCTCGCTCTATGCCCGGTATCAACAGTGCCTGGGAATTGACAATGAGATGCCGTCTGAAGGCTACTTTGGTAATTATATGATTGATTTGGCTAAAGACATTATTAACGAGAAGGGAGACAGTCTTTTTAAACTGCCACCAAAGGAAGTAGAACTGCAGATTGGGCAGCTGGGTCTGGCTAAAATGATAACCCAAATCAGGCGAGACCTGGAGTTAATGGGGGTAAGCTTTGATATTTGGTTCAGCGAACAGAGCCTCTACGATAACGGGCAATATCAAAAGGTTATGTCAATACTGCGCCAGGGGGGCTATATCGCCGATAAGGAGTCCGCCACCTGGTTTGTCTCCACTGCCCTGGGCGAAGACAAGGATAATGTCGTCGTTCGCAGTGATGGCTCAGCAACCTACTTCGCCACCGATATTGCCTATCACTACAACAAGTTTTTAGAGCGTAAGTTTGACCAGGTAATCAATATCTGGGGGGCTGACCACCAGGGACATGTTTCCAGAATGAAAGCCGTGGTTGGCGCTCTGGGCATCGACCCTGAGCGGCTTAAGGTCATCATTTCCCAGATGGTAACCCTGCGCCGTGGCGGTGAATTAGTGCGCATCTCCAAGCGTAGCGGGGATATTATTACCCTGCGCGAGGTGGTTGAGGAGGTGGGAGCCGATGCCTGCCGTTTCTTCTTTCTTTCCCGCTCCGCTGATAGCCAGATGGACTTTGACATGGAACTAGCTAAAAGGGAATCTCAAGACAACCCGGTCTATTATGTCCAGTATGCCCATGCCCGCATCGCCAGCATTCTTCGCCTTGCTAAGGAAAGGGAAATCAATTTCTCCGATGGGGCAGTCTCTTTGCTTACTACCGAGCCCGAGCTTACCTTAATACGCAAGATGCTGCTTCTACCTGAAATAATTGAGCTGGTGGCTAGCTCCCTGGAACCCCACCACCTCGCCTACTATGCCCAGGATTTGGCTACCACCTTCCACAGCTTCTATAAACAGTGCCGGGTCGTTTCCAAGGATGAACCCCTAACCAAAGCTCGCCTGAAACTGGTGGCGGCAGCCAAAATCGTACTGGCTAAAACCCTGCACCTGATGGGGATGACAGCACCGGAGACTATGTAACGCTGGCTATTAGCTTAGACTGCTAGACAGGTAACAGTTCTTGAGATGCCTTCAATAGCGTGAATTTTGCCGGTGATTATATCACCGATTTCATTTAAATTTTCCGCTTCTATAACAGCAATCACATCGTAGGGTCCGGTTACAGTATCAACCGATGTCAAACCTTTCATCTTTTTCAGAGTAGTAACCACCTCTTTAGTTTTACCAACTGCCGTCTCAATGAGGACAAAGGCTTTTGCCGACATTATATTCACCTCCTCTATGGAAAGCGTTTGCTTTATCTATTTGGTTGTGCCCACTATAATTATAAAACACAGCACTGGTAACCGATTGGATTATAATTTACCCCCTGCCCGCTGTCAATACTCCGCACTTGCTTGACAGTAGATACATCACATAGCCTATAATACACCCTGCTGAAACTATAGTAATCAACCCTCTTTATCACCACCAGATAAACCACCTAAAAAGGAGGTCACCTTGGAATATTTTCTGACGGAGCTACAAAAGACGGTCAAGCAGATGGCAAGGACTATCGCTGATGAAAAAATACTTCCGGTGCGCGCCGAGCTTGACGAGAAGGAGGAGTTCCCCTGGCCAATAATAAAGAACCTTGCTGATATTGACCTAATGGGCGTCTACATACCCGAAGAGTACGGCGGTTTGGGTGGCGGCTGTTTTGAGCTGTGCCTGGTCATTGAGGAGCTGAGCCGGGTATGCGCTGGGGTAGCTGTAAGCTACGCCGCCAGCTCGTTGGGAAGCCTTACCCTCTTGGAGTATGGCAGTGAAAAACTGAAAAATAAATATCTGCCCGATATTGCCAGTGGCAAGAAACTGGCCGCCTTCGCCATAACCGAGGAAACAGCCGGCAGTGATACCAGCAGTATAAAAACAACGGCTAGCAGAACAGACGACGGTTATTTAATTAATGGTAGCAAGCAGTTTATTACCAACGGCGGTGAGGCTGATTTATACACCATCGTCGTCCTGACCGATAAAGAAAAGGGTATCCGCGGTGCCAGCGCTTTTCTGGTGGAGAAAGGCTCCCCCGGCTTTTCCTTCGGCAGGAAAGAGAAAAAGATGGGCATTCGTGCTTCGTCAACAAGAGAGCTTTATTTTGAAGACTGTCTGGTGCCTGAAGAAAATCTTATCGGTCGCCAGGGGATGGGCTTTCCCATGGTCATGCGGCTGTTTGACCGCTCCCGCCCAGGAATCGGGGCGCAGGCAGTTGGCATAGCTCAGGGGGCTTTAGAGGTTGCATTAGACTACGCCAAGGAGCGTAATCAGTTCGGTCAACCCATCATCTCCTTCCAAGCCGTTAGTCATATGCTGGCTAAAATGGCTACCGATGTGGAAGCCGCCAGGGCACTGGTCTATGCCGCCGCCAGGACTGTTGACAGCGGAGATAAAAGCTTCAGTATGGGGTCAGCCATGGCTAAGGTCTTCGCCTCAGATGTAGCCATGAGGGTAACCACGGATGCCATACAGATTTTTGGCGGCGTTGGCTATATGCGTGATTACCCTGTTGAGAAGATGATGCGGGACGCCAAAATCACCCAGATATATGAAGGCACCAACCAGATTTTAAGAGATGTTATCGCCTCTGGACTGCGCAAACAAAGGGATTTCTAGCATTTATTCTTCTTATAGACTCCGGGGTAACGGATAATATTAAAGCAGACAATATGACCTTTAGTTTGCAGTAAGCATCGGGCTATTAGTATAATAGATAATTAGTTTTGGCTCGGGTTGAGTGAGCTATTATGCAGATAAATGTATCTCAACTACTTAAAGAACCCGTTGGGTCGGAACAGAATTATCAGGTGAGCGGCACTATCAACATTATGGAAAATGGTAAAGGAAGTACGGTTCAGGGTGATGTCAGGCTAATACGTACTAATAGGAGCATCCTGGTCAAGAGTAAAATAAATGCTACGATTGAGGTTGCCTGCGCTCGGTGTCTGGCAATTTTCAGTTGTCCGCTGGTGTTAGACTTTGAGGAGGAGTATTTCCCTACCAGCGATATAGCCAGCGGTGATTTGCTACCGCCACCCGATGAACCCAGCTGTTTTACCATTGATGAATACCAGGTCATTGATTTAACCGAGGCCGTCCGTCAGTATACGCTAATGGCAGTACCTATGAAACCACTCTGTCGTGAGGATTGTACCGGCCTATAAGATTATAATAGAACACTTTTAGAAATGGAGTAACTATGGGAGCTTTACCAAAACGAAAAATAGCCAAGGCACGCCGTGGAGAGAGGCGCAGTCACCTTAGATTGACTCCGCCAGCCCTTATAAGTTGCCCCCAGTGCAATAGCCCTAAACTGCCGCATCATGTCTGCCCTGTCTGTGGCACCTATGCTGGCAGGGAGGTTATTGAAATCAAGAGCCCAAAAAAGAAAACCGGCCAGGCTTAATAGCGCCAAGTCTGAGTTAAAAGGGGGCACCAGTGGTAGCTGAGCCAATGAAGGTAGCCTATATCTTCCCGGGGCAGGGTGCCCAGTGGGTAGGTATGGGTCGTGACTTGTATAACAGCTTTGTTTCAGCCAGAGCAGTCTTTAAACAGGCGGATGAAGCATTGGGCTTCCCGCTATCACAACTATGTTTTGAAGGTCCTGATGATGAGCTCCGTCAGACGATTAATGTCCAGCCGGCGATAGTAACTATCAGCCTTGCCCTGCTATCAGCTATCCATAATATGAAAGGTGACAACATCCTGCCAACCCCAGCCTTTGTTGCCGGTCACAGCCTGGGTGAGTATACAACATTGGCCGCCGCTGGAGTTCTTGACTTTGCTGATACCATCTACCTGACCCGCGAGCGGGGGCGCTTAATGCACCAGGCCGGGTTGAAAGAGCCCGGGGGAATGGTGGCAGTAATCGGACTGGATGAACCGTTACTGGCTGAAGTATGTGCCCAGACCGGTACCCGAATCGCCAACATTAACTGCCCGGGTCAGCTAGTAATAAGTGGCGCCAGGGATAGCCTAGCCAAAGCAACCGAAATAGCTGAAGCCAGGGGGGCTTATCGCACCATCCCTTTACAGGTAAGCGGAGCCTTTCACACACCATTGATGCGGCCGGCAGTTGAAGGACTAAGAGAGATCATAGCCACTATTTCCTTCAATGACCCACTCATTCCCATTATTGCTAACACAACTGCCCAGCCAATTACTAATGCCGAGCTAGTTAAGGAAGAACTGCTAAGGCAACTATGCCATAGTGTGCAGTGGCAGGGCACTATAGAGTATATGATTGACAATGGTGTATCTACCTTTATTGAGATAGGGCCGGGTAGAGTGCTCAGTGGCCTTGTCAAGCGGATAAATAAGAATGTCAAGGCCATAAATATAGGTGATGCTGAGTCTATCAAGAATATAAAGGCTGTTTGTTAAGGGGGGAGGTAATAATGAATCTTAATAATAGAGTGGCTATAGTTACCGGCAGCGGGCGCGGTATCGGGCGAGCCATTGCCTTGAAATTAGCCAAATCTGGGGCTACTGTGGTAGTCAACGATATAGACAAAACCGTTGAAAGGGTAGCCCGGGGAATACAGGCTATGGATAGACAGAGCCAGGCGGTTATAGCCGATGTCAGCTTAGCATCCGATGTAGCCAAGCTGGTAGAAACAGCCATTGCTGACTATAGCAGGATTGATATTCTGGTAAATAATGCCGGGATTAACCGAGACCAGCTCTTGGTACGAATGTCGGATGAAGACTGGGATAAGGTAATGGCAGTAGATTTAAAGAGCGTCTTTCTGTGCACCCGGGCAGTGATGAGACCCATGATAAAGCAACGCTGGGGTAGAATTATCAGTATTTCAAGTATAGTCGGCTTGATAGGCAATGCCGGGCAGGCTAACTATGCCTCAGCCAAAGCTGGTATTATTGGTTTTACCAGGTCTGTGGCTAAGGAGGTAGCTTCCCGGGGCATTACGGTTAATGCCATCGCCCCCGGCTTTATTGACACCGAGATGACCCAGAGGCTGGCCGAAAGCCAGCGGCAGGAGCTTATATCCCGCATCCCAGTTGGTTGTCTCGGCTCCCCCGATGATGTGGCATCAGCCGTCTGCTTCCTGGCTTCGGATGAAGCCGGCTATATCACCGGGCAGGTTCTGGCTGTTGATGGTGGCATAACCATGGCCTAAAACACCAAATCCAAACATTATAATAAATTAAAGAGGGAGCCCCCAAAGGGGGCTCCCTCTATTTACTAATTCATACCTCTTTTAATTGTGGTAACTAGCCCTACCCGGGTTGTGATATATTGCAATCATCATAGGTGATTACATTGTGCTCAAAGAGGTATTCGCCAGGGTTCCAGCCACTGAGCGAGCCATTCTCAATGTCATCTGTAAGCACCAGCCATATCTTGGCGTTTCTAAGGTTGGCGTTAAAGTCATAGGAGCCCGCCAGGTGAATGTTACCCCCATTATTAGAGGTTCCACTGGCGAGAACAGTCACCGGCCAGGGCCAGGTCGTCTGCGGTTCAGGATAGTAGATGAGGCTGTAATCAGTATTTGCTTCAAGCCCGTGTCCGTTGAACAAGAAATCAAAGGTATTGCACTCAAGGTTGAACTTCATCTTGCCCCAGGCACCGTCCCAGACGATTCCCCAATCCACGTCTTTTTCATAGAGATACAGGAAGGCAACATTGGCTTCGCCAACACCTTCTTCCTTATCATTGGCTGGATTATCCCCCTTGGCAGCCATCACCACTGAAGCCCCAAGGGTGAGCACCATTACGATTGCGACTGCTATTAATAAAGCCTTTTTCATTACCAACCCCCTTTAATTTAATATAGTCTTATTAACCATCCAGATGACAAACAATAATTCTTACGCAATAATAATCTAGTTTAAATTACCCCAGATGTCAAGATGCCTATAACTAACTTCACCTACCAATGGTGGTGCTGAAGCAATTGGTATAGTTAAAAAGTCATGCTAAGATTGACCCACACCAAGTCATCTGCTTCATTATTATTGTGATAACTCTTGACTAGTCAGTACTAAAATGCTAGCTTATTAGTTTAAGTAGGTGAAATCTATGGCTGGTGCACGGCGAAGGGCAAGGGCATTCATTCTTCAGGCATTATATGAGATTGATTCTGCCGGTCATAATGCAGAGGAAGTGGTAAGCCACATTATGGCTGATAAAGGACTATCTGAGCAAAACAATACCTTTGTTCGTGATATGGTGAATGGTGTTATTCAGCATAAGCTGGAGCTTGATAAACACATCAAGCGCTTTGCTCCTGTCTGGCCTATAGACCAGTTATCAGCAGTTGACCGTAACATATTAAGGCTTGCAATATTTGAGCTTTTAATAGATAATAATGTGCCAGTCAATATAGCCATAAATGAAGCCGTTGAACTGGCTAAAAAATTTGGTAGTGACAATTCAGCGAGATTTGTTAACGGAGTTCTAAGCTCGGTTAGCACACTTGTTGTAAGATAGATTAAACGGAGGTAAAGCATGGCAACCGTTTTTGAGCGCCTAAGAAAGATAGTCGTTGAGCAACTGGGAGTCGATGAGAATGAGGTCATCCCGTCAGCCAGATTTATCAACGATTTAGGTGCCGATTCCCTAGACCTGGTAGAACTGATAATGTCTATAGAAGAGGGATTTAGCACCCCATCACAGAAGGTTACTATACCAGATGAGAATGCTGAAAAAATAATAACCGTTCAGGATGCCATTGATTATCTGAAGGACCTGGGCATTCCAGACGATGACATCCCAAAAGATACAAAAATAGCTAAAAAGTAAAAAATCTGGTTTTACCAGAACAGTGTACTAAAACCCCAACTTGTTGATTAACAACAACTGCCTTCGTTTGCCTCACCAGCTGTCAGGGCACTGGCATTTGGCACCTTAATGCACTTTTCAGCAATCTTGCGGAAGTGAAAACCATAGACAGAGAGGCTTATAGCCAAAGGCAGTGAGCGGGGGCATTTAAGCAAGGTGGAAACAAAAAGTTTCCAGTAGTACCTCTTCCCCTTCCCCCATATACCCAAAAACCAGGTTACCTTAATAAGTGCCATAATATGATAAAACCGAAGTCGCGATGAACCCCGCCTTCTCTGAGGCCTGTACTCCTTTAGAAGAGTCTTCACCCGTTCATAGTACTGCTTGGGTGAATAAATCGTTTTCAGGATATACTTATAGCCATTGATAAGTGTTTCATATTTCATCTTGGGGATAAAGTTCATAGAACAATCGGTATTATCACCAGAAAAACTATCCAGTAAGCGGCTCTCCTTTTTCAGCCTCTGATATAGCCTGGTGCCGCGGGGGGCATTGAGCAATCCAACCATGGCCGTAACAATACCGCTCTTCTGAATGAAGCTAATCTGGCTCTTAAATATGGAAAGCGGGTCGCTGTCAAAGCCGACGATAAATCCTCCCTGTACCTGCAGACCTTGGTTCTGAATCTTCCTGACTGATGATATCAAATCACGCTTTTTATTTAAAACTTTGCCACACTCAGCCAGACTCTCCTCGTTAGGGCTTTCCACGCCAATGAATACCGTGTCAAAGCCGGCGGCAACCATTAGGCGTATCAGCTTTTCATCGTCAGCCAAGTTTATGGATGTCTCTGTTATCAAGGTAAAGGGATACTTCCTGTTATGCATCCAGTCAACTATTGCCGGCAGTATTTCTGACTTTAACTTTTTCTTATTGCCAATAAAATTGTCATCAACTATAAAGACACCACCCCGCCACCCTTTCCGATACAGCGCCTCAAGCTCAGCCAGTATCTGACCTTCATTCTTGGTTCGTGGCTTATGCCCGTTCAGGACAACAATATCGCAAAACTCACAGTTATAGGGGCATCCCCGGGAATATTGAATATTCATTGAAGAGTAATGCTTCATATTTATCAAAGACCAGTCAGGGATGGGGGTTTTTATTATGTCCGGCCTTTCATCTGATGTGTAGATATGCCGGGCATTGCCTTTCCTCAAGTCACTCAGAAAAAGCGGCAGTGTCACCTCGGCTTCACCAAGCACAAAATGCTCTATACCGCTAAACTCTTCATATTCAGTGGTAAATAGCGGACCACCGGCAACAACCCTGGTGCCCAGGTTATTGCACCGCGAAATAACTTCCCTGGCTGAATTTCGCTGCGTCACCATAGCGCTGATAAAGACATAGTCCGCCCACCTTATATCCCTATTACTTAAGCCGGTGGCATTCATATCCACCAGTTTTTTCTGCCATTCTTTAGGCAGCATGGCGGCTATTGTCAGCAAGCCCAGCGGCGGAAAGGACGCCTTCTTGTTGATGAACTTCAGGGCATGCCTGAAGCTCCAGAAGGTATCCGGGTATTTGGGATAGACCAGAAGTATTTTCAAATCAATCTCCTCAAATTCGGCGGGGTAATTTATCCATTATAGCACCATCTTTATTAAAATACTAAAGGCAAGAGATAATCCACCAACCTCACCCCCTTAGTCAATCGTCTACACTATCGGTCTTTTAGCCGGTATGCCGGGGCGTCTGGGGTATTTTGCGGGGGTGGGGGTTAATTTATCAATTACTACCAGATATCGGTCATCAGCCAGTTCTGCAAGCTCAATTCTTTTTACCCTTGGCGGACTGCCACCCATTATGTCAACTACTTTGAGGGCTTGGTTTACTTCTGCGTTAATATCTCCCTTCTTCTGGATAATAGTGCTGCCGCCAATGGCACAGAAGGGCAAGGTTAATTCAACAAGCGTTGGTAATTTTGCCACGGCGCGGGAAAGCACAATGTTAAACTGCTCTCGGTATTTAGCCTTGTAGGCAATCTCCTCAGCCCGCCCGACTACTATCTCAACATCATCCAGCCCTAATTTCTGGGTTAAATGGCGTAGAAATTCTGCCTTTTTATTGGTAGCTTCAAGCAGTACCATCCTTACAGATGGGAAAACGATTTTTAGTGGCAAGCCGGGAAAGCCACCTCCAGTGCCGACATCAATCAGTCTCAAGCCATCACCTGTTGTCGGCAGTTTAAAGGCAAGGGTAACGGTGAGGGAATCTAAGAAGTGCTTTATCTGAACATCCCTGAATTCGGTTATAGCGGTAAGGTTAATCTTCCGGTTCCACTCCACCAGCTCCTGATAATAGATATAGAACTGTTGCAGTTGCATTTGGCTAAGCTTAAGCTCCAGCTTAGCAACCCCAGAGCTAAGGTATTTCATTTCGGTTTTACTCATCCTAAACTGGCTCTAAACAGATTATATCACTCTGAAAGTTAACTTAAACAAGGTGATTTAAAAAACGTGATAACTCCCAAAAATAAAAGGGGTGTTTAAGAGGGGCGAAAGCCCCTCTTTCTATTTCTTCCCCCTCTCCTTCAGCCGTGGTGTACGAAAGGTATAACTCCTACTATCTCCTCCGGCAAGCTAGATGGGGAGACAGGGACAGTATAATACATATTGACTTCTGAGTCACCCACCTCAATCCTGTCCACGAAAGAC
>CAYGXW010000009.1:0-29996 GCA_964354125.1 uncultured Dehalococcoidales bacterium
CGCTCTTATCTGGTATTACCGCAACTGCCGTCGATTCCCGGAAACGGCTCTCGTCTTGGCTGTTTTACCGCTTTTCTTTTCCTGGCGCAGCGGCTGGAGTTACTTTTTCTATATAGACATCATCATGTTGGCGATGATACTGCTATATGGGTATAAAGATAAGAGAGAGGACCTTTTAGAAATAAAAAACCAGAACGATTAGCGCTTGGTCAAACGTTAATCAAAGTTTGTTTGACTCAGGCAGTCGCAGGATGATTAGGTACAGTCGCTCACCCCAATCTTCTTCCAGACTACAGCCAGTGTAGCTCCCTGACTAAAGTAGAATCTCTGCTTCCCTCAGCTTGCTGATAATCTGCTCTGGTGTGTAAGACTTTCTGACCATTTAATGCCCCCTTTATGAGATTATAACTGGTATCGTTTTAGAGGGTCAGGTCAATGTGATATACATCTTTAGTTTGCCTCCCACAAACTGCTATCGATTGATAGAATGGTACATTTATGGTATATATAATATATACTACTTCTACAAGTTACAGGCAAAAAACAATGAGCAATAATGAACCTCTTACCGATTCGAAAAGACCAACTTCATTTTATAAAATGATTGACCAGAAACTATCTTTAAGGTTAACCGTAGATTTTTTCAAAGTATGAGAAGGTGAGAATCATGAAAGCCAGGAAGATAATACTAGGGTTATTATGCTTTGCCTTGACAATTTTAAGTGCCGCGTGTAGTAACTCGCCATCGGTTAAATCACTTAGGTTTTCGATATCTTCGCATGCAGAAAATGATCTGCAGCTATTAATCGAACCCCTGGATAAAAATCGTCAGCTTATTAATGTTGAAGGTGAGCTTAACGTTAAGCTCTGGGCCTATAACCTTTCTAGCGAGTCTAAGGAAGATCTCATGCAACAGTGGGACAATATTCCGATTGCCAATGACAGCTACGTTGAGGATTACGGTAGCTTTGTAACCTTGGAATATAAGGACTTTAAGCCTGAGCAAGGAAAGTACTATTACGTTGAGCTAATACTGACTGTAGGCGATACCAGTTTTACTGTAGTAGGGTTCTTCCCTGAACGCGGCTGAACCTGATACGAATGATTACTGCCCGTTGGGCAGTAGGAACCCAGGAGATGCGCATTTCAGGGAGATAATAGGTATGGTTATAGTCAAGCTAGGTTTGTTAATAGCCACATTGAGTCTACTGACTTTGCCAATCGTAGCCTATGGCTTAGAAATAACGTCCACCACAAGTTCACCAGCCAATGAAGAGCCGGCGTCACTAAGCACCCCGAGTAATGTGGGTTAACAAGTGATGCTTGGTTTCCAATAGATTTAATTTACGGATTGCTTTTCATTTTAAGCCCTAACTTTTTGAAAGAACCAAGTGATGATGTAGAACCAAGCAGAGAAGAGGATAGACTAGGCTCGCCGTCTTAAGGAGTTAGAACAGGAAAACACCCGCTTAAAGCGGATAGTAGCCGATCTTTTCCTTGATAATGCTATACTTAGGGAAGCCTCCCGGGGAAACTCCTAAGCCCGTCTAAGAGACACATGTTAGTGGAGTATATATATCAGAAGCTTAAGGTCTCCCAAAGGCGGGCGTGTCAGGTACTGGCTCAGGCCAGAGCCACCCAGAGGCGTCATCCATTTGCACCCTCAGATGAGAGGAGGCTCACCGAGGATATCATTGCTCTGGCAACTAAATACGGGAGATATGGCTACCGCAGGATTACTGCCCTGTTAAACAACCGGATGGGATGGAGAATCAACCATAAGAGGGTGGAAAGAATCTGGAGAAGGGAAGGGCTGTCACACTATGTGTTGCAGATGCGACCCCGGGGGGATTTGAACCCCCGATCTCCACCGTGACAGGGTGGCATGTTAGACCGCTACACCACGGGGCCTTGTTGAATTTTTTGGAGGTTACTTGATCCGTAGAAGTCTATCAGGGGAAGCCCAGTGTGTCAAATTGATGGGGATGATTGCCTGACCTCTGGTAGAAAGACATTGCCGGATATTAATGCATTAAGTGTATTGCGAATTGATATTGTTGATACTTCCTTTGGTGTGGTATAATAAGCAATAAAATGATTTGAGGGAAGTAAGTGGTATCAAAAAGTACGGGAACGACTAAAGTTAAAAAGAGTGCAGATAAGAAAGCGCTAGCGGCTAAAGATGAACAACTACGCGATTATGAAATGGTTCTTATCATAAGCCCAGAGATTGCTGAAGATAAATTCAATGTTACATTGAATAATATAAGCCGGCTCATTACCGATATGGGTGGTGTTGTTTCTGATGTAAAACAGTGGGGCAAAAGAAGGCTAGCTTACCCGATAAAACAGTTTTCTGAAGGTAATTATGTGTTGACCCAGCTCAAACTAAAACCTGCATTGAATAGAGAGGTTGAAGCAAAATTACAAATTTCTGAGGAGGTTTTACGTTATCTATTGGTAAGAACAAGCAGTTGAATTTTGAGCTAAATAGATAAAAGGAGAACTGGAGAGATGGTAAGTCTAAATAAGGTAATGATTATAGGCAATGTCGGCAATGACCCTGAAATGCGATTTACCCCAAATGGCAATCCAGTAACCTCATTTCGGGTTGCCACCAACCGGGTTTATACCACTCCCGAAGGTGAACGCAAGCAAGAAACAGACTGGTTTACCATAATATCTTGGAATAAACTGGCCGAACAGTGTAATCAGTTCTTGAGCAAGGGTAGACTTGTTTATGTAGAGGGCAGGTTGCGCAATCGCAGTTGGGAAGGCCAGGACGGACAGAAACGCTTCCGTACTGAAATAATAGCTAATAGGGTAACCTTCCTTGACCGACAGGCATCAGCGCCGCCTCCTGAGGAAAAGACTGATGATGTTGAAGCTAAGACTGATGATATTGTGCCTGAGGAAGTGGAGCCTGATGATATTCCATTATAGATTACGGTCAGATATCTTATAGTAGGGGGAGTTATAACCGGTGATTGGAAAAGAGATTGCTAAATCTAAGAGCAGAACAAATACCAGATGGAGTGGGGCTAGATATGTACCCAAACGCAGATTCTGCTCCTTCTGTACTAATAAAGTTACTGACATAGACTATAAAGATATCTCCTTATTACGCGGCTATATTTCAGATAGGGGCAAGATTGAACCACGCCGTAGAACAGGCACCTGTGCCAAACATCAGCGTGCCCTGGCAATGGCGATAAAGCGAGCAAGACACTTAGCCCTTTTACCATATGCGCCGGAACACATCCACAGAATGGGGGATGTTGCTTCATTAGGTTCGCCATTGGTGAATAAACCCAGTGTTGGGCAAGAAAGCTCTGCTACTAAAATAGCAGAGGAGACGGATTAGGGCACTAGCTGTCTAGGAATAGAGCTTTATAAGATAGATATCAATGCTTTCAATAGTATTTGGCGCCGGATGCAGTCTTACAAGCTTTTAATAAATCATCTCTTGCTCTGTTGGTTGAGAGGGATGAAGCTGTAGTTAGAAAAATATTTATTGTGGAGTTAGAGTGCCTAAAAGGACTTATCAGCCAAAAAAGATCCCTAGAAAGAGAGAGCACGGCTTTTTAGCCAGGATGAGCACCCGTGGTGGCCGAGCCGTACTAAAGGCAAGGCGGCTTAAGGGTCGCAAGCGATTAACTGTGGTATGATAACAGATGAGGGAGCACTTTATTGGTAGAAGTGGTTATTTGTCTCCCTGAAACCATCACTCAAGCCAACTCTAATGATAGGTTCCTTATTGGTAGATTGGGTAGAGGGGATTGATGAAGCGAGAGGAGTACCTTACTAAACAGGAACAATATAACCTAGTTTATAGTGCCGGTAAGTCGTGGACTGGAAACCTGTTGTTAATGAGGCTAATGCCTAACGGGCTCAACTTCTCCAGGTATGGTTTTATAGTCAGTAAGCGGGTAGGTAAAGCGGTAGTAAGAAATAGGATAAAGCGTTTGCTTCGTGAAATACTGCGCCAGACATCGCTTAAGCCGGGGTGGGATGTCGTCTTCTATGCTCGTCCAATAGTAGCCGGTGCTAGCTTTGCTGAACTTAAAAAATTAATCTTGAACTTGCTGTCACAAGCTCAATTACTTATGGAGAATTATGAAAAGGTTTGCCCTGGGACTAATTAGGCTTTATCAGTTAACTATATCACGGGTTATACCCCCTTCCTGTCGTTTCATCCCAACCTGTTCCCAATATACCTATGAAGCTATCTCAAAATTTGGCTTTTTGAAAGGGATATGGCTTGGGGTAAAACGACTGGCTCGCTGTCACCCCCTTAATACAGGAGGCTATGACCCAGTGCCCGATTAACCGGGTTGAGGAAGTATGGTGTTCAGATATTATAAGTCATTAGTCGGCAAGATACTACTGCTGCTTATCATTATTGTCATCGGGTTGGTTGCTGGAGGTTGTGTTGGACTCGGAACCCAGCAGGCAGGCTGGTCGGGGGTAGTGATAGCTGATGATAGATTATACTTTGGTTCCACTGATGGCGGATTGATAGCCATTGACGCCGAAAGCGGTGATGAATTGTGGCAGGCATTCATTGAAACAACAAGCTCAGGTGGTTTCGGCTGTGCCGCTCAAACTACGGCGGTAGCTATCTATGGCACACCAGCAGTAGATGGGGAGTTAGTTTATATCGGAGGCATTGACGGCAAGGTTTATGCCTTTCGTTTTGACGAAGATGAGTGGGAGTGGTCATATCCGCGACAAGATAGTATTGGTTCCATTATAGGTGGTCTTGTTTTCGCACAAGGCAAGGTCTACTTTGGCTCTACTGATGGTAAGGTCTATGCATTGGAAGCGGAGGGTCTTAATAAGGTGTGGGAGGAGCCTTTTGAGACTAAGGATGCGATATGGTCAACGCCAGCTATTAGTGGCAATACGCTATTTATTGGTTCTTTTGATAAAAAGCTCTATGCCATAGACATAGCTACTGGCGAAGAGAAGTGGCAACAGCCCTTTGAAACTCAGGGACCTATTGTATCAACCCCCCTGGTATATGAGAACACAGTTTATATTGCTTCCTTTGACCGGCATGTCTATGCTCTGGATGCTACGAACGGGGGAAAAGTATGGCAATTCCCGACTGATGATGAAACTGGAAACAGGCCTAAGAAATGGTTCTGGGCTAGCCCGGTGATTCATAATAACACCATATATGCACCAAATATGGATGGCAACGTCTATGTTCTTGATGCTAGTAGTGGTGTATTGATAACCACGATTGACCTGGAAGGTGCCATTTCCTCATCGCCGGTAGTGGCTGGTGATAAGGTTTTTATAGCTACCGAAGAGGGCAGTTTATACTATATTGATACAAGTAGTAATCAGGCAACACAACTATCAGAACTGGGGGGGAGGGTATCAGCCCCCCTTACTACCGGTGACGGGATTGTTTATATACATACTTACAAGGAAGAAATGGTCTATGCTATTGACGCCGAGACCGGAGAAGTAAAGGAAATATGGACTCCTTCCGAATAAAATCAGTGAGGCAGCTTTAGTTGGATATTGGGGCAATATGGGACCTGATAATTCTACAGCCGATGATAAACATCGTCATCGCGCTGTCTGATATTCTTTTTAACAGCTTCGGGCTGACCATTATTGCTATGACCATTGTTATCCGGGGGGCGATGTATCCCCTGACCAGAAGGCAACTTCGCGCCACCAAAGCCATGCAGAGCCTTCAGCCCAAACTTGCTGAGCTTCAGAAAAAACACGCCAAGGATAAACAGAAGCTAGCCCAGGAGCAGATGAAGCTGTATAAAGAGTCTGGCGTCAGCCCTACCGGCTGTCTGGTGCCCATGCTAATTCAAATGCCCATCTGGATAGCCCTCTACCAGGCAATTATTCGTGTTTTGGCTACAAGCCCGGAGAGCTTCATGAACCTGTCCCGTTACCTGTATGACTGGCCAATAGTTTATTCAGCACTGCCTTTGAACCAGCACTTCCTATGGATGAATCTGGCGGTTCCGGATTTATTCCTGGCAATTATAGTTGGTGCTACTATGTGGGTAGCACAAAAAATGACAACGCCGATTTCCGCTGACCCCAAGCAGAAATCACAGAGCCAGATGATGGTGATTATGATGCCACTTTTATTCGCCTTCTTTTCCCTATCATTCCCCAGCGGACTGGCTCTCTACTGGGTGGTCTCAAACCTGATCACCATTGCCATGCAGTATTTTATACTTGGCGGTTGGGGAGGCTTGCTCCCAGCAAAGGCAGGGAAACAACCACCTGAGAAGGATAAAAAGCTTAAGAAACGAATTGCTGAGGCAGAGCAGGTGCCGACTGTGGTTTCTGCTCCTGAGGCTGATATTTCTAGTACTGAACAAGAAGAAGGTGTAGAAAATGAAAGAGGTGGAGATAAGCGCCAAGAGCGTGGAGGAGGCTATACAACAAGCATTAGAAGAGCTTGGCGCAAGCCGAGACGAGGTAGAGGTAGACGTTCTAAGCGAAGGTAGGCACGGTGTTCTGGGGGTGGGGGCTGAGGAGGCTAGAGTTAGGGTAAAATTATCAGAAGCCATACCTTCTGAGGCAGGTATTAAGCCTACACAGAAGAATGACTTGATTGATATTACTCATGATGTCTTGGAGACAATGCTTTCCAAGATGGGGGTAACGGCTACCGTTGTGCACCAGGAGGAGGCTGTTATCCAGGAGCAGGAAAGGACACCGGCTCCTATCATTTTTGATGTGAAGGGTGATGAGCTGGGTATTCTCATTGGGCGCCGGGGACAGACGCTAGCCTGCCTCCAATATATTATAAGATTGATGGTATCTCATCGGATGAAGGCATCAGCCTTCATAGTAATTGACATTAATGGCTATAAACAAAACCGCTACCTGTCTCTTAAAGCCTTGGCTAATCGCATAGCCGAGGAGGTTGAGGCTAGTGGGGAGTCCTTTGACCTTGAGCCGATGCCAGCCTATGAGAGGCGTATTATCCACCTTGCTCTGGCTGACCATTCTGGTGTCACCACTGAGAGTACTGGTTTCGGTGAGGCTCGTAAGGTCGTTATTCTACCCAAAAAGCGGTAGATGTCTTAAAAGGGCAAGTCCATAATAAGATTGCCTTGATTTATTTCCTTGAGTATGGTAGTTTTTATTGTAAAAAGGCGATGACGGAGACGAGTAAGGAGAGTGGCTAGCAGCCAGCGAGTCTGGTATGGTGAAAGCAGACGTGCTGGTTCTCCTGAAAATCACTCCCGAGCTACCAACCGAAAGGTCATATAGACCCGGTAGACTTGGTCGGTTCTGTCGGCCGTTATGATGACAAAGGCATGAATGTGCCTGAATGAGTGCCCCTGAGTATATCAGGGGAAGCGGGGTGGTACCGCGGGTAAAATAGTCCCGTCCCTGTAGGGCGGGATAAATTTTTTAAAGAGGTTTTTATGTTTCAGCCGGTGGTTAGCAGGGTTAATTTTGCTCAACTGGAAGAGAAGATACTCCAGTTCTGGCAAAATAAAGATGTCTTCAAAAGGAGTATCGCCGCCCGCAAAGGTAGCCCGCGGTTTGTGCTCTATGAAGGTCCGCCAACAGCTAACGGCAGTCCGGGCATACACCATGTTCTATCTCGTGTCTTTAAGGATATTATTCCCCGCTATAAGGCAATGAAAGGCTACTACACCCCGCGCATCGCCGGCTGGGATACTCATGGATTACCGGTGGAGCTGGAAGTGGAAAAGGAGCTGGGCTTTACCAGTAAAACAGAAATTGAGGAGTATGGCATTGACCGCTTTAACGCTCACTGTCGGGAGAGCGTTTTCCGCTACCTTGAGGAATGGAACGCTATGACTGAGCGCATCGCCTTCTGGATTGACCTAGAACATCCATATATAACAATGGAAAACAGCTATATTGAGAGTGTCTGGTGGGCGATAAAGCAGATGTGGGATAAGGGTTTGGTGTATCAGGGTTATAAGGTTACACCCCACTGCCCCCGCTGTGGCACTTCTCTGAGCTCCCATGAGGTTGCCCTGGGCTATCGGGACGATGTAGAAGACCCATCAGTTTACATAAAGTTTAAGACTCTGCTATCGCGGGGAGATGAATCCGAAATAGGACAGAGGTTATTTAATCTTGCGCTGAGCAGAAATACCTACTTCCTAGCTTGGACCACAACCCCTTGGACTTTACCAGGGAATACTGCTTTAGCAGTAAATTCAGAGGCTGAATATGCAATAGTAGAAGTAGGGGATGAATATCTTGTTTTAGCTAATGCCTTAAGAGAGTCAGTTGGACTGGGTGACAACAAGGTAGTGATGAAGTTTGATGGTGAATACCTAGTTGGTACTGAATACGAGCCGTTGTTCAATCCACATGATTACGGGATAGAAAGAAGGCGACCCCAAAGCTTCCTTGACCGTGACGTAACACGCATGACTACGGTTTTCCAAGTACAGAAGCCTGACGAAGGCTTAAGATATAAAGTGATTGTCGCTGATTTTGTGTCTATGGAGGAAGGAATCGGTATAGTGCATGTTGCCCCTGCTTTTGGCGAGGTTGACTTTGAAGCTGGAGTGTATCATGATTTGGATTTTGTTCAGCCGGTTGATTTGCAGGGCATTATCACTGGTAGCTACCCATTTTCCGGTAAGTTCGTCAAAGATGCCGATAAAGATATTATCGCTGATTTGAAGTCCAGAGGACTTCTATTTCGCAGTGAGAAGATTCATCATACTTATCCCCTCTGTTGGCGTTGTGAGGCGCCACTTTTATATTATGCCAAGCAGACCTGGTATATCAAGACAACAGCGGTAAAGGATAGACTTATTGCCGGCAACAATGAGATAAACTGGTATCCGGAGCACATTAAGTATGGCCGATTTGGAGATTGGCTGGAAAATAATGTGGACTGGGCTTTTTCCCGGGAGCGTTACTGGGGGACGCCGCTGCCAGTATGGCAGTGTGAGTCCTGTGGTGGCTATGAGTGTATTGGC
Organism: uncultured Dehalococcoidales bacterium; assembly: GCA_964354125.1. Lineage (GTDB taxonomy): Bacteria > Chloroflexota > Dehalococcoidia > Dehalococcoidales > CAYGXW01. The sequence continues at coordinate 8,973 of CAYGXW010000009.1, forward strand.
GGTCTTAATGAATTGAAGGTGAAGCCTGGCTTTAGCGGACTTAAAGAACCCATGGATTTACACCGACCCTATGTTGATGAGCTAACCTATGACTGCCCCAAGTGCCAGGGAAGGATGAAGCGTGTTTCGGAAGTTATTGATTGCTGGTTTGATTCTGGGGCAATGCCAGTAGCTCAATGGCACTATCCCTTTGAAAATAGCACCTTGCTTGAGGATGGCAGGTTCCCGGCGGACTATATCTGCGAAGCCGTTGACCAGACACGCGGCTGGTTTTATAGCCTGCATGCCATATCTACCCTGCTTTTTGAACGCCCCTGCTTCAAGAATGTCATCTGCCTGGGGCATATCCTTGATGCCAGAGGGGATAAGATGAGCAAAGCCAAGGGCAATGTGGTTGAACCGGGGCCGGTGATAGATAAGTATGGCGCCGACGCCCTGCGCTGGTACTTCTTCACCGCTACCCCGCCGGGCAATGCCCGTCGTTTCTCTGAGCAGTTGATTTCTGAGGTAAACCGCCAGTTTATGCTAACCCTGTGGAATGTCTATTCCTTCTTTGTTACCTATGCCAATATAGACCGCTTTACCCCTAGCTCTGAAGGAGATTCATTAAATCAGCTTAGTCCCGAAGCTCGGGAAGTGCTTGACAGGTTGGCAGGACGTGAGCCTTCGGTGCTTGACCGTTGGATTATATCCGAGCTGAATCAGTTAATTTTAGATGTTGATTCTGCACTGGATGGGTATAACCCGACTGAGGCTGGCCGTAGGATTGAGGTCTTTGTCGATGACCTGTCCAACTGGTACGTACGTCGTAGCCGAAGGCGTTTCTGGAAGAGCGAAAATGATGCCGATAAGCTATCAGCCCACACCACCCTCTACCAGTGCCTGGTTACACTATCCAAGCTTCTGGCACCGTTCACCCCTTTCCTAGCTGAGGAGCTATATCAAAACCTGGTTTGTTCCGCCTTTCCTGAGGCGCCAGATAGTGTACATCTAACCGATTTTCCGGTGGCGGATACGAGTCGAGTTGATAAGCAGTTGATGGCTGATACTAGGTTGGCGATGGAGATATCAAGTATAGGGCGAGCAGCTCGTAGTAAAGCAGGCATTAAAGTAAGGCAGCCTTTAGCTCATGCAGTTGTGGGTGTAACAAGTAGCAGCGAACAGGCAAGCTTAGAACGATTGAAGCCACAAATATTGGAAGAATTAAATGTAAAAGATATAGTAATCAAAGAAATGACGGAAGTGATGAAATATGAAATCGATAGACGGGATTATGTAGTTGCTGGTATTGAACAAAAGCGAGTCGAACAGGACTTCTATAAAAAGGGTATTTCTCCACTCTCTGGCGTCCACATAGTGGCTGTCCCAACTAAGATTTCTTCTGAGCTTTTGGCTGAAGGGCTGGCGCGTGAGATAGTTCACCGCCTGCAGACGATGCGCCGTTCGGCTGGGTTCGATATCGCCGACCGCATTATGACCTACTATCAGGGTGATGAATATATAGAGAAGGTAATAGAGAGCTTCGCTGACTACATCAAGCGGGAAACACTATCAAGAGAGCTGGTTAAGGGAGTGCCCAATGAAGGGGTATTTAGCGAAAGCTACAAGCTGGCTGGCGACAGTATACTGCTGGCTGTTGCCCGGCTGGGTTAAAGCCAGGATGGTAGCAGGAGATGGGGGCAGGCGTAAAGCCTGCCCCCCTTTATTTTTATAGTTTAGAGACCGGGCACCTGGGGCAGGTGTTTCAAGGCCTCTTTTACCTTTGCCTCAGGATATTCATAGTCCTGCAGCTTGCCCGATAGGTATTCTTCATAGGCGCCCAGGTCGAAGTGACCGTGTCCGCTGTGAGCCAGCAGAATGGTCTTAGCCTCGCCGGATTCGCGGCATTTAAGGGCTTCGTCGATAGCCACCTTGATGGCGTGATTCGTCTCCGGGGCGCTGATGATACCCTCGGTGCGGGCGAACTTAACGCCGGCTTCGAAGGTAGCCACCTGGTGTACAGCTTGGGCTTCGATAAAGCCCAGCTTGTAGAGGTGGCAGATAATAGGCGCCATTCCATGATAGCGTAGCCCACCGGCATGAATACCGGGGGGGACAAAGGTGTGACCTAAGGTATACATCTTGGCTATGGGCGCCAGCCCGGCGACGTCGCCGTAGTCCCAGGCATAGGGGCCCTTGGTCAGGCTGGGAGCGGCTTGTGGTTCGACGCAGATAATTCGCATCTCCGGCTTGGCGCCGCTGATTTTGTCCCTTATCCAGGGCAGGAACTGCCCGGCGAAGTTAGAGCCGCCGCCGACACAACCGACGATGATATCGGGATAGGCATCAGCCATTGCCATCTGTTTCCTCGTCTCCTCGCCGATTATGGTCTGGTGCAGCAGGACATGGTTGACGACGCTACCGATGGAGTACTTGGTATCGTCATGGGCGAAGGCGTCCTCGCAGGCTTCGCTGATGGCGATGCCCAGGGTGCCGGGGTGGTTGGGATTCTCCGCCAGCAACTTTCTGCCGACCTCGGTGTCATTACTGGGGCTGGGGACAACTTTAGCCCCCCAGGTCTCCATCACGATGCGGCGGTAGGGTTTCTGGTTGTAGCTGACCCTTACCATATAGACCTTACATTGCAGTCCGAAGAAGGCCGCCCCCATAGAAAGGGCGCTGCCCCACTGACCGGCGCCGGTCTCGGTAGCCAGGCGTTTGAAACCTTCCTTCTTGGCATAATAGGCCTGGGCGACGGCGGTATTTAGCTTGTGGCTGCCGGCCTGGCTGGTGCCTTCGTATTTATAGAAGATCTTGGCTGGTGTATCCAGGGCTTTCTCCAGGCGATAGGCGCGGTGCAACACCGTTGGCCTCCAAGTGCGGTAGATTGCCTGCACCTCCTCGGGTATTTCTATCCAGCGCTCTTTACTGAACTCCTGCCTGTTGACGGCATCGGGAAAAAGGGGTGGGGGCAAAGGCATATCCATAGGACAGGGTTGCTTGGTGCCGGGATGAACCAGGGGTGGTAGCGGCACGGGTAGGTCGGGCAGGATATTATACCAGTGGGTGGGCATATCCTTCTGGTCAAGGAAAAACATTGTTCTCTCCAATTTTCTCTCCTTCCTTTCTTTAGATTTAATAACCTACCCCGGCTCCCGGGAGGGGAGCCAGAGGTATAGCCTGAATATTATATACTTCCGATAAAAAGAAAGCCTCCTTCCCTTGAAGGGGCAGGAGGCTCACCTCTGCGGTGCCACCCTTCTTAGTCAATCTAATACTAGATATGACTATCTTTTTCAGGTATATAGCAAAAATTATACCCTGGGGTATGATAACGCTCCCCTCACGGCAAAACCTAATCAGACCGGTATGGCAATTCGGCTTGCGGCTCCCAAGTCCATTCAACCTCTGCGCCGGCATCGGTTCACACCTTACCCGACTCTCTGTGCCTCGCTGGAAGCCTACTTGTCTTGTTCTCAGCCTTTACTTATTTTGTAAAAGAACTATACCTAAAGCCAATCTGTTTGTCAAGACCGCAAGACAAAAAGCATCGGTGGTGGTGATTGTGATATACTTTTTAAACAGGCTATAAGGGGAATAGGAAAGGGCTGAAATTGCACGATGTTATAGTTGTTGGCGGCGGACCGATAGGCAGTCATGTTGCCTGTAAACTAGCCGGGGTGGGGTATGATGTACTGGTACTGGAAAAAAGGGAGAGGCTTGGGGAGTGGGTCTGCTGTGCTGGTATTATTAGCCAGGAGTGTTTTGTCTCCTTTGCTATTGATAGTAATTTAGTCTTAAGGCGGGCAAACAGCGCCAGGATTTTTTCGCCTTCAGGCCGGTTAATAAGGTTATGGCGAGAAGAAAACCAGGCTTATATTATAGACCGAGCCGCCTTTGATTTGTTTATGACTAGCCGGGCTGAAACTACTGGGGCAGAGTATATTCTAAACAGCGCGGTTAAGGATATACAGGTCATGGATGACCGTGTAGTAGTTGAAGCCAACCAAAATGGAAATAGGCTAAACCATGAAGCCAGGGTAGCGGTTATTGCTACTGGCTTTGGTTCAAGGCTTATTGAGAAGCTGGGATTGGGCAAACCTGGTGATTTTGTCGTCGGAGCTCAGGCTGAAGTAGAAGCCAGAGATATAGATGAAATAGAGGTTTATTTAGGCTGGGAAGTTGCTCCTGGCTTTTTCGCCTGGATGGTGCCAACATCATCGCCAAAAGCCCTGGTTGGTCTTCTATCGCGGAGTAAGCCAAGGGAATATCTTAGAAAGCTGCTTTCAGTCCTAAAAGCAGCGGGGAAGATAAGTTATAACGATGATAAAATAAGCTCCCGTGGGATTACAATCAAACCGCTAAAGAAAACCTATAAACAGCGTTTAATTGTGGTCGGGGATGCCGCCGGGCAGGTAAAGCCGACCACTGGTGGTGGCATCTATTTTGGCTTGCTGAGCGCCGAGATAGCAACTCATAATCTACACCGGGCACTGAAGAAGAATGAGCTATCTGCCAGAAGCTTGGCTGGCTATCAGCAAGAGTGGAGGAAAAAACTGGGAAAAGAACTCAGCATATGTTACCAGGCTCGAAGATTCTATGAAAGTTTGAGTGATAGTCATATTGACAGGATATTTGACATAATAAAAGATAATGGCATTGATGAGGCTTTACTTAAAGAGGATGAGTTGTCTTTTGACTGGCATGGCAAGGCGATACTAAAGATAGCCAGACAAAGGGCACTAACCAAAGCCCTGGCCACTATAAAACTTCCTTTCCGGATTGGTTTGGGTTAGAGTATAGAAATGCCAAGCATTAACCAGAACTTGAAGTTGGGCGAAGCAGCCAGTCGCTTCCTGGTCAGCCTGCCTTCAGGGGAGATAGGAGTTAGCCAGCAGGTGATTTATCAGTTTGTTCGCTGGTTCGGGCGGGAAAGGCCTATGGATAAGCTTACTGCTGATGAAATAGCTAATTATGCACAGCGGATATCATCATCAGATGCAGACTATCAAAAAAAACTTGACTTGGTACGCATCTTTCTAATCCATGCTCGGAAGTCGGGGTGGATAAAAAACAATCTGGCTATGCATCTTAAGGCAAAGAAGGCTAAATCTAGATTAGTAACCGGTGCCAGACAAGCTTCTCCGGCAGTTATTTCTCTGACTCAGCAGGGATATGACGAAATCAAGAGCGAACTGGAGGCTCTTAAGTGCCAGCGGCCTCAAATCATTGAAGAGATACACAGGGCAGCTCAGGATAAGGACTTCCGGGAAAATGCCCCATTGGATGCCGCCAGGGAAAGGCTTAGCCTCCTTGAAGGCAGAGTTGGAGAATTGGAAGAAACCCTAAAGTCGGCAACCTTGGTTAAGGGAAAAACAAAGATTAGTCTCAAACTGAGTGTCGGTGACAACATTGTCCTCCTTGACCTGACTTCTGGTGAAGAACTAAATTACACTATAGTTAGCCCAAAAGAGGTAGACCCGGTTAGAGGCAAGATCTCCAGCGCCTCCCCTTTGGGCAAAGCCATTATCGGGCGAGGAATTGGTGATGTGATAGAAATTGCAGCTCCTGCAGGCAGGCTACGCTACCAAATTAAGCAGGTTAAAAACTGATTACCTAATATGATAAAAAATTAAAGGGTGGCTTAAAAGATTGACACCTACTAGATAAAGGTATAATCTTATGCCAGTCTTTAAATAATTAGGAGGTTTGGCAAATGGAAAAGACTTCTACCGGGCTTGAAGAGAATATTGCCGGACTTTTGTGCTATGTTCTGGGCTGGGTCAGCGGACTGATATTGTACCTAATAGAGACAGAGAATAGGTTTGTCCGCTTCCATGCCGTGCAATCAATAATCGTTTTCGGTATTATCAACATTATAATTATCATCTTCGGCTGGATACCCTGGTTTGGCTGGGTCGTATCTTCTTTTATCGGTGGTCTTGCCTTTGTCTTATGGGTGGTCTTAATGTATAAGGCATACCAGGGTACGATGTACAAGCTACCCATATCCGGCGACCTGGCTGAGAAGTGGTCAGGCAAACCGGTAAAAAAATAAGCCTAACATTTCAATTGGTTTAAAGCATGGGTGAACAAATAAAGGTCTGGATATTCAGCCAGCAGCCACTATTCCGGCAAGGTATACGCAATTCACTCTCTAGTATAAATGACATTGATATTGCCGGTGAGGCTAAACTAACTGATAAGATGTCCCTGACCATTGAGGTTATGCCTCCTGATGTAGCTATTGTGGATATTGATTCTGCCCCTGATAGTGGCCTTAGTCTGGCTAATAGAATAAAACAGGTAACACCAAGTACCGCTGTGATTGTGCTAGCATCAAGTGTTAATGATGAACAGCTCTTTGAGGTTATAAAGTGCCAAGCCTCAGCCTATCTAAGCAAGGATATCAGCAGTGAAGAGCTATGTGATATAGTAAGGCGCGTGGCACATGGTGAGCACCCCATAAGTGAAAGCCTTAATAAACGCCCTAAGGTGGCAGCACAAATTCTTGACCAGTTTCAAACGCTCTCTCAACAGCAAGAGGTTGAAAATTTGATATCACCCCTCACCTCACGAGAGACAGAAATTATTAACTATATGGCTCAGGGCTTTGCCAATAAACAGATTGCAACCAAGCTGAAAATCAGCGAACAGACCATTAAAAATCATGTCACCTCAATTTTAAGTAAACTTGATGCCAATGCTCGTACTGAAGCAGTGGTAAAGGCCATAAGAAGGGGATTAATTACTTTCCAAAAAGATTGATGTTACCTAAATGAGGAAATAACGAAGAGGCTGGGTATTTATTCCTGATACCCAGCCTCTTCGTTGAATATAATAGAGGAGAAGATGACATAACATATTGTTGTACTAGTTTATGGTAACTTCTTCACCTAGAGTTTCACCCCTTATCTCGGGCTGGTAGTAGGAGTAAACCTGAGAAGTGACACCCTTAGCCTTAACCGGGAACATAGCCTGTACCTTGAAGCTGAAGGTTAAAATATCACCCGGTAGCATGTTCTCTATATAGAATATGACCTTCCTGCCGGCAATTTCATAGCGCTTTATTTTCGCTTCTTTGTCTATTAATTCAGCAATGGATTCTGTAACCGGTGTAAAACCGGTTGGTACTGAAATATCCAGGACTACCATTCCGGCTTCCATCGGTTCGGGTGGAGCAAACTCAAGCTCTACTGAAACAGTAACCAGGTCGTTCACCTCGACCTCAGTGGTATCATAGTCAACGCTTATTTTAAGAATTTCCTCGCCGCTGGTTTCAGCCTGGGGCAGGTTGAAGCGTCTGACCACCTGACAGATGGCTTCACCCTTCCCCTCAGCGGTTATCTCTACCTGGTCATTTATAGGTACTTCAATTATCTGAAGTACATCAAAGTTTTCCTGTTTAATCCTTTTCTCTATGCTGGATTCTGACGACTTTATGGTTATCGTCAGGTCGACATCAGCCCTGGTACCGGTTGAGTACTCAGTAAGAGCTTGTAAAGCAACAACTGTATCCTGTGTTGAGCCAAAGCCACCGTAGGCATTTCTCTGTGATACCAGCCACTTGGCCGCCCTTGAAGCATTAAAGGCATCGCCATGATTTATCAGAGCCAGGGTAGCGTAGGCGGTGGTTTCAATATCGGCGCTCTGGTTATATTCCATCGGATATCTCGGGGCTATAAGCCCGTCAGGCATGACACCATCTTCAGCTATAACAATGTCACTACCCCAGTGCAGTCCGTTCTCATCCTCCTGAGCAAGTTCCATCAGCTTCTGGTAGGCGTCATCACTTCTATCGCTACCGGCAAGCTCAAGGGCATAGGCAGTAACAGCCACGGTATACGGGTCATCCAGTTCATCAAGCATGTCTTCCAGATAAGCCACTGCTCTGGCAGAACTGCTCTTTTCACCAGCCTCCATCAGGGCGATGGCGGTATAGGCGGTGAGTGCGGTCTTGCCCTTGAGCCCACCGAGCATCTCCTGGTGGTGGACAAAGCCCACCGGCTCAAAGGAGCCATCGCTATTCTGGTGCGATATGAGCCAGTCAGCCGCCTCGTCTAAAATAGTATCGTCAATATAGATAAGCCCTTCAGCCTGGGCGAAGCTCTTCAGAACGAAGGCGGTCAGCCACAGGCTACCCTCTTCATCACTCTGTCCGAAAGCGGAGAAGCTGCCGTCACTGCGGCGATAGGTAAGCTCCCTCTGATAGCCGGTAATCATCAGTTTCTCTGCCTTAGCCATTATCTCCGGCTTGAGCTGTCCGCTCTCCTGAAGGTATTTGGTAATGTAGACATCGGGGGCAAAGACAATCATATTCTGCTCGCCACAGCCGAAGGGCATCTGGATGAGCCCTTCCAAGCCCTCAATGGTCTGCGTCAGGAAGCTGGAGGTTAATGCGATATAAACTCTACCTGAATCGGCAACGGCGAACTCTGGAATGGTCGTGTCCACTACTTGGGGGGTATCTTCAGAGATAACCAGGTTTTCAACGAACTCCCGGGGGACACCCTCCGGTTGAATCAGGAGCGACTTGATTACCGCATCTGCCGCCTCGGTGCTCTGGGCGGTTATTTTAAGCTCATTAAAACCAAGACCATTGGGCTTTATCATAAACTCCACGCTGCCAACATCGTTAGCGTCTACCGTTACTGATTCAGCAGAATCGTCCAGCAGTTCAAACCAGCCCGCCTCCTCTATCTGGACCAGCACTTTCTGTGGCTGCTCCAGATAGTTATAGACGGCTACCTTGACCGGGAACTCCTCGCCCCTTATCGCTGAGTAGGGCAGGTCAACACTGATGAAGAACGGCTGGAAGGCTACCAGTTCGTCTTCAGCCATACCCAGCCCAGCCTCTTTGGATATAGCCACGGCGTGGAGCATCCAGGTGGTTATGGTATCCGGTACGGTAACCGGGATGGAAATCTTACCATCGGCGTCTACGATTATCTCCTCCCAGAGCCAGGTCTCGGGGAAGAACTGTCTTACCCTCTCTACCTCGGCCAGACCAGAAGTATCACTTTCAGCCCCCTTAACAACCGGTGCCGGTGGCACTACCCCGGCCGCTTCCATGACTGCCATATCACCACCAAAGAACTGCCACAGTCGGTCAAATATAGCATTCTGGTCCTCTGCCTTATACTCCTCACCCTCAGGTATAGTATTGTTGCTGAGAACCACCACCCCGGCATCATCAAAAATATCCATGGCTCCCTTTGTGACTATCGCCGGGTAGATAGTGACTTCATCGAGTTCCACCTGCGGCTGCATATATAGCCTCTCCAGTTCATCAAATACCTGCTGTAGATTCAGCCGGTTCTCAGCCAGAATAAAGACCGATTTATCAACAACGGCAATGCCAACCTTGGCTTCACCATCGGTCTCAATATCAATACTGATATCCTCACCGGGTGTAGCTTCATCATCACTGAACTCTACCTTTATGCTGTGTGGGTACTCGGCGGTAACCTTGAAGGGCAGGTAGTCTGCCGCCACCTCGCTGTTGGGCAAGATTTGATATACCAGAAGACGGGAAGAGGGTGCCATAAAAGGCGTAACCTCAAAGGCTATTTCATTGGTATTGGTAAAATCGGAGAAGACAACATTGCCTCGGGAAACGACCTCATAATAGAAATTAGCCGCCTCACTGGTGGAGTTGACTTTAAATACTATCTCCTGTCCTATCTCGGGGATGCCTTCGCTGATTTGCTCCAGGTGAATAAAGTTACCTGAAGGAGAATAGGATGCGGTTAATATTTTTTCAGCCCGGGCTGGCTCAACAGATGAGAGCGGGGTCAGCTCAAAGGTTTCAATAATTAAGGCAACCGCCTTCTCGGGTGGGGTTATCTCTATCAAGGCTTTACCATTTATGGTATCAACCTCTTTATGCTCGGTATCCTCTTCCCCATACTCAGCATTTAGATAGGTTATATTAACATCCACTTTGGCATTTACCGGTTCATTGGCCGGCGTTTCGGTGATGAGCAGGAAGTTAAAGGGTAAGCCAGGCTTGAAAACAGAGCTCTCGGGGATTATTTGGATGTTTAGCGGGGTCTGGGCAACGGTCAGCATTCTGCTCGTCTTTTCTTCGTAACCAGTAGCGGTTTCTCTAACAATAATATCCAGTATGACATTACCCATACCGGCGGCCGCCGGCGTTCCGGCAACATAGCCTACAGCTGGGAGCTCAAACTCCGTCTCCCCATCAATTGCCTTGGAGAAGTTGGCGTATTCCTCCCACTCCCCAACATATCTTGAAGCTATTATTTCAACCTCACCCTTGACCGGCTTGCCAAAGCTGTATTCGGCATATATCTTACCGGTAATAGCTTCGTTAACCAAGAACCATTCCTTGGGTAGCTCTACTTTTACCTCATATTTGGGCAATACATATTCCTCTACCCTGACATCCAGCTGTGTCTTGCCCTTTTCGGTTACGGCGGTTATCTTCCATACTCCAAGATTGAGTTCATCGGATAAGGGTAGCTCTAAACTGGCCATACCGTATTCATCGGTGCTTATCTCACTGCGGAATATCTTTATCCCCTTGGCATCAAGAACCTCTATGGTGACCTGTTCCTCTATTGGTCTCAGTTCATCATTTAAGGTAATCAGCCTAATGTTAATGGTCTGTCCCGGTTTATAGATGGGCTTATCGGTCTCTAGAAAGGTAAGAAAGCTCCTTTCCACTTTAACCGTAGCTTTATCTTCAAAACCGGCCGTCTTTACCTGAATCTCGTATTCACCGTCTTCAATATCGGGAATTTTAAGCTCTATAATCCCCTTTCCATAGATACTTTCTTTAGTATTAAATATTTCTGCCCCGTCTTTTAGCAGAGAAACTTGAACATCCCCCGAAGTCAGGCTCTCTCCCTTAAAAAGGGCTAGCGAGAGCTCCTCTGTCTGACCGCTGTGCAATACTTTGGGTATTACTGCCAGGTAGCTTTCAGCGGCAAAGACAGGGTGGCAAGCGGGCATCATAGTAGCCAGAACCGCAAGGATGAGTGCAAGGGTTATAGTTTGAATAACTTTTAATCTCATCGGTTTCTCCTTCTACCCCAGATGTTTATCTAATATGCTGTTAAATATAACGCTATAGGAGGGGAAAAGTTAGTGTTAAACTGATTTTTTACATCTCAATTTTAGAGTACCCATTGGAATTTAACCATAGTTAATGTTATTATTTAGCATTTATTGTCTTTAGAGTTATACCTCACTTATGAGTTTATGTTATATTTATAAGATAATTTAAGCTGGCTGCGGGATAACAAAAAAATGCCTTTATTTGAACAAATAGGGATGTACTGGCGGCTTGCTTTTGGAATGAGGAAATTCCTACGTGAGCCTGTCAATCTTGAACAGTGCTATGAAATTATCAAGTACGGGCTGGAAAATAGGGAACAAAATCTGTTAAATATTGCCAAGAAGACTATCTATGGCAATAAAAACAGCCCTTATCTAAAGCTACTGCAACTAGCCGGCTGTGAGTACGGTGATATTGAGCGTATGGTTCATTCTGATGGCATTGAACCTACTCTGCATAAGTTGAGGACTGAAGGTGTCTATATAAGCATCGAGGAGTTTAAGGGCAAAAAAGAGGTTGTTCGCGGCGGTAAGGTCTTCAGGTTTAAAGAAAGCGATTTTGATAACACCTTTCTGGAAAAGCACTTTGAAGGTAGTACTAGTGCCAGTCGCAGTTCCGGAACAAAGGTAGCGATAAACCTTGAACGTTGTTGTCACTATGCCGCCTATAACGGGGTTGTTTTTGATGTTCATGGCATCTGGGGAAGCCCGATTATAATCTGGTATCCGATATTGCCATCGGCTGCGGGGTTAATATCAATGCTTCAGTTAGCCAAAATAGGTAACACGCCGATAAACTGGTTTTCCCAGGTAAAGGCAGAGAAGATCAAACCTTCCCTGACCAAGCGCCTGGCAACCTACTATGCTGTTTACGCCGGCAGGCTTTTCGGAGCCGCTATACCCAAGCCAGAATATATTGACCTGGAGCATAGTTATAAAGTTGCCGGTTACATATCGGAAGTCCTAAGAAAAGGACAGGGCTGTATTGTCATGACCTATACCAACTCCGCTGTCAGAGCCTGTCAAGCAGCCAAAAAACATAATTATGACATATCCGGGGCGACCTTTTTTGTCGGTGGCGAGCCCCTTACCGAAGCGAAGTCTAAAGAAATCAGGGCGGTGGGCGCTAATGTAATAAACATGTATGTCGGGGCTGATGTGGGCATGGTTGGCTTTAGTTGCCTTAATCCAGTGGCAGTAGATGACATCCATCATTTTATGGATGGCAGGGCTATAATTCAACATAAGAGACAGGCACCCTTTGGTAATGTTGAGGTGGATGCTTTTCTTTTTACCTCCCTTTTGCCTACGACGGCTAAAATACTGCTCAATGTGGAGAATGGTGATTACGGGGTGATTGAAAAGAGGGATTGCGGCTGTAAGCTTGGTGAATTTGGTTTTACCGACCATATCTACAATATAAGAGGTTTTGATAAGTTGACCGGGGAAGGTATGACCTTTATCGGCACCGACTTACTCAGGATAATTGAGGAGGTCTTACCGGCTAAATTTGGTGGTGCCTACATTGACTACCAGATGGTGGAGGAAGAGGATGAGGAGGGTCATACCCGTATGAGCGTGATAGTAAGCCCTGAGGTAAGCGCAATAGATGAGGATAAACTTATTCAAACTATACTTGCCGAATTGAGTAAGGGAAAGGACACTCAGCGGATGATGGCTGAGATATGGTCTCAGGCAAAGACACTACGGGTAAAGCGGATGCAGCCGCATATCACTGACGCCGGCAAGTTACTACCTTTGCACATTAATAAGGGAAAAAGTAGTAATGGTGGTCAATAAAATATGCCCGGTCTGTGATTTCTATACTCTAGAAGGAAGGTTAAAAAAGAATGGAAAAGAAGAATATATTGATAATAATTAGCAACCTTTGTCTGGTTCTGGTGATTGCTGTGCTGCCTATTCTTCCCGCATGCACTGAAACCACGCCTGAAACCTACGAGATTGAAATATATGGCGGAAAAGCCGGAATGAGTCCATATGTGGCGGCTATTGCTTTAGCCGAATTCATAAATAAAAACAGCACCTGGCTTAGGGCTACCGCTGTTGAGGCGCCAAATTTAACCGCAAGCTTCAATCTGTTAATGAATGAACCGGAGAGAAGGCCTAACACCCTTATTATAAGCGTGCATCAATTACACGTACTTGCCAGTGAGGGCAAGGAACCATTTACCGAAAAGTACGATGGCCTGCGATTTATATCTACCACAGGATACACGGTGATGGGCTTTATCACACTTGACCCTGACATTAAAACAGTGGACGATTTCATTGGTAAAAGGGTGTCCATTGGTGATATGTCCTCAGCGACCCGGGTGGCAGTATTTAATACTATATTTGAATCAGCCGGAATCCTAGATGAGGTAGAGCTTGAGTATTTAGGTGCCTCAGAAGGGGTTGATACCCTCAGGGATGGATTAATAGATGCCACTCAGGTTGTAGTGTTTTTGGCAGGTTCAGGCCAGTATACTATAAGCCCATATATGTCAGAGATAATGGCAACCAAGAAGGTCTACTTTGTCTCCATAGACAGCGAAGATATATCATACATGATAGACCTGTTAGGACCACTACAGGTTGAACATACTGTGCCGGCAGGTAGTCTGGGAGAGACACAGACCGAGCCATGGATAACACTTGGCGCATCATATGGCTGGGCGGCTGACAAAGAAATGCCTGATGATGTGGTCTACGAGATATGCCGCATAATCTATGAGAATGCTAGTAAATTCCAGGAGTATGACCACTCATTAGCCGTTATCAGCCAGGAGACTATGGCTTACTGGGGTGTCCCCGAGGCAGATATGCACCCTGGCGCATTACAGTTCTTTGAAGATTACGGGATAGAGCTTGGTAGCTACTAAAGAAAGATAGCTAGATGCTGGATATAGCTGGTAAGGTTAAAAGGGTTAAGGTTAATACGGTAATAGTTGCCATAGCCCTGGCCATGGCGCTATACCATCTGGTCTCTACTCAGGTACTGATACAGGAGACCATTGACCATTATACCACGCATCTGGGTTTCGCCTTAGTCCTGGTATTTTTAATAGCCATTAATACGAGTAGAAGTAAGCCCTGGCGCATATTTTCAGCGGTGCTGGTATTGCTCTCTCTTCTAACCACCGGCTATATCTGGCTTTTTTCGGAAGAACTTCAACTCCATACCTGGTTCAGCACCACACCAGACCTTATAATCGGGGCAATACTAATTCTGCTTGTATTGGAAGCAACCAGGCAGTCTTTTGGTTGGATAATACCCTTGCTGGCTATCATTGTCGTCATTTATCCCTTCTTCGGCAGCCTGTTGCCGGAGCCCTTTCATACCACTTCCTATGGACTGGCTAGAACAATATCAAACCTATCAGTCAGCTTGAATAATGGCATTTATAGTATGGTACTACCCACCTCAGCCAACTTTATATTCTTGTTTGTTGTCTTTGGTGGTGTACTCCAGGCAGCCGGTGCCACTAAATTCATTATGGAGCTGGGGAAATTAGTCGGCAACCGACTGAGTGGTGGTCCTGGGTTAATTGCGGTAGTCAGCAGTGCCGCTGTCGGCATGGTTACCGGTAATGTAGCCGCTAATATCGCCATTACCGGCTCGTTTACCATACCCTTGATGAAGAAGACCGGCTATAGCCCAGAGCAAGCTGGTGCCATTGAAGCCGCCGCTTCCAACGGTGGCCAGATTATGCCCCCGGTAATGGGGATTGTTGCCTTTGGTATGGCTGGTATGACTGGTATACCCTACGTGCAGATAGTAGCTATGGCTATAATTCCGGCCATACTCTACTTTTACTGTGTTGGCTCATATGTTCAGCTCAGTGCCCAAAAGCTGGGTCTGGAGATGGTTAGAGAAAAGGTAGATATAAAGGGAATGCTGTTATCGGCACCCGTGTTTTTTATACCCCTAACCATAATCGCAATACTGTTCGTTATGGGCTACACCATATGGTATGTTGCCTTCTGGGCGATTATAAGCACTATCCTGGTAGGCCTTATAGTAGGCTTTATCAAAAAGGAGGAGCGGCCTTCTTTATCTGATTATATTGACGGCTTTGTTAAAGGAGCTAAAGTTGGCGCCCAGATTGCCGTAAGTGCTTGTTGCATCGGGCTTATACTGGCTACCATAACAATGAGTGGTTTGGGGGTTAAGCTATCGGCCGGCATTGAGGTGTGGAGCGGAGGCTATCTCTTCCCAGCTCTTTTAATCACTGCCGCCATATGCGTTTTTATAGGTATGGGGGGACCAGCCTTAACCGCCTATATTATCGCCTCAATATTCGCCGTTCCTGCCTTGGTGAAAATGGGGGTGGGCTTTGAGCAGGCGCACTTCTTTACCATGTTCACCACTATTTTTGCCTATCTGACGCCACCGGTAGCTATAGGTGCTATGATTGCCGCCAAGCTTGCTGGTGGCAATTATATCAGGACTGCAATTGAGTCGGTAAAAGCGGCCGCCGCTGGTTTCCTGCTACCTTTTATGTTTATTTACTGTCCGGTATTGCTACTGCAATCCCAGGAACCACTTAGTGCTGTGACCGGTATAATTGCCAGTATAATTCTACTGTTAGCCTCCCAGATAGCCTTTGTCGGATATTATTTTATCCGGTGCCGACCAATAGAAAGAGCACTATCTTTATTGAGTGCTGGATTATTAATGGCTTTCCTGCCATTACAGCACTATGCTCTATTTGCTATCGGGATAGTCATTTTTGCCCTGTTGACTTTCTGGCAATTCAAGTTGAAAAGAAAGGCGCCCAAATAGCCTCTGTAAGATGAAACACATCATCAGCATTAACTCAGTAGGCGTAATGTCTGCCATAAGGTCTGAGCCAGCGTGGAAAGAGTTTTATGAATCTGTGCCTTAGTATCGGCTCAACCTGGTAGCCAAAGTAGGCGGCAAATTCACCAATATAATTACTATATCTGTTTCTTTCTGTCAATATATTTCATTGATTTTTAGTATGTATTTATTAAAAATTGAAAAGGCTGTTTTTGAATACATTTAATTAGGGTAGGGGATAGTTTGACATAACGAACTTATTGGATTAATGGTCGGGGCGGCCGGATTTGAACCGGCGACCACCTGAACCCCATTCAGGTGCGCTACCTGGCTGCGCTACGCCCCGCATTAAGACTATCTAATAAATATACTAGCATAATCCTGCTTGCTGGTAAACAGGGTTTTTACCGGCAACACTATCTGTGGACGACATAAGACTTAATATGTTAACATTTCTGTTGGGTTAATGCTTAAAAAATATATTATGGCAGTAAGACAAGTGCGAAAGCAACCTGATGCTATATTGAGGAAAAAAGCGAAAAAGGTGCCAGCCATTGATGGCTCAATTCAGCGGCTTATTGATGATATGGTGGAAACGATGCAGAAAGAAAAAGGCGTTGGTCTAGCGGCACCACAGGTTGGTGTTTCATTGCGAATTGCCGTGCTACAGATGCCTGAAGAAGAACCGTTTGCCATTATTAACCCAAAGATAGTAAAACGCTCTGGGGAAAGGGAGGTGGCGGAGGGCTGCCTCAGTGTTCCTGGCTTCCAGGGGGAGATTAAGCGGTCAATTTCGGTTACTGTGAAAGGATTGGACCGACAGGGAAAGGCAATAAGAATTAAAGCCACTGGACTTATGGCTCAGGCATTAGAACATGAAATCGACCACTTGAACGGCGTCCTTTATATAGACCACATAGAGAGTGACGATAAATTGTACAAGATTGAGCCGGAAACCAATGATGTTGGATTATAAGGTGGAGGTAAAATGAAGCCAACAGGAAAAGTTAAAACCCTGATTCAATGTGATTTTGACGGTACCATTACCGAAGAGGATGTAAGCTTTTTTATACTGGATGCCTTCGCCAATGGAGATTGGAGGCGATTGCTTGACGAGTATAGAAAAGGCAGAATATCCGTTGGTAGCTTTAATACCAGAGCCTTTGTTATGGTAAGGGAGAATAAAAAAACATTAGACAAGTTCGTTTTAGAAAGGGTGAGGATTAGAGCTGGACTTCATGAACTACTGGATTATTGCCGGAGGAAGGGATTGCGCTTTGTTATTGTCAGCAATGGACTGGATTTCTATATTAGAACGATTTTAGAGGCTCTAGGTGTGGATAATATTGAGGTGTTCTCAGCCCAGACTATATTTTCCCCTAAGGGCATAAAAGCCAGATATATAGGACCTAATGGTATTGAGTTACAGGACAACTTTAAGGAGGCGTATGCCAGGCACTTTATATCGGGTGGCTATAGTATTGTATATGTGGGCAATGGTGCCTCTGATGCCCCATCAGCCAGACTGGCTGACTGCATCTTTGCCACCGGGCCACTGCTGGCTCACTGTCAAGAGGCGAATCTAAGTTGCACGCCCTTTATCGATTTTAATGATATAGTTAAGGGCTTGGAGCCTTTAACATAGCCCTTCAGCCCCTTTCGCCGAATAGCTTGCTTCCTATTCTGATTATATTGGCACCCTCTTCCAGGGCAACCTTGTAGGAGTTGGTCATGCCCATAGATAGGTACTTCATCTGTACATTGGGCAGATGAAGACCTTTTATTCTTTCAAAAACCCTTCTTGTTTCGGTAAAATAGGGTCTGGAGTCTTCCGGGTTGCCAAAGCGAGGCCCCATGGTCATCAATCCCTCTAACCTGATGTTCTTAAGGCTGGAAATCTCTCTTACCAATGCCCCGGCATCTTCCGGGAAGACCCCGCCTTTCTGCTTCTCACGGCCGCTATTTATCTCAATGAGTACCGGCATCACCTTGCCTATCTGAGAGCAGCGTTTATCAATCTCCTCTGCAATCTGGGCTGAGTCAATAGTTTCTATCATATCAAATATATTTACCGCTTTTTTTACCTTATTACTTTGCAAGTGGCCGATAAAGTGCCATTTTGCTCTTGAACCTACTAACTCGTAAGCCCTCTCAGCTTCCTGAACATAGTTTTCGCCGATAATCCTTACGCCAGCTTCAACAGCCTCCAGAACCTCCGCTGGCTTTCTCGTCTTAGCCGCGGCGACTAATGAAATCCCTTGGGGCAGTTCGGCTAATATCTGGCTAACATTTTCCTTAATCATCTTAGCTTATGATAGTATCAGTTAAAATCAAAAAATATACTGCTCTCGGTAGGGGAGTGGAATTAAAATAATGTCACTTCATACGATACCATATCAGGGCTTATAAGAAGTAAGCCGGTTAACGCATTAATACATATACCCCAACGCCAAACGCCAAAGTTATAACTCAGGCGATGCAGTCTATAGAAGTTACAGTATCGCTTCTGCCGACAAGCTTAGATGTTAGTTAGTAAAAACTTATTACCCAGTTACTTGTTCAATGAAGGATATTGCATCATCAATAGGGAAAGCAAAATTGATACCTTCTATTACTTCTACTACATATACCCCGTCTGTTATCCATTCAATTCCCCAGGTATTAATACCGATAACCTCACCATTAAGATTAACTAATGGGCCGCCGCTATTACCGCCATTTATTAAAGCATCGGTCTGAATATACTCTCTTACCATGCCCATATGGTCATCTATAGTTCGGACAGCTGATACTATACCTGTAGTGATTGTTGCCTGTCCCGGAAGACCAAGCGCATACCCTATAGCCACTACTTGCTCGCCGACGGTTACATCCGCCGAAGAACCTAGCACTGCCGCAGGAAAGTCAGTGCGTGTAGAATCAATCTTAACCATAGCTAAATCAAGGAAATTATGTTCAATGTATGGCATAACTCCATTATATGTCTCGCCATTGTAAAGAGTGATTTCAATAGATACGGCGCCATACAACACATGCCAGTTGGTTAGCACCCAACCGGTGTTGGTGACTATCACCCCAGAACCTCCCCATATCCAGCCAGGACTAAAAGCTTCAATCCTGACTACAGATGGCTCCACCATTGCCACCACATTCATAATAGCATTGTCATTTGCTTCCAGAGCGGAAATATCTTCTCCCAAGGTGGAAACATCCCCCTCCAGGGTGGAGACATTACCTTCTAGGTTAGAGACATCACCGTCAAGATTGGTAACATCGCTTTCTAATGTAGAGAAATCACCCTGTAGAGAAGAAACATCACCCTGCAGACTAGAGACACCACCCTGTAGAGTTGAGACATTCCCATCAAGTGTAGATACATTACCTTTCAGGGTTGAAAAGCCATCCTCTAGGGATGAAAAACCCCCCTGTAGACCAGAGAAACCACCCTGTAGAGACGTAACATCATCTCCTAGGTTAGAGACACTACCTTCAATAGTGGAGACATTCCCCTCAAGGGTTGAGAGATTGCCATCTAGATCGGAAACATCTTCTCCTAGGGCCGCTAACTGAGATTGGGCATCCTCCAGCTTGCTACTCTCCTGCATATAAAATACCCCGTTGGTAACAGTCCCAATCGCCAGAATGACGGTTATTGGAATAACTACCCACAGCCACTTGTTCATTTATTGTACCTCCTTGTTTTTTTGATGGATGTTATATTTTCAGCTACTTTATATCATATATACTTGAGCTGTCAAACCAGAGGTGTTACTTGCCGATATAAAATATATTGCCGGGAACTAAAGTAATTTTTAATTTTAAGGGTCTCATTTAATCAGTTTAAAAATCTTGAGATGCTCTGGCTATAGTGCTATATTTTAATCTGAAATAGGACTTGTCTTGTTGCTTTATACTCGGGGAAGTGTTGGAATTGGCAGACAAGCATGACTTAGGATCATGTGCCGCAAGGCGTGGGGGTTCAAATCCCCCCTTCCCCAGAACTTAACATAATATATAGCTTAATGCTAACTTTCTATATCACTCTTTATCAACCCTTTGAAAAATAGAGGTCACTCTATCTATATAGCCAGCCGGGTCTAGGCAATAGGCTTCGGTGTGTCCCGCATTAGGTACCAGCCAGAGCTCATCAGATGGATTGCCTGATGCCTTTAGTAATCTATAAGCGTCTTCTGGCGTAACAAGGTCGTCCTTTTCCCCCTGAATCAGGAGTATGGGGCAGGCGACATCAGCAATCCTGTCCAGAGGGTTCACCTTGCGATAACCATATATAATTCTTGACATCAAATATATCCCAGGGGAAAAAATTTTGATAAGTCGTTTTGACGCGCTAAGTATCGTGGCTAACTTTCTTATAAAGGTATCAGTAACATCAGCAAAACAGCTTTCAGATACCACTGCCGCTATATTTTCCTGACTGGCAAAAATTATTGCCGAGACGGCCCCGGCTGAGAAGCCGACAATACCTATACTATCAGACGGACACCCCCTTTTTCTTATATAGTCAAAGGCACCACCGATATCACGGTCAGCATTGGCTAGAAGGACACCCTTTCCTTCTGACTCGCCCCGACCCCGCAGGTCAAAAAGAAGAACATTATATCCTTTTTCTACTAGGTCCCTAGCTATACTCAATGTTCCGATACTGGAATCAACACGATTCTGATGCATTCCAGTTACCATTATGATGGTGAACTTTTTATTACCAGCCAGGTACCAACCTTTTAGCATTAAGTTGTCAATGCGGCTGGGGAAGGAAACATCTTCATAGCTAAGACCTACAGAGGTGGGGGTCTCGCTCAGGGGTGTCCTGGTGACTCTCATTAAGCGATGGGCTATACGGGCTGAAATAGCCAGGTAGACCGCCAGTAGAATGACCAGTGTTATAAATAGTGTAACGATGAGCATATTGGTGAACCCTGTAATGCACCAGTGGTGACAGATGTGACAACTGGTATGCCCGGGCTAATGGAATATTAGCATGTACCGTATTTGATGTCCAGTCTTGACATAATATATTGATTGAATTAACCTGATGCTGTCCTTTGACAAACTGAAGTCTCAGGTTTAAAATAGCACCTGTGGTGCGGGAGTAACTCAGTTGGCAGAGTCCCTGCCTTCCAAGCAGGTTGTCGCGGGTT
>CAYGXW010000010.1:0-29339 GCA_964354125.1 uncultured Dehalococcoidales bacterium
ATCCCCCTCTCCTTGTAAGGAGAGGGGGAAGATAAGAAAGAGGGGCTGGTGCCCCCCTTAAACTCCCCTTTTATTTTTAGGAGTCATTACCCTTCCTTAAATACCCCTTTAGATAAACGTCTATTAGAAAGATGAGGGCTTGACAATTGTAATTAATAAATTATAACTTTAACCCACGAAGAGTGCTTAAGATTGTAGGCGTGCGACGAGGTTAAAATTTAAGATAGATTATACTAAGGGGTTGTTTTATGAATAAACATCTCAGAGTTGTTCTATTATTGGTTTTTATAGCCATCTCAGTAGGCATGCCTGTATCGTTGTTGGCTGCAGAACAGGTTGATGGTGATTTTTCACTTGAGATAGTGGTAGACGGCGAGGAATTATCGGCACTGGAAACAATTATTATTGACCCGGAGGAGAACATAACCATTGACTTACATGTATTTAATGTCACTCAAGAGGTAACACTGGAAAGCATATCGGTAACCATAACCTTCCTGGGACAGCCAGTTATCTCTATGACCAAAGGCCTGGGCGGCGTTCGTGTAAAAGCGGGCGACGAGTATGTTGAAAGCATTACCATAAATCCAAAGGACGCTATCGGCGTCGGTAATATGACCCTGGCAACAGGAGCATATAACGGCTTGATTACACTGAAATATTCTGCCCAAGACCAGACAGAAATATTTTCACAACCAAAGAATATAAGTATTATCGGTAATCCGCTGGCTACGGTTGCTGGCGTAGTAGCGTTGGTAGTAACCGGCGGCGCCATTGTGGCCGGTACTGCCCTGGGAGCATCCATAGCATCCTCTGGTATTGCCGCTGGAGCCGTAGTGCCGATGCAAGCCCAGGTTATACCGCTGGAAGGTCTTAAAAATTTTGCTCTTGGGCGGCTTGAACCCACAGCCAGGGGCAGCGTCGTCGGG
This sequence comes from uncultured Dehalococcoidales bacterium, assembly GCA_964354125.1. GTDB lineage: Bacteria > Chloroflexota > Dehalococcoidia > Dehalococcoidales > CAYGXW01. The sequence goes on from CAYGXW010000010.1 coordinate 930, forward strand.
GCTATTATCAAGTCAGCCAGAAAAAGGATAGTAAAGCAGTATTGCCCTATCTGCTCAAGCCGCATCAGGCATGACTATTGCTATAACTGCCGCAAGACTGCCAGGGAGGTAGAGAAGGAATATACCGAGAAGGTCAAGGAGTTGGCACTTCAGGGGATTCAGCTACTGGCTAGCGGGGAGACTAAGACAATGGAAGCCCTCTGCTCAAGTCTGGGCATAAGCGACAGACTGGCCACCGATGTTATCGCCACCCTCAAGAACGCCAGGCTGGTCAAGGTGAAGGGCATCGCTACCAAGCTGATGGGCAAGGCAGTTACCGCCGGTATAAGCAGCGGAATCTCTTTAATACTCTGGATTACCATCGGCGGCTTTGCCATCCTCAGCACCTGGCTTTTGATTACGGTGCTTTTCTTAGCCCTCCTACTCCCTATCCTAATCACCAGGTTCTTCCAGTGGCGGGCAAAGCACGCCCTGAGATGAAATAGTTTATCTATTTTTTTTATTATAGAAGTTTAACGTATCCCGGTATCAATGTTAATATCCAGTCTAAATGTGATGCCTGCTATTATCTCCACCTGCTTTGGGACATCACTGCTGGAATCTATCCCGATATGATTGATATCTACTGTATATATACCAGGCTCTAATTTCACGTTATATCTCCCATCAATAATGTCCACCTGCTTAATCAGATTGACCCCTTTTTTATCATAGACCATTATTTTTCTGGCTGCATATACTTCGCTAGGAACAGGAGGTGTCACCCCGGGGGTTTCCACTGGTGATAAGGGTCCGATGGTCACGTAGCCTTGAAGTATGCCCGTGCCTTTCTCTGCCACACAACCAGCAAACAGGCAGGTAGCTATTATCGCTATCGTAACCAGTACCAAAAGCCTTTTCACTGTTTTTCCCTTCCTTATGCTATACAGTTAAATATTATAACGACAATAATAGAGGAATGTTACTTTCCGGTAGTGTTATATAAGGAAATTCTTCTCCCCATCCTCATCACCAGGTTCTTCCAGTGGCGGGCAAGGCGTGGAGTGGGGTGAGGTAAAAAAGAGGGATGAAACCACTCTTAGACGCTAAAATGAAATTTTAACCTCTGTATTTACAGAGGAAGTTTATTAACTTTTTCACTCAAAAAGTCATCCGCTTGGCAAGCCTAGGTCAACATCATGATTGTCCAGTGTTCGTGTTCCTCCAATAGCAAAACTTGAACTTATACTTGGTCCTTCTGCGAGCACTAATGGAGGGTCACTCGGTGGAAACCCCAATGCCATCTTTAATGCAGCAACCACAGCTTGCCTAAGGATAAGAACCATCCTGGGTAGTTCAGATGTCGCCTGTGGAGTGAGTTCATTTGCGCCGTGGAGCATTTGTCTGAATTCCCAAAGCTTATTGGCATTAGTTGCTGCAATCCCTAGCTGTTTAGTGAGAAAGGCTTTGATACTTTTCCCTAATTCCTCTCGAAACGTCTGCTCCCCACAATTTGGGCAGATAGGAATCTTATGACCACACTTGGCACGGTATGGCCCTCCAACCGAAATGCCGCTCTCAGAGCGAAGGATTTCTAGTGCTATCCAAAAGAATATAAAATTGTCAACCTCGTAGTTGGAGGCTAAGCCCTTCACATACCAGCGTAGCGCAGCACGTATCCTAGTATTAGTAGCCACAAAGCAGGAACGAAGGTTTGGTTGGAAGGATGTCAAGATATTGCCTAAGGGAATTGACTGGCGAAACTTAGCTGACGGATATCCATTTGGATAAGGGTATAAAAGGCAGCGCCGTGTCATGCCCACTCCCACGGGTGGTGTTACATCTAGGGCTTCTAATTGAAACACTCGAATTGCTATTTGTAGTTGAAAGGAGAGACTGTCTAACAATGGCTCTAGTAGAGGCTCCATTTTCCCTATTGCAAGTTCGGGGGTATCAGCATCTGTGAAGGAGACAAGAGCCGCAGGTTCATCTGGTATTCCTGAAGGCCTAAAAAGAAGTGGAGGAAGAGGAGGCCCGGGCCAGGACTGCAATGTTATAGAAATTCCATCCACATCAAGGGTAAATCCGTCTGGAATCCGACTTACAGTCGTTAGCTTCTGTGGCCAGAACTCGCCTGGAGCGGGAGGAGAAGCTTCCCTAGTCTCTACTGGAAAGTTAATTACTGCGACAATACGCCATGTCGGCATCTGTTGGACTTCGTGTTCCTTTACATTCATGGTTCATCCCCTCTTTCTGAATATACTTAAAAAGATTTTTGGTCGTTTGTTCCTCACCTATCCTAAATTTAAGTTCTACCTAAATAATATCACCCCACTACCCCCAATACCTCCTCCAGAACCTCCCGCCAGTCTTTGCCCAGTTTCTTATATTCTAATCTTAGCTGGGTTACGCCCAGCTTGATGCCGTCCCTTAAAACAGGCTCAAGTTTTTGTTTGTCAAAGCGCATACCGTCAAATAATCTTAGGACAATCTGGCTGTCTTCGGTGGAGATGGACTCTATGCCTGCCCTGGCTGCCAGGAGCTTAATCCTGACGGCGTAGAGCAGGTTTTTAACCTCCTGAGGCAAGTCGCCAAACCTGTCCTTAAAGTCATAAGATAAAACCTCAATCTGCTCTGTATTCTTAATCTCCGCCAGCCTCTGGTAGAGGCTCAGCCGGGTATTGACATCAGGGACATAGTCTTCGGGGATGTAGGCCGGCAGGGGGAGGTCTATAGTCGGGGGCGGCAGGCGTTTGGTCTTATCCACCGGTTTGCCTGCCTGTTTTGCCTTTATCTCTTCCACCGCCTCACCCAGCAGGCGGGTATAAAGGTTAAAGCCGACGGCGGTGATATGACCGCTCTGCCTGGTGCCCAACAGATTGCCGGCACCCCTGATTTCTAAATCCTTCATGGCAATACCGAAGCCAGCACCCAGCTCGGTAGCTTCAAATATGGTCTTTAACCTTTTCTCGGCATCCGGGGTCAGGCGCTTGCCCTTATCATAGGGGAAATAGGCATAGGCGAGGTTGGCGCCGCGTCCGACGCGACCCCGCAGTTGGTATAGCTGAGTCAATCCAAATTTGTCCGCCTGGTTGACAATCAGGGTATTGGCGTTGGGTATATCCAGCCCCGATTCAATAATAGTGGTGCATACCAGAACATCTATTTTACCCCGGGTGAAATCAGCCATCACCCTCTCTAGCTCGTCCTCAGCCATCTGACCGTGAGCAATAGCTATTTTTGCCTCAGGCACCAGCGCCCTTAGCTTTTCAGCGATATAGGCTATGCTCTGTACCCGGTTGTGGACGAAGAAGACCTGACCATTACGCTCCAGCTCCCTGAGTATGGCTTCCCGTATCAGGTGGTCATCATATTCAGTGACATAGGTCTTGATGGGTAGCCTTTCTTCAGGCGGGGTCTCCATAACGCTCATATCCCGCACTCCCACCAGCGACATATGTAGGGTGCGTGGTATCGGGGTGGCGCTCAGGGTAAGGACATCCACCTCACGCCTCATCTTTTTCAGGTGTTCCTTATGGCTAACGCCAAATCTCTGCTCCTCGTCAATAATCAACAGCCCCAAATCCTTGAAGACGACATCCTTTTGTAATAGGCGGTGGGTGCCGATACAGATGTCCACAGTGCCCTTAGCCAGCCCATCAAGGATAGCCTGTTGTTCTTGGTGACTCTTAAAACGGCTGAGCATCTCAATCCTTACCGGGAAGGCACTGAGCCTCTGGCTGAAGGTAAACAGGTGCTGTTGTGCCAGAACCGTGGTCGGCACCAGAACGGCCACCTGCTTGTAGTCCATAACCGCCTTAAAGGCGGCACGGATGGCGACCTCTGTCTTGCCATAGCCGACATCACCCAGGATAAGCCTGTCCATCGGCTTGGCTCTGCTCATGTCTTCCTTTACCTGCTCCTGGGTGGCTATCTGGTCAGGGGTTTCCACATAGGGAAAGGAAGCCTCAAGCTCTTGCTGCCACACTGTATCGGGGGAGAAGGCGAAGCCGGAGACTACCTGGCGGGCGGCATAGAGAGCCAGCAGTTCCTGGGCAACACCCTCCGCTGACTCCCTGGCCTTCTGCTTGGTTCGAGTCCATTCCTGGGTGCCCAGCCGGCTTAGAACCGGCAGTCGCTCGCTGGCTCCTATGTAGCGGCTGACACGCTCTATCTGGTCAACGGGGACATAGAGCCTGTCGCCAGCAGCATACTGCAATACCAGGTACTCCCCTTCAGCTCCATCGCTAATCATTCTGGTAAAACCGGCAAATCGGGCAATACCGTGCTCAACATGCACCACATAGTCGCCCGGGGCTATATCAAAATAGAGCTTTTGATGGATTGTATGGTGCCTTCTCACCAGCCGCCGCTGCTTAACAAAACCAAATATCTCATTATCGGTAAACAGGTGAGTGTTACCGCTCATAGCCCATCCCTGAGCCAATAAACCTTGTATTAGTGTCAGAGAGCCGGGTGCTGGCACCTGTTCTACTTCAGTGACTGGTGAGGCGATAATATCTTCCTCAGCTAGCAGTTCTGCTAGCCGGCTTGCCTGATGGCTGACTATGATAATACGGTGCTTTTGCCCCAGCAGTTGTTTGATTTTCTTGGTGAATACCGGTAGCTGATTGGTATAGTTGGCAACGGGGGCAAAACTAAACCGATGCCCATTATCATCACTATGCCAGCCGGTGAGCGATAGGTGCCGCTGTCCATTCAATTTCGGTTCAAGCTCTGCCCAGGTGAAGTGTGGCTTGGGAAGATTACGGGGTAGCTCCCCCCTCTCCAGCCTGTCATTGAGTAACTTGTTGGCTTCGGCATCAAGGGATTCCACTGCCTTCTGGATGGTTTGCGGTTCGTCAAGTATTACTAGGGCTGGTTGTGGCAGGTAATCCAGTATGCAGCCTTTATTAAACAACGGAGCAAAAAACTCAGGGCTGTCCGGCGTCTGGTTTTCAACAAGCATAGCCAGTTCTTGATGAAACTGCTGTCTAACTTCATTTTTACAACCGTCATAGTCAATATTTTTAATAGCTTTCTCAAGTTCTGTTTTATTACTCATTGATGTAATCAGCAGTTCAGTGGCTGGACCGATATCAATCTCTGATAATGGCTTGAGAGAGCGCTGGCTTACCGGGTCAAAGAGACGAATGCTATCTATGGTATTGCCCAGGAATTCCAGTCTGGCGGGTAGTTCACTGGTAGGCGGGTAGATATCAATGATGCCGCCACGATGGCTTATCGTACCCGGCACCTCAACAATACTCTCTATCTTATATCCGATAGCCTGCCATCGCTTCAGGAGGTGAAATGGCTCAGCCTCCATGCTCAGCTTTATATTATGCCAGTCGGAGGTAAAATGACTGAAGTCAGCCACCTTCCGTATCAATGCCTGGGCTGAAGCGGTAATAAAGGGTGGCTCGGTAGTTAGTTCGGGGTTAGCCAGTTCTGAGAGAACTTGAATCCTCTCCAGCACAGTTGAATTATCCGAGACAACACGCTGATAGGGTAAAAAACCAGGCTCAGGGAAAAGCCTTACTTTTAAGTTTAACCAGCCTGAAATCTGCTCCTGGAGCTTTTTACTGTTTTCCGGTTGGGCGGTGACCACCAGAATTGGCAACCGCAGTTCTTGATATATAGCAGCTATAAGATAGGGCTTGGCGGCATCAAGCAGTGACACCGTGGTGCTACCACCGGTCTGTTTCAACCCTTTTATTAGCTGGCAATAGGCTGGCATCTCCTGAGCCAGATGTAAAATCTTAGCTAACTTCAAATCTCTTTTCTCCAAATACCCCTAGGGCTAGCCTGAAAGGACTAGCCCTTAGGTAATAGTCTAGCACAGTTGAATTCCTTGTCCAACTTGGTTTGCCTTGCTATAATGGAGCAAATTACTTAGGTATTAGAAAATGACTAAATTATCCTTACCCTATCACCGTATTGTAGCCAAGTTCGGCACCAACTTGCTCACTGGAGGCAGTGACCACCTGGACCAGGATATTATTTCAAGGTTGGTTACTCAGGTGGCACAGCTTCATAAGCAGGGCTTGGAAATATTGCTGGTCTCATCAGGGGCTATTGCCGCCGGCAGGCATAAACTGGGTCTGACCGGGAAACTGAGAGGTATCCCTTATAAACAGGTGCTGGCTTCGGTGGGACAGAGCCGCCTGATGAATGTCTATGAGCAGTTGTTCGGGCAGCATGATATTACTATAGCTCAGGCTTTACTTACCAAGGCTGACCTTTCTGACAGAGCCGGTTATCTCAATGCCCGTAATACCCTGCTGGCATTGCTTGAGTTCCGTGTAATTTGTATTGTCAACGAAAATGATGTGGTGGCTGTTGATGAAATTCAGGAAGCCAAGTTCGGTGATAATGATAATCTATCGGCTATGGTAGCTAACCTAGTTGATGCCGACCTGCTAATAATGCTCACCGACATTGCCGGGTTGTGTGATGCTGACCCACGGTATAACACTAATGCCCGACTCATCCCACAGGTGGAAAGAATAGATGCCGAAATAGAACGCATAGCTGCCGAAACACCCAGTAAGGTGGGAACCGGCGGTATGGCTACCAAGATAGAGGCAGCCAAGCTGGCTATCGCCTCTGGGGTAACGGTAATTATCGCTGATGGCAGACAGCCGGATGTTATCTTAAGGCTGGCACAGGGAGAGACCATCGGTACCCGTTTCCTGCCGACCTCATCAAAGCTTGAGAGCCGTAAGCGCTGGATGTTAAGCGGTCTCTGTATTAAAGGTAAGCTGATAGTAGATTCCGGAGCCGCCTTGGCGCTGAAAAAGCAGAAGCGGAGTCTACTGGCAGCCGGCATCAAAGGCGTTGAGGGTAAGTGTCAGCGCGGTGATATAATCAACATCTATGACCCCCAGGGAGTGCGGCTCGGCTGTGGTATAACCAATTATAGCTCGGCGGATATTGAGGTTATTAAGGGGCTTCACTCTAAAAAAATTGCCGCCCTGCTTGGCTATGACTATGGTGCCGAGGTGGTGCACCGAAATAACCTAGTAATAATTTAAGGAGAGTTGATTTATGGCTATCGGCAAGCTCAGCGATTATGATGGGGAATTTATGGCTAATATTGATTATAGGCTGTATAATGGCTCAATATATAACTGGTGGGGGGAATTCACCCTCACCGAGTACCGTCGCCTGGAAGACGGTGACGGCTACATAATTGAATTGGAGGATGGACGAAGGGGGAAGTGCTTTCTCAGAAAGAAGGTTAACCGGGCTGTTTATGGATTGTTGCCTCTCTTTTGCTATCATTTTAAGGGCAATGGTTCGCTTGAATAATAAATTATTTAGTCAGTAACAATGAAGATTAAAACGGGGATTTATTATGGGTATCCACTTTAGTAACGGTCTGGCCTTTCTATATGTAAAAGAGATAGGCCAGCCCATCGCTAAGGTTAGCTACCAGCTTATTGAGACCGACCCGACCAAGTATACCAAAAAGAAGTGGTGGGGGGAGCTATCTGCCAATAAAGAAATAAAATCAGCCAATGAAGTCGGTACCCACCGGATTGAATTTGAGGATGGGCGCAAGGGTGAATGTGTGGTCTGGGCTAATACCGAAGCCCAGCAGGGGCATTCCTCTCACTTTTATTACCACTTCAATGGGAGGAGCAGTCTGAGCCGGGATTCCAGAAGAAGGGGAAAGGAACAATGAAATCAGCAGTAGAAGAGCTAGAAGCTAAAGCTAAAGCCGCCAAAGCCGCTTCACGGCGGATGGCTTATCTTGCCACCGAAATCAAGAATAGGGCATTGGGAAACATCGCCGGTGACCTGCTGGCTAAAAAGGGTGAAATACTGACCGCCAATAACCTTGACTATAAATCGGCTGAAGCCTCCGGTATGAGTGCCGCTATGCTTGACCGCCTGCTACTGACGGCAGAGCGGCTGGAGTCCATGGCGCAGGATGTAATGGCGGTAGTCGCCCTCCCCGACCCGGTGGGCGAAGTTTTTGATATGTGCACCCTGCCCAACGGTCTGCTTGTAGGTAAAAAGAGGGTGCCCCTGGGCGTTATTGGGGCTATCTATGAGAGCCGACCCAATGTTACCATAGACATCTCCAGCCTGTGCCTGAAATCGGGTAATGCCATTATCCTGAGGGGTGGCAGGGAGGCAATACACTCCAATAGCGCTTTAGCTAAATTAGTCCAGAAGGCGGCAGAAAGAGCCGGTGTGCCCGATGGAGCTGTGCAGTTCATTGAGAATACTGACCATGCCCTGGTGAACCAGATGCTCAAGATGGGTAATTATATTGACCTTATTGTTCCCCGCGGTGGTGCCGGGCTAATAAGTTTTGTCAAAGAAAACGCCGCTATGCCGGTGGTAGCCGGGGGTATCGGCGTCTGCCATACCTATGTTGATAAGGGTGCCGATTTAGATAAAACAGTGGCTATTGTTTTCAATGCCAAGGTGCAGCGACCCACCGTCTGTAATGCCCTTGACAGCCTGCTGGTTCACATTGATATTGCCGAACGCTATCTGCCGCGGATAGCCGCCGAACTTGCTAAGGCTGGGGTGGAGATGCACTGCGATGAGAAGGCTATGGCTATCCTCAAATCGCATCCTAACTTGAAGCTAGAGAAGGCTACAGATGACGACTGGGGTAAGGAGTTTTTATCTCTGGTGATAGCTATAAAAGTGGTGTCTTCTCTGGATGAGGCGCTTAAGCATATTGAGCAGTATGGTTCAGGGCATTCTGAGGCTATTGTTACTGAGGACTATAATTCAGCCATGCGCTTCCTGAATGAGGTTGATGCCGCCTGTGTCTATGCCAATGCTAGCACCCGCTTTACCGATGGTGGGCAGTTCGGGCTGGGGGCAGAGCTGGGCATCAGCACCCAGAAGATGCATGCCCGTGGACCGATAGGATTAAGAGAGATAACCTCTTATAAGTGGATTATCTTCGGCAGTGGGCAGGTAAGACCTTAAGAGTCCTTTGGGTTTCCCAAAGCATCTTGCTGAACCTGAAATAGCTGTTTGATGCCCTTTTCCGCCAGAGCCAGTATGGAGTCAAGAGTCTCTTTAGAAAATGGCTTGCTTTCGGCTGTACCCTGAACCTCAACAAATTCACCCTTGCCGGTCATCACCACATTAAAATCAGACTCGGCATTGCAGTCTTCATCATAGCAGAGGTCAAGTAGCATATGGCTGTGAACAACACCGACGCTGGTGGCGGCTACAGCACTCTTCAGTGGAATTGATGATATTATTCCCATATTAACCAGGGTTTGCATTGCCTGATGCAGGGCAACATAGGCACCGGTAATGGCGGTCGTTCTGGTACTGCCATCAGCTTGCAAAACATCGCAATCTATAATTAAAGTCCTCTCTCCTAACTCGGAGAGGTCGGTTACTGCCCTTAGTGAACGTCCAATAAGGCGCTGTATTTCCTGGCTCCTGCCGGAGGTTCTGCCCTGTGAAGAATCACGGGGGGTGCGGGTGACTGTAGCCCGGGGCAGCATAGAATATTCAGCAGTAATCCAGCCGGTGCTGCTCCCTTTCAGAAAGCTGGGCACCCTTTCCTCAACACTGACTGAGCATACCACCCGCGTTCTGCCCAGTTCTATAAGCACCGAGCCCTCGGCAAAGCTCTGGTAGCCGGTTGCTATATTTACCGGTCGCAACTCGTCATAGTCACGACCATCAACCCTTTTCATATAAACCCTTCTTTTTGTTGTTTGATATATGAGAGTATAACATTGACAGGGTATAGTGGCAATTATTTAAGATTATTTAGGTATGAAAAAGCCCCCGAGGGCGGGTAGGGTGGGAAGAAAGAGTTATATGCTCAAGGTGAAGTGGGGGTGATGGAAAGTAACCTAAAAATATAACCTAAAGTGTTTCACAGTCCCCTTAGAAGAATTGACAGCGATTGGATATAATATCATAATTAGCCTTTACTACAATAACAATATTGGATATAATATCATAATTAGCCTTTACTACAATAACAATAAGGAGATGGTAATGATAAAGGTTATTGTCGGATATAGATTGAAGGTAGACGTAAACATACAACCTATATTAATGAAACTTAGATCTTATGCTATGACATTTCCTGGCTTTTTGAGCGCAGAGAATTTAGTTAGTGTTCAGGATAATACTATTATTGCTATCATGTATGCTTGGGAAAATATTGAAAATTGGAAAGCGTGGGAGAACACAAAGATAAGGAAACAGATACTTCAAGAGGCAGAAAAATTATTCAAGGAACAACCCAGAATTACAATATATAGGGTAATGCCCACAACTGGGTAGATATACACCCAGCGAGACTCATAGTGAAAATATCCTGATATACTTATAGATGAAAAACCGTAGCTTGGTTAACAATAGTCCGTTTTGCCACAGGAATCGGTCAGGCCTGAAGCACTCTCGTCAGGGCTTCCTTTAGCCTGGGCACTGTCTCATAGTTATCAATTTCACCTGGTTTTATCCACCTCTTGTTACTATGTTCCCAATCAATTTTTACCTTATCCCGTTCCTTTATTCGGAATAGATAAGGGTGAACCACCCATTTGATGTCTTCATCTTCAGCCTCAAGAGGGCTACCCTTCTTAACTAATTCCACATCTTTTGGGCATAAGCCGGTTTCCTCTTCTATCTCTATAAGAGTTTGCTCATCGGCGGTTGTCTCCACGTAGCCGCTCACCCCAGCCCACCTCCCTTGATAACTGCCGACCATCTGACTGCGGCGCAGAATAAGTATCCTGGCATCACATTCAAGAAAGCAGGTAACGACATGTTTTTCTGGAATTTCCTTGTTCAATTGAACCCCCGCCCCCTATTTTAAGTCCAGCAAATACTCTTTTAACCAGGAAAGGGCTGATTCAGCCGCTGCTTTTTTAGTTTGCCTCCGGTTACCATAGAAGTTGTGTTTCCGGCTGTAGGTTACAGACTGATGTGACAATCCAATGTAGAAAAGGCCGACCGGTTTTCCTTTAGTAGCACCAGCTGGACCAGCAATACCTGTATCCGCCAGACATATATCTACATCCAATGCCCTCCTACCACCCTGTGCCATCTCCTTTGCCACCTGGGAACTGACGGCACCATACTTTTTAAGTGTCTCTTCCCTCACCCCGACCAGGTTAATCTTGGCTTGATTACTGTAAGCTGTAATAGAACCCTTATAGTAGTCCGAGCTACCGGGCACGTTGGTTATAAGATTAGATATCAGACCACCGGTGGCTGATTCCACCAGCCCAAGGGTCAACCCTTTCTGGCGAAGAATGGTGCCAACTTCATGCTCTAGACTGGTCATCTTAGAACTCTGCCCAGGTCAACATGCCACTAGAATTTTAGGCAAAAATATTGACTTTTCGGCAACCTGATGTTATTATCCAGGCTAATATAGATTATATAGGAACTGGGTGACAAAATAAAGCCAATTGGCTAGTAAATAGAAAGGAGGAACCCATGAAAATAGCGACTCTAATCTGTATCGGTATCGGTTTATTGGGAGCAATATTAGCTGGCCTCACTGCCCTAGGAGTAGTCCCAGGATTTATTGATTTTGGACTGGGTTTTGGTGAGGATGTTGTTACCACCGCATTCTGGGGCGGACTGTCAGTACTTGTGTTATTAGCTGCTATCGCTTTTGGTGCTATTACACCGAAGGAATAGTATCAGGCCAAAATTTCACTTACTATCAGCGTCTACCACGCCCATGTTGGAGAATAAAGCTAGGATATCGGTGCAGGTTTACACCAATGCCGTTAGAAATGAAGTAGTAAGCATCAATAATGGGGTACTGCGTGTTAAAATATCAGCACCGCCGGTCAAAGGTAAAGCCAACCGGGAACTTATAGCCTTCTTAAGCGAGCTATTGGGGATTAAAAAGGATAGTATTAGTATTATTAAGGGACATACTGCCAGAAACAAGGTAATAGTTGTTGATGGTCTGAGCCAGGAGCGGGCATTAAAACTACTAAAGGCTAAATAGACCTAAAACTATAGTCTGATGGGTATAAACTTAACACTTTCATCATCATTATTTACCTATATGATGTAGCTCTCTAATATGACCACAATGGCCACAATAATAGAACCTGCCGCTCCCATCTTTATCAAGGAGCATACTACTACCACACTGCGGGCAAACCATATCTGAACTTATTCTCATATAGCCACATTGCAGACAATGGTCAAACCAGATATCCTCGTCTACATCAAGAAATACATCACCACCGCACTTGGGACAGCTCTTGGCTTTCCACATTGCCATATTATTTCTACCCTACCTTAAACATTGAAACTGACCGCTATAAATATATTGGTTTAATCTATTATATAACGACCAATTTCCATAAAAGTTTATGTCAGCAGGTAATGATTGTATGTAACTTTAGTCTCTTTCTTGAATGATTAGTAAAGGAAGTTAAATATATTTAGAGTAGCTAGTAGAGAGGCAGGGAAAGTCAGTCAGCAGATTGGAAGGACATGTAAAATCTGTGCTTTTTTCTATCCCAGAACTATCTCAAAGGGGCAGCTTATAGCTCCAGCGTTACAAACAGCCTCGCACTGGGTGCACCAGTCACACTCAACATCTTCTATGAGAGCTACAACGTCATCAATAAGAACCAAGCAATGCTGTAAACATACACTGACGCATAGCCCGCAGCCATCACACTTTTTATGGTCTATTCCCGGTATCATTATAATACACCCAAACCATGTTCTTATTAATTTAAACTATTTTTACATTATATGTCTGTGACCTTTGTCTCAAAAGGGTGTTCTATCATCTTCTTAAGAGCATCCTTGTTGGTAATTACAATGCGATGCCGGTCTACACTGATAATTCCATCTTCTTCTAGTGCTTTTAGTGAGCGGCTGACTATCTCCCGGGCAGTACCGGCCATAGCAGCCATGTCACGCTGTGTCAGTCTTGGACTGGGGGCTGCTCCATCTCCAGCATAGTCAAGGAGTATTTTGGCTACTCGACCGATAACATGCCTGAAGGACAGGTCCTCAACCAGCGATACCAGATGACGCAACCGATTTGCCATAACCTTAATGACATTTAATGCTACCTGTTGGTATTTACGCAGTATAACCTCCAGGTCGGTTTTTCTTATACCATAGAGAAGAACCGGTGCCATAGCCTGGGCACTGGCTGGGTTTAAACCACCATTGAAGACAGGCACCTCATTAAAGCTCTCTCCAGGGCGTATGATATTTAAAATCTGTTCTTTTCCCTCGGCTGATGTCTTAAAAACCTTGACCGCTCCAGAAGCAACAAGGTATAAAGCCCCAGCCTTCTCCCCCTCAAGGAGGAGCATTTCACCACGGTCATACCTTTTTTCAAACACAAATTTACTGATAGCCTCAAGCTCAGCTGAACTTAGCGCTGAAAAGTAGGGAGTGGATTTTAATAAATCTATTTTGGAAACCATATTACCCTGAAGAAGCTGTCTATTGAAATAGGCTACCCTCAATCTCTTTTAGCCGAGCCAAGCCTTTAATCTCATAGGGACACATCGGCAGCTCAACTATGTCAAGATGAGAATACCTGTCATAAATCATATCAAGGTATTTCCTTTGCTGACTGGCTTTCATTGCCAGAAATTTAGAATCATTTTTCTTAACCACATTATTGACTATTAACTGCTTGACTATGAAACCAAACTTGTTCAGCTCACTGAAAATATACTCAAGCTGCTCAAATGCCAATGCCTCCGGTATGGTAACCATGGTGAACCTCACTTCATTCCTGAGGAAGTCAATGCTATCGGCAGATAGCTTCTGCCATCGCTTCAGGATATCAAGTACGGATTCCCGGCTACCCTGACCAAACTTCAGCCTGGAATATACCCTTGGCGCCATCCTCAGGTGTTCCACCAGCATAGCCGGTGTTTGCAGTAGGGCAAGCGTCTGCCCCAGTGGTGCTGTATCCCAGATAATAGCCTGGTACCGGCCGCTCTGCTTCAATTCCCGGATATAGTCCACCATAAACTCATCGCTTAATCCGGGCAGCATTGAGGTCATAAACTCAACAAAGGAATCATAGTTAATGGAGACAAATGATGAAAAAACCTCGTAAACCTCCCGACCAAATTTTCTATCCCACATCTGCTTAACCTCATCCAGCCCGAGTTCATTGATATATAACGAATCCTGAACCCTGGTTGGTTTCTTTTTGTCTGATACCTCAAAGATGTGGGATAGTGAAGGTGTAGCATCAGTTGATATAGCCAGTGTTTCTTCTCCCAGGGAAGCATGATGAAGCGCTGTGGTGGCGGCACATGTCGTCTTGCCGACGCCGCCTTTTCCGGCAAACATATAGATTTTACTTCTATAGGTGTTAACCGAACTATTGGTATCTGCCATCTGAATCCCCAGTGCTTAATGGCTAGAAATGGCCAGAGCCAGATTAACCAGAGTTCGTACTGGCACTCCGGTTGCCCCTTTTGTAATATACCTTCTCTCTTTATCACCAAAACTGGTGGCGGCAATATCTAGGTGTACCCACGGTGTATCGCCGATGAATTCAGCCAGAAATTGTGCCGCCGTGATGGTATCAGCACCTTTATCACCGACATTCTTAATATCGGCTATATTGCTCTTATTCTGCTCCTTATATTCTTCATACATTGGCAATTGCCACATAGACTCACCAGTTTGAGTACCAGCGGCAATAACCTTGTCTATCAGCTCCTGATTATTGCCCATAACCCCGGTGCAGATATCGCCTAGAGCTACTTTACAAGCTCCGGTTAAGGTGGCGACATCAACGATATATTTTGGTTTAAGTTTATTAGCATAGCCTAGGGCATCAGCCAGGATGAGCCTACCTTCAGCATCCGTTGATATAATTTCAATGGTCTTGCCAATCATAGATTTCAGGACATCGCCTGGTTTTAGGGCACTGCCGCCGGGTAGGTTCTCCACCGCTGGCACTATAGCGGTAGCATTAAGCCCGATTTTAAGCTGGGCAATAGCTGAAATAGCCGCCAGAACTGCCGCCCCGCCAGCCATATCACTCTTCATCTCATCCATCTTCTCCCGACCTTTGAGTGAGATGCCTCCTGAATCAAAGGTTATACCCTTACCCACCAGAGCCAGGTCAATATCATCAGTGTCTCTTCCCTTATAGTTAAGGATAATGAATTTCGGTGGTTGACAACTCCCCTGGGCGACACCCAGCAGTGCCCCCATGCCTAAGTCTTGCATTTTCTGCCTCTCAAGAATGGTAAGCTTAAGGCTATGCACCTTCGCTATTTTTCTGGCTACCTCAGCCATATCATTGGGAGTCATATAGTTGGCTGGCTCATTGACCATATCGCGAGTTAGGTTAGTTGCCTCAGCCAGAATCCTACCTTTATGACAGCCCTGCTCTAAAAGATGGATGTCAGCCTTTTTACCACTTACTATTGTTAGCTTATTAACCTCACTGTATTCATCCTCTTTGGTTATATGTTTACGGAAGGAATAAAGGCCTAGCAAGGCGCCCTCGGTTATTGCCTGAGCGGAACCCTCTAATGTAGTATTGCCGACCCCGACACCGTGGGCAATGGTGGCTATATTATCCACCATGCTCTTCCTTAGATGGCGGCAGGTCTCAGCCACTGCGCCCCGGATTTTATCCAGCGTGAGCTTCTCTTTCTTACCCAAGCCCATAATGACTACACGGTCAGCGACAAGCCTGCCCAGACTATGAATTGCGGTAATCTCATCCAGCTTGCCCTTAATCCCACCCTGGCTAACAAGCTCAGAAATAGCCCCTTCAAGAGCCGTATCTATACTGGCTAGGTCATCATCAAGGTCCTTCTTCCCCTCAAAAAAGCTCACGATAATAGCGCCAGCTTTAACCTTTAAAACATCGCTAGCTATAACCTTAATCTCCACCCTGCTCTCCTTTCACCTTTATATTTTTTATCTACGATTTACCTCTCTCGTAATCTTGTCCAGGACAGGGGTGATATCCCGTGAAGTATCGGCGACATAGTGCTTTCTGGTGATTCTTTCCACTGAGTTACTCATTTTTTGATATACTTCCCAGCCGGCATCCGATTTCTCCTGTGGATTTCCCGGCCTGGCTGCCAGCCTTTCCTTTACCAGCAAGGGTGGCGCTTTAACACTCACCAGAACTAATTTTACATCCAAACGCTCAGCAATGCTATAGAAATACTCGCGGTATCGCTCAGATAGATTGGTGGCATCCAGAATAAGTGAAAGCCCTCTTTTTAAAAGCCTTTCTGCAAGAAGGCGAATTGCTTTAAAAAGTCTGGTACTCTCAGTCTGGCTATAGCCTGGCTGTGGGAATAGGGTTTTACGCAAAGCATCACTTTCCAGAATAATAGCTGGTAGCCTTTCAGCTAGACGGCTACAAAAATAGGACTTCCCCGTCCCGGGTAAGCCACTAACAATAACAAGCACTGGCTTGGCTACTGGTTCGGGGAATCCCCCTAAGCTATCGGCTAGTTTTTCAACATCAGGGGCAAATTGGGACTGCTCCACAACTTGATTATAGAGTATTTATCCCTATTTCGCCAGACGAGTTAAGAGAACCAGCCCGTTACTTCGATTCTGCCAAGTGGCAAAAATAAATAGCTAATCCATGGCAATAGGTCTGCTATAGGGATAAGCGACTGTAATATGGTTAGACAATAGTACTATTTATGCCATATATTTGATATCATATAGTATTATAGTACTATATGATATTGCCAATAGTATCTTTTTTTGCTATATTAGGCAAAATAGTTGGTTTTAGTACTTGACAAAGGGGTTTTTAAGTGCTATTATCCTGATACAAGGTATAGGAGAAGACAATGGTTACCACAGTATCAACAACTACCGTTACCACAGTAACTGCCATAGCCGCCATGGGGCTGACGGCAACGCTGAGTATAGCGGCTACAGCTCTTTTAATCTTTTTCCTGTCTACTAGAGAGCTGGCCAGTACCAGTGGTTCTGGTTTCCCCCTGCGTATCTCTAGGTTTCTCAGTATAGGTATTGTGCCACTGCTGATAACCTTTACTGTAATAACTGTTATCCAGATAGCTGGGTTACTCGCCTAGAAATAGAACTGGGTGACAATAAACAGTACAATATTGGTTATCCCATGAGACAGGGTTACTCCGAGAAGTGAGCCTGTCTTTTTTACTACCCAGCCAAAGAAAAGAGCAACCCCAAAGACAAAGATAACATCAATCCAGGAAAGAAAGCCTATATGAAGGATAGAAAATATATAACTAACATAGACTATCCCCCAGCCACCAAATACCTCCGTTGCCGTTTTTTGTAATACCCCGCGAAAGATAAGTTCCTCCACAAATCCCGTAGAAAGTAAAAGTACCAGCGCAGGCAACCAGGTTGCCTGCCATGTAGGCTCTAAATTTAATAGTGGTATTAATGGTTTAGGGGGCATTACCACCAGGATATAATACTCGGCAACCCCGAGTCCAAGACCAACAAGCCCAACTATCAACTGGAGTGGTATAAAGCCGAATTTAATGCCGATATCTTTTGGTTTGTAATCTAGCAGACGGGCTGCTACTATGGCTGCCGCCAGCAAAGGTAAATAGATAATAGGGTACCACCAGAGTCGGGGTATATCAGCCAGGGGTAAAGACAGGCTTATTATCCTTATCAGTGGGACTAAAGATAGCGATAATACTAGCCGCCCATGAAAGTATCTATCAATCAGGGCGGCATCTACTATTGTTGTCAGTAGTATTATGGTATGGCAGGCTATGCCTATTATGGACGCTGTTACAATACCTGTTATGGGTTGTAATACAACGACAATTACTTCGGCAACGGTAATAGCCAGAAGATATGTTATCGCCCTAATCATTACTAAAGTCTCAACCTTAGCTCAGGGATATGCTTAAGCACCAGCCAGTTCTTTATGGGCACCTTGCTACCGAAATACCTAAATACTTTTTCGCTAGGTTCATAGCACAGAATTCACCGCACATACTACAGGCTGTCCCGGCAGTTGTATGCTTACTATGGACACGATGAAAGCGTTTCGGGTCTAAAGAAAGATTAGCCTGCTCTTCCCAGTCAAGTCTCTTTCGCGCCAGAGACATCCTCCTGTCCCTGTCAGCAGCTCCCTTTATCCCCTTAGCTATATCCCCAGCATGGGCGGCAATCCGTGAGGCTATCACCCCCTGCCTGACATCCTCGGGGTCGGGCAGGGAGAGATGCTCAGCCGGGGTGACGTAACACAAAAAATCAGTGCCAGCAGCTGCGGCAATAGCGCCGCCGATAGCCCCTGTAATATGGTCATAGCCGGCGGCAATATCGGTTACCAGCGGTCCCAAAACATAAAACGGGGCATTATTACAGATAGCCTTCTCTAACTGAACATTTGTCTCAATCTGATTTATGGGTATGTGTCCGGGACCCTCAACCATCACCTGAACGCCGGCCTCTTGAGCCCTGTTTACCAGCTCACCGAGGGTAATCAGCTCCTCAATTTGAGGCCGGTCGGTGGCATCAGCTAGACTGCCGGGACGCATACCATCACCCAGGCTCAGGGTTACATCAAACTGCCTAGCCAGCTCCAGCAGACGGTCAAACTGCTCATAGAGCGGGTTCTCACGTTCATTATAAAGCATCCAGCCCATAAGGAAGGCGCCACCACGCGACACTACATCAGCTATTCTCTTCTGCTTCTTAAGTCTGGCGATAGCCTGTTGGGTGACACCACAATGAACGGTGATGAAATCAACACCGTCCCGGGCATGCTGTTCAATAGTTTTAAATAGTTCATCTTCGGTCATTTTTACTATGGCGCCATGCCGGTCAAGGGCGTTTATTCCCGCTTGATAGATGGGTACCGTGCCGACCGGTAAGGTGCTTTTAGCAATAATAGCTCGGCGAATGGCAACTATATCACTGCCGGTAGACAGGTCCATAACCGTATCTGCCCCAGCATCAATAGCAACTATAAGCTTCTCCAGCTCGGTATTAACATCACCAAAGTCGGAGGAGGTGCCGATGTTGGCATTAACCTTGGTCTTAAGCCCCTGGCCTATGCCACAGGGCACAAGGTTGTGGTGGTTCTGGTTAGCCGGGATGACTATTGTTCCCAGCGCCACCCCCTGCTGGATGGTCTCAGTAGTTATGCCTTCGTATTGAGCTGACTGCTCCATCTGTGGTGATATAATACCCTCTCTTGCCAGTTCTAATTGAGTCATTTCTCTCCTTAAAATAAAACCAAGGCTTCGGCTATTACCCCAGACCTTGGTTCAGCTACCGCTTTCCTACGCTCGCATTACCGAGTTCAGGTCATCAGGGTTGGCCCTAAAAGGTCTCTCAGCCTTCAAGCACCCCTAGCGGTTTTATCAAATTATAATCTCTAAGAAATATACCATAGATAGAACTGTAGTGTAAAGATTCTCTTTTTATTATTTATCTAGCTATCCACCTCACCCCCTTTGTCCCCCTCTCCTTTGGCCAAGCGGTATGAAAGGTATAACTTTTGTTAAGACTTTCTCCCTAGTATTTTATCTGACCTGCCCCCCAAAAAGTAGTCCAATCTTAACGTTAGATTGGAGAATAAGAAGGGGGGATAAATGGCCAAGAAGACATATACTCCAGAGCAGATTATCAAGATGATGTGGTCACAATATCTGAATTCTCTACAGGTACGGTTCCGGTAATCTCGATGTTCTCACTATCCAACCAAACCTTGATATCTAGCATATCCAACACCTGACGCTTTGTCTCAAAGTCTAGGGTAGTCAACTTCTTGCGTATCAGTTCAATGAAGCACTCCAGCTTGGGTAGACTAATGATGGCTTCTTGGCTAGCCTTGATTTGCTTCTCCAGTTCAAGTTTCCTGGCTTGTAGATTGCTCCGAATATCATTTATCTTCTTGTTCTCCTGGATAATCTGGTCCTCAGGAAAGCCTTTGAGCGCCCACTGCAGCAATTTCTCCTGGTTATGCCTAAGCGATTTCAATTGCTTCTCAACTTGTTTCAGTTCAGGTTCGAGTATGCCAAGATTATCTGTATCATTACGCTGCTTTTCTATTTCAGCAATAATAAGGTCCGGTTTATTCAAGATACCTTCTATTTTCTCCCATACCAGAGCCTCAAGTTTGTCAGCCCGCCAATTCTTATTAAGGCAGAGGTTTAAAGGTGAAGTTATACGCTGTTTTCCGGGACAGCGATAATATACCAGGTTACGATCCATATGCCCGCAATAGGCGCGGCCGCATTGCCGGCAGAATACGTGGCTCTTAAGCAGATACTGCCCTTTCGTATTGCGTTTTGCCTTTATGTAGTTCAACTTTAATTGTTCTTGTGCCTCTTCGAACATCTCCTTAGCAATGATAGCCGGTGTAGCATCGGGTATCTCCATCCATTCTTGTTGAGGTTTGCGCCGATTTGTACCCTGATGAAAGGTAAATGCATAAGTCTTGCCTGTATATGCCGGATTTTTCAGTATTTCAAGGACTGAGCTCCTGTTCCAATGCTTGCTGAGCTTGGTCGGCGCATTTTGCTCTCTAAGCCGGTATGTAATGGCAGTTGTAGATAATCCCTCATTAACCAGCCATTCATACATTTGCTTTACCCAACGTGCCTCTGCCTCATTGACAGTGCGCTTCTTTTCTATTCTATCGTAGTCATACCCGTAAAGCCTGGCGAAGCCTCCGTGCGGTATTTTCCCTTCCATAGCCCTGGCCTTTTTACCGCGCATCGTACGCTCTCTTATCTTCTCAACCTCCAGCTTTGCCGCAAAGCCTCGTATATAGTTGATCAGCTTACCAAGTTCTGAGCAGTCTACGGGCTCGGTGACAGCCTCAAGAGCTACGTTGTGTTTTTCTAGTTCTTGGGTGAGTATAACACCGTGGGTCGGGTCGCCAGAAAGTCTGTCTAGGCAGTAAACCACCAGCACGTCAATTTGCTTATTTCTTACCAACTCTCGCAACCCGTTCAGCCTTTGCCGTTCAAGTGTTAACCGAGAGCCCACCTCGCTGAAACAGTGAACCGCATCATAGCTCTTTTCTCGGCAATACCTCACACAGGCGTCATGTTGAGTCTTTAGACTGGTGCCGTCACGTTCTTGGCTATCGCCACTCACCCGGCAATAGATTGCTGCTGTTTTCATAGTTTCTTCACCTCTTTTACTTTAGCCTATTCCAATTTCGATTATATGAGCTTTTTCATATAATATCCATACTTTTTCTTACTTTAATAATCGTTCAATTTCTTTTTACCATTGCATATTGCTTAAAGAAAAGCTATTAAAACGGCCGGCATTTTTGCCTGTCCTTTATTTGCCTACCTTTCCTTCGAGTGTTGGTATACTCTACGCCTACCATAACAGCACCAGCTATATTCTTTGCCTCGTGCACCAGCCTGATGGTCGGGCCCCTCGCCGACCCCACCCTGTCAAAGGTACTCAAGCCCAACCTCTGCGTAGACAGGATACCCCTGAGGATAGCCGGTGACCGACTCATCCCTGACTACCACAATAATGTCGCCATTCAGGACGCTGCACTTCCACAGGCATCAGCCGCGAGTGGCAAGGAATTCCCTGGTGCGCCGGGCTACTTCCTCAGCCAGGACAAGGGCTACTGGATCTCCTCCGGCTGTTACATTGGTTACACCTTGCCCGAGCTGTTCGGTGTCCTGCCCTGGTATCAAACTTTCCTGCCAGTTTTCCATTGTTATGTCTACTTTAGAGTTTTTCTTTGGACTTTTTAGACCTAACATTTGAAGCTAGAAAATTACATTTTAGCTGCACTTTAGAGTTTTTAGCGGAGATATACAAGTTATATATATATTCATTTATCCCCCTCTTTTTCTTTCTCGCGTACCTGTAACCTGAAAAACTCTAAAAACTCTAAACTCGTATCTGGCTCCTCCCCAACTCGTATCTAAATTTCTTTAGAGTTTTACTCTAAAGTGACTCTAAAGAGTCTAAAATCAATCCCCTACTGGCTCCTCGAATCCGGAAGTATCAAAGGGTAGCTGCTTCATATCAATTTCCATACAGCTGCGGGTCTTCCCAATCTCTCCCTTTTCGGTCTTATACATTTTGAACCACCTATTAATAAATGTGTTGAGCACATATCCTTTCCTTTCACAGACTTCCCGGGCCTGTCGGCGGTAAGCTCTATCGTCCAGAACTTCAACTCGGGCACTGGTTTCATGGACGAATTTGCGAAATTCCGGGATGCAGTCAGGAAGGTGGATATAGAGACGCGCGTTTATGTTATCAGTTGTATAGTGGACGCCGTGCTTAATACGCCCCGTCTGTGCCATGGTTGCCAGTGTCTCCAGGAAGATAGTCAGTGCGGTCTCCCCATGTGCCCCCCTTTCAAATAGCTCGGTGAGCAGCTCTCTTATTGACTCCTCTACCCCAATCCTGAAGGTTTCATCAGTGATTTGCACCCCATACTGTGCGGCAAAATGTTTTAGGGCTACCAGCCCAGTGGTCATAACCAGGCAATTATCCTTGACTCGCGGTGGCACATCTCGCAATGCTGCCGGCAAAAGGGTCCGTGCTTCAGTCATGAGTTCATCAAGGTTAGCACCCAGGGACCACCGAATATAGGGGAAGGCGAATCCTCCCAGAGCAAGGCTGTTCAAGTCATTGAAGGCACTAACATAAGATGGATTGGCGGTAAGGGTGTCGGGGTTTAGGTTCACTTGGATGACTCGCTCTACCATTGCGCTCTCCAGGGAGATAGGGGTTACCTCACCAGCTATCGCTGTCGGCGCTTGGAGATGATATGCTACTAAACTTAGGTCGGGTCGCCCCCGGTGTTCTATCTCACCATCGTAGAGCCTTTTCAGGAACCGGATAAGCAATCTCGTCTCGTCCTCTTTCATGTTGAATGGCTTAAACTCGTCGATAATGATAGGGACGGAACTAGTGCCACTGAAGAGGCGGAGGAAGGTAAAAGCTGTTTCTGTGGCTGAGAAAAGCTCAGATTCCACACCGAATAATCGCCACAGCAAACTTAACAGTGAGGATTTCCCGCCACCGTGAGTTCCCCAGACAACGAGTAGCGGAAAGTGGCGTAGTCGGTGTCTTATTTCAGGAACAAACGGCGTACTAAAAAACCAGCCCAAAATTGGGAAGATGACCTTGCCTTCATTGAGCATAATAAGTAAGGGAGTCACCCGCCTAATGAGGGTAGCTTCGTCTTCTATTGTGGGATAGTGCACGCGCCTATCGAGCTCCACGTCGCTGGGGATGTAAACAATATCGGGGCTCTCCACCCATCCATCCCTGGAGAGCACATTTTCCCTTAATACCCAAAGGTCACCGTTCCTACCGAAAACCTTAGTCCCTTTGCGTATCGGTAATGCCTTACTGGTAACCATTGCCAAGATAGCCTGAGTGTCCTTGTCGGTGGCATAATACTGCAGGTCCACCGACGGTAGGGCAACTAAGAACTGTCTTTTGGAGTTCCATGCCTCCCGCTTGAATAAGCAAGGATGCGCAGCCTCGCCACCTTTTCAGCAATGTATCAAGCCGTTCACCCTCCCCATCCAAGGTGATGCGCATTCTGGGTTCGATGATGAATGAGGCCAGTGTTTTTATAACCGGTGGTGCATCCTCCTTTGGGTGGTTTATGCTCAATATTCTATTGGGGTCGAGTCGCTCAAGATAGGTGGTGCCATCAATTGTGATGTGTAGTCCTTCAGTCACCAATCTGGTTGCCAAAACTGCGGGGGATTTAAGCCCCCGTTTTTTGGCCAAACACTCGTCTGGGCAGGGAAAGCCGAGAGACTGTTCGATAAACGCACAGGTATGTGGGCTAATCTCCTTCTCGCCTGCCTTTTGAGCCTCTTTTATTTTTTTGTCAGTCTCTTTTTCAGTGTACTCTGGGTAAGGTTGGGAGAGCTCGTGGAACTTTTGCTTTCCTGGCTCTCCAAAGTGAACTAGGATGCAAACTAGGCTCCACCAGTGGGGCTCAGAGAGAGTTGCAGCATCGTCCCGACAGTGCTGTATAAAGGCGCAGTTCTCGAGTAGTTTTTCGATCGTCATTAGATTAAATTTCTCATCTTGCCTTCCTCCCAGGCATTCAGCAACCGGAGTAGGTTTTCCTTCGGGGGTTTCCCCTTTGAGCAGTGTCTGGAGCGCCCGCTCTATGCTTTCCTGCGGGGTTCGCTTTATCTTGCTGAGGGCCAGCTCGAGCTTTACCTCTTTCATATTGGTGGTGAGAAACGGTCGCGTAAAGCCAAAGCTAGGGAGATTGATGTAGTTACCCAGCGGGGTCTGCTCACTAACCATATCCTGCTTCGGGAATATTTCTGCTTTAATCGCCAGTTTATTCAAGACGCTATTCAAGACGTGGCGGATTTCCTTTGCCTTAAAATGACCATCTGCTGCAAAGCCGTAGATATGATAGCCTTTGCGACGCGAGCAAGCGATGTAGCTAGGAATAAAGATGTTATTCAATTCCTGACGGATGGCCTTAGCCTTGTTAAAGTCTTTTTCGTCAAGATCGACGGCAAAGAAGTAGCAGGTGCTATCATCAAGTAACGGATATATGCCAAGACTCTCGTCACCCTTCAGGTGCTTCTCGTAGTGTTCCGGCGTTACCTTTTCCCTAATGCAGCCGCCCTCTTGCGTGCCGCGAGCATCGGTCCGGCCTGCAAATAAACTAGAAAAGGAGGCAACCAAATTATCCATTGGCTACCTCCTCTTTATTCTTTTCATGCTCGGCCTTCAGTTCATCCTGAACCGTGGCGATCAGGTGAGCCCATACCATTTTGGCAAGTTGGCGTTGGCGCGGCGTGACTTCTGCCAGCTTCACCGGCTTGATATTCACTATTATCTTGATTGGTGTTTTAGAGCTGGGACGTGCCATTGTTTTGCAACTTCCCCTCTTGTATCTGACTGTCGTTCAAATGAACCGGGAAGATACGTAGCTCGCCATTCCCAACAACAACCATTTCTGTGCCGGGTTGCACCTTCCCCTTGGTCCAGCTTTTGGGCAAGATTATTGCCAACGAACCGCCAATTTTCAGAACCCGCTTAATCTCTGCTGTGGCCATGTTTAACTTCTGATTTGCATGGTATAATTCACTCAGGTGCACTCGCAAGAGGATGGAGTGAATGTCCGGCATGGCACTCGTGGTACACTTATGCTGCAATCTCAAAGCTGCTTTTGGGACAAATCATGAAAGAACAGAAGCTCAAAAAAATATCGAAGTCCGAGTCATTAAATTCAAACTCAGGGCACTTAAAAGTCCTAATGATACAAAGCGACATGACCAGGTTCGGCGAGATGAGCAGAAGTACATGTACATTGCATACAACCAACTGAGCTGGTCATTCGCCAAGATAGGTAGTGTTTTCGAACGTGACTCGCGTACCACCAAACGGGCTGTTGAAAGCTATAAAGCTATTGAACAGGCCGCGGTGGCATCTCTTGATGCTGAGGCTGTTAGGTCGAAACAGTTACGGCAAATAGAACACATCAGAAACCTACAGAAGATCGCACAGGGCGCTCTCGATAACCTTCCTGACTGTTTCCCGGATCTCGAAAATGCTGGCCTGTTTGATCCATCGTTTGATTCAATTAACATGACTTTAGTGAAGGTGTTTAGGAGATTGACCGGAGATCCTGTTAATTGGGAAGATATGGCCGCTCATTTAGGGGACGAAGGAAAGAAAATCGAGGAGATGTCATACAGACTGGATGATGTACTTCCAGGTGGTCGGTCGAATAATCCAGACCTTACCGATTACAAAAAAGACCTATATGAAGCGTGGGTTATAATAAAATTTGGAGGCCTTAAAACTATCTCTGAATACACCAATCCCAGAAAGTGGGAATGGGAGGGCTTAAACCCAAGGTGTAAAAACTGCCCAGACCAAGATTATAAATCATCAGTGACCATTGATGATTATATGTAGCTATTTTCATTATTGTGACAGTGAAGTGGGCCCCCATCATTAGGAAAGGACAGGGGCTGTATTAAGATATGGCTCTACTGTCCTTTAGGATTTAAGGTTTACCATACCTCAATGGGTAGCTTCTATCGGGATTGAGGTGAATGCTGTACCCGGTGCCCAATAACCCAAGGCCTGGTGGTGACGCTCGGCGTTATAGAAACGGAAATAGTCGCTGATCCTGGCTCTGGTATCTCTTCGATTCTCATAATAATCTAATAAGTTTTTGGTATTTTTTATTATGGTTCTGGTAATAATGTACATAACCGCACCCCGGTGAGGTAGAATATCGAGTGAAAGAGGCTTAGTTTTGATTAAAAAAAGTATTCTACCGCAGAGAAACAATTTGTCTTTCAAAGGAGCCGGAGTTACCATAGGCAGAACTTTTCAGCCCACCTTCGCCTTATCTATTTAGCAGCCAATTATATTTTCCCACATAGAGGTTATTTTGGTTAAAAGGAGTATAATAAGGCTCTGCTGATATGCATTAGTTGAAGATTAGGGACTAATAGTTACCGCTTGTACAAGGTTAACCAGAAACCAGGTCTATTAAAGGAGGTGACAAGTAATGTCTAAGTTGGAAGTTAAGGTAGACTCAATTAGACAGGCTCTTCTGGGAGATAAAAGGGTCGTGATCCTTAAAGCCAAATCATCTGAGATTCAATTACCGATCTATATAGACAAGGTTCAATTTGATTTAATACAGAGGTTACTGCTTGATGATGAGCCGATACCTCTGGAATCAATTTTAAATGACCTCTCTTTGCCAGCTAAACTGATGTCCAAGGGCATCCTGGAGACGATCACTATCGGGTCGCTGGAGGAGAACATGTTTCAGGCTAAGCTAATGCTAACCTGTGATGATAAACCGGGTGACACAATTCAAGTCGACTTGCCGGTCGGTAATGCCGTAGCCTTGTCCTTTATAACGAAAGTCCCCATTTTCATAGAAGAGACCCTGCTAATAAATACTGCCGGATCATACTCGTATAATTAAAAGATAAGTAGAGGTACTCAAGATGGCAAGAGACTATAACAGCCTTGATCATGGTGGCAAAGGACTACATCCCTACAAACACGAAATAGAATGTGATAAAGCTATCGTTAAATATACCAAGGCTATCGAATTAGACCCGGAAGATGGTTCCAGTTATATCAAGCGGGGCGTAGCCTACTCAGCTAAAGGTGAATGTGATAGGGCTATACCTGATTTCACCATAGCTATCGAATTGGGCGAGGATTCAGCTTATAACGACAGGGGCGCGGCATATACCATAAAGGGAGAATATGATAATGCCCTGGCTGACTATAATAAGATAACAAGAATGAATCAGGATGAATCTACTGCCTGCTGGGGAAGAGGTGAGGTATATGTTCACATGGGTGAGTATAATAAAGCAATTGCCGAGTATAATAAGGCGATTGAAATCGACCCGTCTAACGACCTGTCATATAGAAAGCGGGCTATTGCCTACCTGGGGATAAAGGAGCATGAAAAGGCTATTGCCGATGCCAGTCATGCCGTACACCTAAAACCGGACTTCACCAATATCTATGAGCGCGGCTGGTTATATTTAAGCATCGGTAAACATGATGAGGCTATCAATGATTTTACAAGGTTAATCGAAATGGATCCCGACAGAAGCGACGGGTACTACAGCCGGGGGTGGGCATATATGGATATCGGTAAATATGATACGGCTATAGAAGATTTCAACAGACTGATTGAATTAGACCCATATCTACCTGAAAACTACTTCTGCCGGGGGAATACCTATATTTCTATCGGGAGACATGATGATGCAATTAAAGATTTAACAATGGCAATTGAACTTGGGGACCCGTGGGGGTATTATGAACGTGCTCAGGTCTATAGAACTATAGGGGACAAATCTCATGCTGTTTTCGACTTTGAAAAGTTTATTAAGCTGTCCATCGATCCGGAACTTGAGCAGGAAGCTAAGAAGGCTATAGATAGTCTGGGATAAGAAGCATTATTCATAACATCCATCCTTCCTTGCATCTCTATACTCAAGAAGGATGGAAGTATGGAAAGCATTATTCATTCTATGATAAGAATGAAAGAATGGTAAACTATAAACTTGCTTAGTGCCAAGGTTTGGTTGCTCCTGATATATCGCTGCCATTCTTCTTCAATTCATCCACCATATATCCCATACATCCATCCATCCTTATACTCAGGAAGTATAGAAGAATGGGAAGAAGGGGAAGTATTATATATTCCTCAGCAATATCTAGAGAAATGGTAAACTGTAGGCTTGCTTAGTATCAAGGTTGCTGGTATAACATCGCCTTCCTCCTCCTTCTTTTGTACTTCCATCCATCTTTATACTCAGGAAGAATAGAAGAATAGGAAGAATGGAAGAAGAGGATTAGAGAGATGACTGATTTGTTACCCGTATTAGACGTGATAAGATGAATTACTACTGTATTGCACTATACGATGGATTGTTGGAGATTGACAGGTGAGGTTAGTTGGCTATAGTATTGAGTCAG
>CAYGXW010000011.1:0-29262 GCA_964354125.1 uncultured Dehalococcoidales bacterium
TATAAGCATAGCATATTTGGCAAAAAAGGTTAAGGGTATCAGCCATAATTTTCTGGTAATGGTTATGGAATCGTTTCTGTTGCCACTATCCTCTGCCGGCGGGGATAGATAATAGAGGTAGCCAGCAGTGCAACTCCGATTATCAGAAGAACGATAGCCAATATCAGCAATGGCGTTAGCGAACTGTTAATTATCTGCGTTAGCCATGTCTGCAGGGATGGTGGAATATCAAGCTGTGCTATCGGTGACTTGGCTAGACCCCGGGCAACAAAAACGGCTATTAGATTAAAAATACCATAGGTAAGGAAGGTGCTTCCCAGGGTGCGGCTGGCACCCTTCATATCGCGATAGACTAGTATGATGCCGGCAATAAGCAGTAATATAAAGAAAATAAGCAAGCCGTAAGCAAGATTAAAGTAGCCGATATACATTCTAGCTTCAGTCAGTGCATCCTCGGCATCTGCCAGTGCTTTGGTTATTTCTGTCTTGGTAGACTCCAAAGCGCTAGCATCAAGCTCATAGGCCAAGGGTAGTCCATCAATTAGCTCCCTATAATGCTCATCAAAGAACTGCTCCAGCTCAGCTTGGGATAAGCCGGCTAGCTCTGCTGGTGGCGATTCTAAAAAGACTGCCCTAAGGGTATTATCCAGGGCTTCCCTTACTGGTTCCATTGATACCAGCACGTTCAGGTTTTGGCTTTCCCCCAGCAGGTAGCTAAAGATGGGGTCAGCCATAGCACTAGCCTGTTCCTTCAGCCACGGTTCAAGCTCAATGATGATTTCATCAACATACTCAGCCAGATATTTTACCTCTTCAGGCATCTCCTCCGAAGACTGCTGGCTGAGAAATTCCAATGCTAAGGAGGATATATCAACGTCAGCCAGCAATGAGGGTGTGTCAAGCTCTTCCAGTAAGGAGGCAATAAACTCCGAATTGAGTAAATTATTTTTTAAGGTAAGGGCTAAGTCCGGGTTCTCTTTCCTTCCCAGCAGGTAATCATAGGTGGAGTTAATGCTGTTACTCACCCGCTCTTTTATTAGTGGCTCCATCCGGTCAACAGTGTCAAACAGGGCTACTCTGAATTCTTCCGTGAACTCTTCTGGAAGCTCTCCCTTAGAGGCTTGCTCATCAATAGCTTCCTCGGCTACCGTAGATATATCAAGGGCATTAAGCCTAGCGTTGACGAAGCCATCATTAAGCGCTGTCATTTTTACTGTGAACACCAGCCCGAAAATAACCAGGGCTAGAGAGAGAAATATACCCAGTAAAGCAATAGCAATAACCTTAAGCTTGCTCATATTAAGATTTCTTTCTATAGGGAGCTTAATTTATAACTCGCTAAATACTACGACGAATGCCTATTTGGTGTCAACAGTTTGGCATAAGTATCGATTTCTCTTGACAATCACATATAAAGATGATAAATTAGATAGAATTTAGCAGTCTTAGAGTTAGATTGCTAACAGGGGGTTGAGATGTTGCATCCCAGGACGGCAACGGTGCTCAATTCTATAATCAGACAGTATATCTCGCGGGCGGTACCTATATCATCAGCCAGCGTCGTTGGCGATTGTGGGCTGGAAGTAAGCTCGGCGACTATCCGTAACGAGATGGTATCTCTGGAGGATAACGGCTACATTATTCGTCCTCATCATGCCGCTGGCAGTATACCTTCAGATAAGGGATACCGCTATTATGTAGGCACCCTGAGCGATGTTGAGCTTCCTGTGGCGGAACAGCGTCTGATAAGCCACCTTTTTCATCAGGTGGAAGAGAAGCTGGAGGAGTGGCTTGGTCTGGCGGTAACACTTCTGGCGCAGAGGGTTCAGAATGTAGCTGTAGCCACCATTCCCAAACCGCCAGCCTGCCGTTTTAAACACCTGGAACTGGTTTCACTGCAAGACTATCTGGCACTG
Source organism: uncultured Dehalococcoidales bacterium (assembly GCA_964354125.1). Taxonomy (GTDB): domain Bacteria; phylum Chloroflexota; class Dehalococcoidia; order Dehalococcoidales; genus CAYGXW01. The sequence continues at coordinate 1,917 of CAYGXW010000011.1, forward strand.
GTCGTTCTTGTCCTTCACGGTGCTATTTTAAGGCAGCAGTTGGTAAGCTTTGACCAGCCTATGTTACAAGTTGATCTAACAGCCATCGCCAGCAGATTGGGTGATGCCTATTCCGGCTTGTCCAGTCCACAGATTTTGGCTAAAAATGTAGGACTTTCTTCTACTGAACAGAGAATAGCAGATTGCCTGCTGAAAATGATGGAGGTTGAAGATGGGCGCGTGTATGAAGAACCATACCTGGATGGTTTGCACTACTTGATAAATCAGCCGGAGTTTAATACTGGCCAGCGGATGGCGGGCTTGGTAGAGTTGGTTGAGCAGAGAAGGCTGGTAGAGGTTATTGTACCTGATGGCTTAGGTAGCTATGGGGTTCAAGTGGTCATTGGCAGGGAGAACAAGGCTGAGGTTATCCAGGACTATAGTGTAGTCATTAGTTGCTATGGTCTGCCTGATGAAGCGGTCGGTACAATAAGTGTTGTCGGCCCCACCCGAATGCCTTATGCCCGTGCTATTTCTGCCATTAGTTATATGGCTTCAATGATGAGCCGGCTGGTAGCTGAGCTATACGGCAGGGAACTACACGAAGCCAGCCAGCAGGCCGGTGATAATTAACAGGCATAAGGAGTGATTGATAATGCTGGAAGAGAAGCAACCTGATGAAGTAGAGCAACAAAAAGAAGATATGGTTGAGGTAGGGGATATAGAGATACTAAAAGAAGCACTGGCTGAGGAAAAGACTAAAGCTGAAAGCTATCTGAATAGCTGGCAGAGAGCCCAGGCTGACTTTATCAACTACAAAAGGCGCAGTGAGCAGGAAAAGGAGGAGACGAGCAAGTTTGCCAATTCAGTGCTTATTCTTAACCTTCTGCCTATTCTTGACGACCTGGAACGGGCTTTAAGCTCTATTCCTCCAAGACTGGCTAAGCTCTCCTGGGTAGAGGGCATTAGACTTATTGAGCGCAAGTTCCATACCATTCTGGAGGCACAGGGGGTTACTCCGATAAGGGCAAAGGGGAAACCATTTGACCCCAACCTGCATGAAGCAGCGATGCAGGGTCAGGGTAAGGAGGGAGTGGTAGTCAGGGAACTGCAAAGGGGCTATAAGTTACGTGATAGGGTTATTAGACCGGCAAAGGTAGCCGTTGGCAGTGGCGAGGGGGTAGAAAAGGTTTCACAGGATTAAATCCTCGTGTTTCATATTTAATCAATTAAGGAGGAAGTATATAACATGGCAAAGGTGATAGGAATAGATTTAGGGACAACTCTTAGCGAAGTAGCAGTGATGGAGGCTGGGGAGCCAGTGGTGATTCCTTCTGCCGAGGGGGGTAATCTCATTCCCTCGGTAGTGGCGGTAAGCAAGAACGGTGAGCGGCTGGTGGGACAGGTAGCTAAGCGTCAGGCTATCGTTAACCCGGAAAATACTATCTATAGCATCAAGAGGTTTATGGGGCGTAAATGGGGGGAGCCGGCGGGGCGGGAGTTACCGGTGGAGGAGGATGCCAAACGTAAGACCTACAAGGTGACAAAGGCACCTAATGGTGATGTGCGGGTGGTGATGGGTGGTAAAGAATATAGCCCGCCTGAAATCTCAGCCATGATTTTGCAGAAGCTCAAGACGGATGCCGAGGCATATCTGGGTGAGAAGGTTACCGAGGCTGTGATAACAGTACCGGCCTATTTTAACGATAGCCAGCGACAGGCGACCAAGGATGCCGGTCAGATAGCCGGGCTTAAGGTTCTTAGAATAATCAATGAACCGACCGCTGCCTCATTAGCCTATGGATTAGACAAGAGAAAGGACGAGACCATTGCCGTCTATGACCTTGGTGGTGGTACCTTTGATATATCCATACTGGAGCTGGGGGAGGGCACCTTTCAGGTCAAGTCAACCAATGGTGATACCCACCTGGGTGGTGATGATTTTGACCAGAGGATTATGGACTGGCTGATTGATGAATTTAAGAAGGACCAGGGAATAGACCTTAAGAAGGATAAGATGGCTCTTCAGAGGCTAAAGGAGGCTGCCGAAAAGGCGAAGTGCGAGCTGTCTACTGTCCAGCAAACGGAGGTGAATCTTCCCTTCATCACCGCTGATGCCAGTGGCCCCAAACACCTCAACATCGCGCTTACCCGCTCCAAGCTGGAGCAGTTGGTAGTGGATTTGGTGGAAAAGACTCTGGGGCCGTGTAAACAGGCGTTAGCTGATGCTGGCAAGACTGCGGCTCAGATTGATGAGGTGGTTCTAGTTGGCGGGCAGATAAGGATGCCTCTGGTACAGGAGAAGGTGAAAAAGTTTTTCGGCAGGGAACCCCACAAAGGGGTTAACCCTGATGAGGTAGTAGCTATTGGTGCTGCTATCCAGGCCGGGGTGCTTAAGGGAGAGGTCAAGGATGTTCTTTTGCTTGATATTACCCCGCTTACCCTTGGCATTGAGACCCTAGGTGGGGTGGCTACCCCCCTTATCAACCGGAATACCACCATCCCCACCTCAAAGACACAGATTTTCAGCACGGCGGCTGATAATCAGCCCAGTGTTGAGATTCATGTCTTGCAGGGAGAGAGACCGATGGCGGCCGATAACAGAACACTGGGTCGGTTTATGCTTGATGGCATCCTGCCGGCACCAAGGGGCATTCCTCAGATTGAGGTCAGCTTTGATATTGATGCCAACGGTATATTAAGTGTAAAGGCTCTTGATAAAGGCACCGGTAAGGAGCAGAAGATAACCATTACTGCTTCCAGCGGACTAAGTAAAGCGGAGGTGGAGAAGATGCAGCGGGATGCCGAGGCACACGCCGCTGAGGATGCCAAGCGGCGTGAAGAGGTAGAGACCAAGAACGCCGCCGACACCATGGCTTATACCGCTGAAAAGACATTAAGGGAGCAGAAGGATAAGATACCAGGAGAGCTGAATAAAGAGCTTGAAGAGAAGATAAAGTTAGTGCGCTCGGCACTGCAGGGAAGCGATATTGATGCTATAAAGAAGGCAATGCAGGAATTATCAGAAGCAATGCAGAAGGTGGGCAGCGCCGTCTATAGACAGCAGCCGCCCCCGGGTGGTGAGGCGCCACCTCCAGGCGGCGAAGCACCACCGGGCAAAGAAGACGAAGGCACCGTGGAGGGCGAGTTTAGAGAAGTTTAGAGTGGGAATATATGAGCAATGTCAAGAAAAACGACTAGCTCAAAAAAGAGGAACATAATGAGTTATAGATGCCCGATATGCCTAAGAAGAACCAAAACTGCTAGTGCTATGGCTACCCATATGATGGGTACAAGTGACCTAATCGATAAGCATCAGAATTGGTTTGAAGCACACGGTATTAGCTTGCCGAATTTAGTGGGCCTTAGTGAGTTTGGAAAAGGCAATTATACCCCCTTGATAACTGTGATTGAAAAGGAGTGCAAAATAGGCGATTAATACTTTTGGAGCAAAGTTGAATCTTGGGTAAAGGAAATAACGATGGCTGGCAAGGTATGGTTTAAAGAAGCAAAAAGAAGATGGGGCAAAAAGGCTGCGTGGATACATGGCGATGGTCAGTACGCCCTTCTTGCGTGGTGCAGAGTGCTAACAGTCACTCTCTGGCCAACAAAAGATGAAGCTGAGGAAAACAAGAAGTTTATAGACGAAATGGCATGTGGTGGGGGTTGTACACGCAACCATGAAATCGTTGACTTGGGGGAGTAATTCTTAACCATATTGGAAATTTTGGAGCAACCTAACGACTTTTGGTTCGAAGGGCACTTATGGAATGAAGCCCCCAAAATATAGAGAGTTAAAGAGGGACGCAGTACAGCAGTCCCTCCGTTCTAATCCCTCCCCCTCTCCTAGAAGGAGAGGGGGACACAGGGGGAGAGGTAAAAAATTAATATGGCAGTAAAGCGGGATTACTATGAGGTGCTCGGCGTGGGGAAAAACGCCAGTACTGATGAAATAAAGAAGGCTTTTCGTAAGCTGGCTTTCCAGTGCCATCCAGACCATAACCACGAAGACGGAGCTGAGGCAAGGTTTAAGGAAATAAACGAAGCCTATGAGGTACTTACCGACCCTGAAAAGCGCTCTGCCTACGACCGTTTTGGGCATGCCGGTATTAATGGGCTCTCCGGGCGCGGTTTTGAAGATTTTGGCTTTGGCGGTATGGGCAGTATCTTTGAAGACTTCTATGACTTCTTTAGTGGTGCTACTGCCACTGCTCGACAGGGTCCCAGGCGAGGCGCCGACCTGCATAACGAGATAACCATTACTTTTGAAGAGGCAGCCCTCGGCTGCCAGAAAGAAATAAATATATCTCGCACTGAGAAGTGCTCCCTGTGCCAGGGCACTGGTGCCAAGCCAGGCAGCCAGCCCAGTAGATGCCCTACCTGTAATGGTAGTGGGCGAGTAAGCCGGGTTCAGCAGAGCATATTTGGTCGCTTTACTAATGTTGCTACCTGCTCCCATTGCCTTGGTGAGGGCAGGGTTATCACCGAGCCCTGTACTCAATGCAGGGGCACCGGCCGGGAGAAGCATAAGCATAGTATGGTATTGGAAATACCAGCCGGGGTTGATGATGGAACCGAATTGCGTCTCAGCGGTGAGGGTGATATTGGCGAAAGGGGCGGACCGTCGGGGAACCTTTATATAACTATTAAGGTTTTAACGCACCAGTTTTTCAAAAGGGATGGTACCAACATTCTCTATGAGCTACCAATTAATTTTGCCCAGGCGGCCCTGGGTACTGAGGTGGAGTTGCCTACTCTTTATGGCAAAGAAAGGCTTAAGGTTCCGGCTGGTAGCCAGGCGGGCAGGATTTTCCGACTTAAGGGTAAGGGTGTTTCCTATCTTCGTAAAAACGGGCATGGAGACCAGATGGTTAGATTGCTTCTGGTAACCCCAGAGAAGTTGACCAAGGAACAGCGTCGGCTTTTTGAAAAGCTGGCTGAAAGCTTTACCCTGGATGAGAAAAAGAAGTAACTATTGTTATTTAGCTGGCTTTTCAGGCTTTGGGACGCCTTCGTCGTCTGAAAAAGGGGAAGAGCTTCCACCTACGACCGGCCAGTTCATGTCTACCCTTGGCTCCCAGTAGCTCTGTTATTATCTGGCGAGCATCGGCGCCATTATAGAGCACTTGATAAATCTTTTCGGTTATTGGCATCTCCAGTTGTAGTTGTTGGGCAATATCCCAGACGGCGGCGGCGGTACTGACACCTTCAGCTACACCAGCCATTGAGCTGGTAATCTCTTCAAGAACTCGTCCCTTGGTTAACTCCATACCGACATAGTGATTGCGGCTTAGAGGGCTGGCACAGGTAGCTATCAGGTCACCAAGACCGGATAATCCGGAGAGGGTAAGAGGGCTGGCACCCAGGGCGACCCCAAGCGCTGCCATCTCTGTCAAGCCCCGGGTGATGAGGGCTGCCTTGGCATTATCACCATAGCCCAGCCCATCAACCATGCCGGCGCCTAAAGCGATTACATTCTTTAATGCTCCACCCAGCTCCACCCCGATAACATCGTTATTGGTGTAGATTGAAAAATTAAGCGAGGATAGCAATTTCTGCGCTCTTTTAGCTACTGCTTCATCCTCGGTAGCTACCACTGCTGATGCCGGCAACCCTTTGAGAATCTCCCTATATAGATTAGGGCCAGATAGTACACAAATATTATGATGAAAAGCAGGGTTTATCTCCTCAGCAACTACCTGTGACATGCGCTTATTGGTGACAACCTCCAGACCCTTAGCGGCGCTTATTATCAGCATTGATTCTTTGAGGTAGTCTTTAACCAATCTTATATTCTGTCGCATAGTCTGTGATGGCACAGCCAGGATGACAGCAGTAGTTCGGGATATAGCCCTTCTAAGCGAGCTGGTAGCAGTCAATTGTTCTGAGAAGGTAACACCGGGTAGCTGGCGTGGGTCAGGCCCTTTCTTTCTTAAGTTGCTAGCCTCTTCCTCAGTCCGCGCCCATAGCCCGACCTCTAGTCCCTTATTGGCTAAAACCATCCCCAGGGTTATTCCCCAGGAGGTGGTGCCGATTATAGTAACCTTGGGCATATCTCAGCCTATCTTTTTTATTTTGGATGATAGAAGTCTTTGGTATTAGCTTAAGTAGAATGGGTTGGGTTGCACTGCTAAGACTTCTGATTTAGCTTGCGTTCCTTGCCTGATAGCAGTCTCTTGATATTGTCCCGGTGGACAAATAAAATAAGCAGGGTACTAATCAGAACATAGCCCAGATACTCAACAGGGAAACCATACACTATGGTCAGCGGCACCAGTATGGCATAAGCGCCTACGACTCCGGTAATTGAACCTAAGGAGGCAAATCCGCTTAAGCCGGCACTAATAATCAAGGCTTCACCACCGAATAATCCTGCCACCGGGCACAAGGCTAATAAGCCACCAATGAAGGTAGCCACCCCCCTGCCCCCCTTGAATTTGACGAAGACCGGCCAGATATGTCCCACAATGGCCGCTAATGCGGCAATAACCTGGGCAAAAAGCAGTCCCAGGCCGGAATTACCGACTATCATATAGTCATGGCCGACTATAAGCCCGGCGAATACTACTGCCAGCGCTCCTTTTAATATATCCAGGGAGGCTACGGTAAGGAATGCTTTTCGGCCGAGTGTTCTCAGGACGTTAGTGCCCCCGGTTTTACCACTGCCATATTGCCTGATGTCTATTTTGGCTTTTTGTTTGGCTACTATTAAACCAAAGGGGATAGAGCCCAATAGGTAGCCGATGATGGCTACCAGAATGAACTTGCCGATTAGCATTGTTCACCCCTGGTTTTAAAGACTAAACGAAGTGGTGTGCCAGTGAAACCGAAAGACTGGCGTAGCTTGTTCTCCAGGTAGCGCTGGTAGGAAAAGTGCATCAGCCGGGCATCATTAACAAAAAGGATGAAGGTCGGTGGATTTACCTCAGCCTGCGTGGCATATAATAATTTCAACTGTTTACTGCCGCTTCTCGGTGGAGCGTGAGCGGCTACTACTTGCTGGATAACGCTATTGACCTCGGCAGTGGGTATACGCTTAAGCCTTTCCTGATATATCAAGTAAGCCTGAGGAATAATCCTGCCTATTCCCTGCCCAAATTTGGCTGAGATATACATAATTGGTGCATAAGCCACAAACTTGAGCTTGCCTTTGATATATTTACTGCATTCGGCTTTATTTAAACCCACGGCTAGGTCCCATTTATTAACTAGTAGTATAATTCCCTTAGATGCCTGTTGTATATAGCCAGCAATGTGCATATCCTGGGCTGTAACCAGCTCAGTGGCATCAAGCACTAATAGAGCTATATCAGCTCGGTCTATAGCTCTAAGGGCACGGATGACACTATAATACTCTACTCCAACATCAACCCGTCCCCGCCGTCTGATACCAGCCGTATCAATAATTAACACACTTTGCCCTCTAAAGTCAAGTAGTGTATCTATAGCATCTCGGGTGGTGCCTGGGATATCGTTAACAATAGCCCGCTCCTTGCCTAAAAGGGCATTTAATAGCATTGACTTACCCACATTGGGTCGACCAACGATAGCCAGCTTTATAACCTCTGGCTTGGCTGTGAGCGGCGGTTTGGTTGGCAGTAGTGAGATAATCTTATCTAATAGCTCAGAAATACCCCGCCCATGATAGGCACTGATGGGCAGTAGCTCTCCAAAACCCAAGGTAAAAAATTCTGCTACCTCGGCTTCAAGGCGGTCGTTATCCACCTTGTTAACTGCTAGTAATATGGGTTTTTGTAAACTGCGGAGCAAATCAGCGATATCCAGGTCGGAAGTTGTTACCCCATCTTTAACATCAGTTAGAAAGACGATAACATCAGCCTCATCTATGGCGGCTCTTACCTGCTCATTGACTGCCTGGGTAATGTCGGAGTCCGGTTTGAACTCAAAGCCACCGGTATCAACTATGGTAAATTCAGCCCCCTCTTGGGAAACATTGGCGAATATACGGTCGCGGGTTGTTCCCGGCAGGTCTTCAACAATAGCTATCTGTTTACCAGCTAGCCGATTTAACAGGGTGGATTTGCCCACGTTCTTCCTGCCGACAATAGCTACTATTGGCTTGCCAAATGACACCTCCGTCATAGGCTGCTCACAGTCAAAGCTGGTTTCAAGGGGTGTCGCCAAAATCCTTTTCTCCAATCATTACTTAATTTTGGATTTTTATGGTGTCTAAGATAAACTAATTTCTCTTCTCTATTTCCTCTGCTTTGGCTGGGTTTGTTTTACGGGAATTCTGACTAACTCATAGGCCGGCTTGACACTAGGCGGCTCTATCTCGGTTCTAGTGACCTTTTTAATTTCGCTGATTGATTCCTGAAACTGCTTAACGAAGGCATTATATTCTGTAGTAAACCTTCGGTATTGGTCTATAGTCTCCTGCGGTATCTCTATCTTCTCTGCAATTTCGTGGAACTGTTCTATGTATTCATGGTAGAGGCTGGTCATTAACCATAGCTCATTCAGGTAGCTACGCAGGTAAATACCAAACCTGCCAGTTCTGGTATCGGTTTCCACCCGGCTAATAAAGCTACTGCACCAGGTATTAAAAACGCGCTGGGACATATCACAAGCCCTTGCCCAGTCCCACAATTTGGGGTCATCAGTCTTGAATAGACTGTTAATAATGGCGAAGATAGATAGCGATGAGTCGCCCATAAAGCGGCGGACAAAATATCCACCCAGCTCCTTTAGCCTCTGAGATGAACGTTCCAGCTCCTTCTCTCTTATGCCAACGGCTGCTGTTATTATGCCGAAAATCAGTATAACACCCAGGACTGTAGCCAGGAGTTCAATGGGCCATTCATATACATGGCCAATTATTGCCAATATTGTTATCAGAATTGGCGCCCAACCCCGGTAGATTATGGTTATTAAAACATTCATATTATTCCCCTTAATGATAGCCAGCCAGTGGTATCTCAAGGCCGCCGAGTATTTCTGCCAGTAGCGCTTTCTCAAGGTGCATCCTGTTCTCTGCCTGGTCAAAGACCACTGAAGCTGGACTATTTAAAATATTCTCTGCTACCTCTTCGCCGTGGTGCGCTGGTAAGGGGTGCATCACTATAGCATCTTCCTTGGCTGATGAAAGTAGCTTGCTGTTAACCTGGTAGCTGGCAAAGGCTTGATACCGTTTCTCAGCCTCTTTCTCCTGTCCCATACTTGTCCAGACATCGGTATAAACTATATCGGCGCCACTCACTGCCTGTTGCGGTTCTTTGGTGCATAATATTTGGGCACCGCTGTCCCTGGCATATTCTTGAGCCAGGAGCAATATCTTATCCTGAATCTGGTAGCCTTTAGGGGAGGAAAATCTGAAATTTATTCCGCTAAGGGAGGCGGCAAGTATGAGGCTGTGTGCCACATTGTTACCATCGCCAATAAAGGCTAGAGTCAGGCCCTTTAGTTCGCCCTTCTTCTCATAGATGGTGAACAGGTCAGCTAACGCCTGACAGGGGTGCTCCAGGTCGGATAGGGCATTTATTACCGGCACACTGGCATGGTTAGCCAGAATCTCCAGGGTCTGGTGGGCAAAGGTGCGGGCGGCAATAATGTCAACATAGCGGCTCAACACCCGGGCTACATCTGGTACTGACTCACGTTTACCAAGACCAACTTCAGCCGGTGATAGATAGATGACCTCCCCGCCCAGTTGTCTCATTGCCACCTCAAAGCTGACCCGTGTCCTGAGCGATGGCTTTTCAAACAGGAGAGCTAGCGACTTCCCGCTAAGTGTGGATGTCCAGCCGCTGGCTTTCATATCCAGGGTATCTGATATTAAAAGGCGGATATCTTCACTATCTAGGTCGGATACTGAAAGTAGGTCTTTCCCCTTCAATTGGTCACCTGGTTGCAGATATTATGTCCCATAGTATATCATTAAATAATGATAAGCGATAGTATTGAAAAATAAGATTAAGTTTGGTTTCCGGATTAGTACCCTTTGAACAATTGATAATAAAAACTCACTTACTTAATATAGTGACGAAAAGCGGGGGAGATGAAGGTGACAGTAAAGGAAAGGTTTACCGTATCGGGTAGTGAATTGGTAGACAAGGTCAAGAAGCTCATCCATGAAGGTAACATAAGAAGGGTGCGGCTGATTCATAATGAAAAAATCCTGCTGGAAATTCCGTTATCGGTTGGGGCACCAGTGGCGGCAGTTGGTATTATAGCCGCTCCAGTACTGGCGGCTATAGGTGCTGTTGCGGCACTGGTAACGGAGTGCACCATTGAGGTTGAGAAGGTAGAGGAACCAGAAGGGAAATAGACTTACATTAAGCCTATCTTCTATCGTAACCCTCTCGTTTGTTATAATTAGACTATGAAAAAGCCACTGCTATTGCTCATTGATGGTAATGCCCTGCTTCACCGGGCTTATCATGTCCTGCCGCCGCTAACAGTAAGCAAGACCGGAGAGGTGGTGGGTGCTGTCTACGGCTTTACCAGCATGCTACTCAAGGCGATAGGTGAGCTGAAACCGACGCATTATGCCGTTGCCTTTGACAAGAGAGGTCCTACCTTCCGCCACCAATTGTATGACCGCTATAAGGCACACCGCCCGGAGATGCCGCCGGAGCTGGTAAGCCAGCTGGGAAGGGTAAAACAGCTTGTTGAAGCCTTTGACCTGCCCATCTTTGAGATGGAGGGCTATGAAGCCGATGATGTCTTGGGCAGTCTCAGCCACCAGGCAAGCGAGCAGGGCATTGATACTGTTATTGTCACCGGCGATGCCGATGCCATGCAGTTGGTATCGCCCCGGGTGAAGGTCTTCTATCCCAAGCCAAGGGGCTCCTTTTCTGATGCCATGCTCTATGATGGTGAAACCGTAAGCCAGAAATATGGTGTTAGCCCGGAGCATATAGCCGACCTGAAAGCACTGGTAGGTGACCCATCGGATAACATCCCTGGTGTCCCTGGCATCGGTGATAAGACGGCGATTAAGCTTATCCAGCAGTTTGGCGGTATAGAGCAGATTTATGCCCATATAGACGGGGTTACCCCGGAAAAGCTGAGGGCTCGTTTGCGGGATAATGAAGATGTCGCCCGCAGGAGCAAGGAGTTGGCGACCATTGTTACCGAATTGCCGGTCAAGCTTGGCTTGGAAGCGTCAAAGCTCAGCAATTTCAACCGGCAGAAGGTAGCCGAGCTTTTCCGGGAGCTTGAATTTGCCAGCCTGCTTCCCAGGCTATCCGAAGTGGAAGAGGCGGCGCCGGACATCAGCACCCCGGCTAAAAGCGAGCCGCAGCCCGAGTGTAAATATAATGTTATCTGTACCACCTCAGCCCTTGATGAGCTAGCCAGTCGCCTTAAAAAAGCTAAATCCCTTGCCTTTGATACCGAGACAACCAGTCTTAATCCAATGTTAGCTCGTCTGGTGGGCATATCATTTTCATCGGTGCCCGGTGAGGCTTACTATATTCCAGTAGGTCATGCTGGCTGGGAGCAGGTGGAACAGCTGTCGCTGGAGCAGGTTACTGATAAGCTCAAGGGCATTCTGGAAGATAGCAGACTGGCTAAGATGGCTCACAACGGCAAGTATGATATGACAGTGCTGGCTGAACACGGTGTAAATGTGGGAAACCTTACCTTTGATACCATGGTTGCCGCCCACCTTCTGGGCGAGAAATCACTGAGCTTGAAAGCCCTTGCCTTCAGTAAATTGGGTATTGAAATGACGCCTATCACTGAGCTTATTGGCTCCGGGGCAAAGCAGATTTGCATATCTCAGGTTGAGGTTTCTAAAACTAAGGATTATGCCTGTGCCGATGCCGATATGACTAGGCGGCTGGCTGAGATATTTGACGCTGAGCTACATAAACAGGGGTTATGGCAGCTGTTTTCAGAGGTTGAGATGCCACTGGTACCGGTGCTGATGCATATGGAAAGGAATGGGGTAGCCCTGAATACTGACCTGCTGAGGCAGATGTCACATCGTCTCGGTAAAAGACTGCTCGAGCTGGAGACTGAGATTTATAGTAATGTCGGTCACCGCTTCAATATAAACTCGCCACAGCAGTTAGGACCCATCCTGTTTGGTGAGTTGAAGCTGCCCCCAGCCCGTAAGACAAAGAGCGGCTATTCTACCGGCGCCTCAGTTCTTGAGGAACTGCGCGGCGTCCACCCGATAATAGAGCTGATTCTGGAGTATCGCCAGCTGAGCAAACTCAAGTCAACCTACATTGATGCCCTGCCTGGCTTGATTAATTCCAAGACGGGGCGACTGCATACCAGCTTTAACCAGACACGGACGGCTACCGGCCGGCTTTCCTCAAGCGAGCCCAATCTGCAGAATATCCCGGTCCGCAGTGAGCAGGGCCGGGAGATAAGACAGGCGTTTATTGCCCCATCCGGCTGTTACCTGCTGTCTGCGGACTACTCACAGATTGACCTTCGCGTTCTGGCTCATCTGTCCCAGGACCCGGCTCTGCTGGAGACCTTTCACCGGGATGGAGACATCCATGCCGCTACCGCCGCCCGGCTGTTTGGAGTGGTTGCTACCGAGGTTACACCAGATATGCGGCGTCTGGCAAAGACAGTCAATTTCGGTGTTATCTATGGTATGAGCGGTTATGGGTTAGAGCAGGCTACCGAACTTTCACGGGAGGAGGCTGAGCGGTTTATCGCCTCCTATTTTGAAAAACACCCCAAGGTTAAGCTGTACCTTGAGTCTACCAAGAAAAAGGCAAGGGAGCTGGGCTATGTTGAAACGGTATTTGGTAGAAGACGCGCCATCCCGGAGATACTTTCATCAAACCGCATCTTGCGGGAGGCTGCTGAGCGTATGGCAATAAACATGCCGGTACAGGGGACATCGGCTGATATTATCAAAGTGGCTATGGTCAGGCTGGATGGGGAGATGGCAAAACGGAAGCTAAAAAGCAAGCTCCTGCTTCAGGTGCACGATGAGCTTATATTTGAGGTGCCTGAGGAGGAGCTGGATGAAATGAGTAAACTGGTGCCACATATAATGTCCACATCTCTGGAGCTTACTGTCCTGCTGAAAGTGGATATTAAAATTGGCAAAAACTGGGGGCAGATGGAATAAAATACATTTAGTTTAGGAAGTCAAAATGAAATATTTAAAGACTGTCAGCTTTATACTTATTTTAGCTGGTATTGCATCATTTATTGCTTCCTATATATGGGAAGCCTTGGTTCCATGGGGGATTGGTTCATTGTTACTTATCATTGGCTTACTCGGTTTAATCATATTCTACGTTTACCTATTAGTATTAAAAAGGAGAGAACGCCCTCAAGACCAAGCGATTATCAAAAAGACAAGGACACCTGCTGTTGCTGGCATTTTGTATATAATCGCCGGTTTCCTATACCCTTTCCTTTACAATTACTTTTTTGGAGAGATTTATATAGACTGGGGAAATATAATTATATATGGGATGTTTGACAGCGAAAGCATACTGATACTTTTTATTCAATTTAGTCCTAGCTTAATAGGTATCTTTACCGGTGTATGCCTACTGCTTCGCAAATTTTGGTGGCTTTCTTTGACCGGGGCAGTATTAGTATTCATACCTTTTATTATTGGTGGTTATTACAGCTTTTTATTTCACAACTTTTTATTTCCCCCGCTTCTGCTTTTGTTTATATTATTATTCGTGCTCGTGCTGCGCTCTAAAAAGGAATTCATACAAAGAGGAAAAATATAATAGATAGTAAAGATGCCAGAGCTTCCTGAAGTAGAAACAATAAAGAATGAGCTGTTACCCTATGTTGTCGGTAGAAATATCAGTGGCGTAACCCTGTTCTGGAATAAAATGCTACGACAGCCTTCGCTTGCCGAATTCTACTCGCGTATTCTGGGGCGGCGGATAAGCGGGGTAGCTAGACGCAGTAAGCATCTAATCTTTAGCCTGAGCGGTGGCGATTCTTTGATAATCCATCTTAAGATGAGCGGTTCTCTGATTATTGGTAAAGATACACCGCCCGAATATACCAGGGCTATAATCCATCTGGATGATGGTACCAGTATTTTCTTCCGTGACCCTAGAAAATTTGGCACTATGCAGTTGGTAAAGGATAAAGACAGCATTTTAGGCAAAATCGGCCCCGAGCCGCTGGAGTCTGACTTTACACCTCGGTTGCTAGCTAGGCGTCTCTCAAAAAGCAAAGCACCGATTAAGGCAGTGCTTATTGACCAGTGTTTTATCGCTGGCATAGGCAATATGTATGCCGATGAAGCACTATTTGCCACCGGAATCCACCCACTAAGGCCGGCTAACAGCCTTTCCCGAGAGGAAATTAAGCGACTGCATCAGGCAATTCAGAATGTATTATTGATGGCTATCGGCAATAAAGGCGCCAGCGTAAGTACCTATTTCCGTCCCGGTGGTGAAACCGGCACCGCCCATTTTCAGTTCCGGGTTGCCCATCGTGGTGGCAAACCCTGCCCTGTCTGTGGTACAACTATTGAACGTATCCCTATCCGCCAGCGCGGCAGTTACTTCTGCTCCAAGTGCCAGCAGGAATAGGGTGCCATATTTTGTAATTAGTAAAAAAACTGATATAATTAAAATTTAGATTGTGACGGGGGTGTATCTATGGGTGAGAAAAAGAAAATAGAGCTGAGAGAATTTATTGATAATGTGAACAAGAAGGACAAAAAGCGAAACGGTCTAAAAATCCATTTTGCCTTTGTTAACCGCAAGAGGTAAGCCAGTTATACTAAGCTACCTCAGCTTTTAGAATTTAAACAGGAATGGGTGCCCTTCACGCTCAAAATCAGGCAGATAGTGTTTATGGGATGCCATATCCTGTGCCCAGCCCTCTGCCAAGCCTACCTCTTCCATTACCCTGAGGGCTTCTTCATATTCAGAAGTTGATATATGCCTTGATAGTAATGGGAACTGATGCGCCCGATGTGTCGGGTGGTATTGGGACATCAGGCTAACAGTGACCTTGGTGGAGAGCTCCTTTGCCAGCCAGGTGAGAGACTCCCGGCTGCCAGCCAAGCCATTGGGCAGGATAAGGTGGCGCACGATTAGCCCCCGTTGTGCTATTCCAGACCCGTCAAATACTAAATCTCCAACCTGCCGGTGCATCTCCTTGATGGCTTTTCGGGCGTTATTGACATAATCTGGCACTTCCGAGAGTTTATAAGCCCAAGTATCAGAAGCGTATTTCAGGTCGGGCAGATAGATATCTATAATACCGTCAAGCTCCTTCAGGGTTCTTATGGAATCATAGCTGTTGGTGTTATAGACCAATGGTATTTTAAGCCCCATAGGTATTGCCTCCAGTAATGCCCTTACAATCTGGGGCACAAAGTGCGATGGTGAAACAAAATTAATATTATGGCAGTCCAGCTCATCCTGAAGGTAGAGCATGTGCTTGGCAAGAGTGGAGCAGTCTGTCTCGTTAGCTTTCTGTCTTTGCCAGTCCTGGCTTATCTGATGGTTCTGGCAATAAACACATCTGAGGTTGCAGTTACCAAAGAATATTGCCCCCGACCCCCGGCTGCCGGAAAGGACCGGCTCCTCTCCGTGGTGGTCGCAGAACGAAGCGACTATGGGCTGGTAGCCAGAGTGACAGAAGCCCAACTCACCTTTAAGCCGATTAACACGGCACTCCCTGGGGCAGATGTCACACGATGCCAATCGTGCCCACAAATCACCTGCCCGCTTCTCAAGTTCACCGGATTGGTATAAAGATAGATAGTTGGGTTTTGGAGAGCTCACTTGCTAAACCTCATTTGATTTATTGGGTACTTATGAGGGTATTTATTTGTTATCGGAGTCTTCAGGCGTTGCTTTCAGCTTTTTCAGAGCCTCTTTGATACGTTTAATACAACATTCTTTACCCAGAACTGCCATTGTTTGAAACAGCGGTGGCGCTTCTGTCCGCCCGGTAACGGCTACCCTCAGTGTGCCGAATAGCTGCCCCGTCTTGAGCTCCAGTTCTTCAGCCAGTGGTCTGAGTGTCGCCTCCAGGGATTCTTCGTCAAAGACCGGCAGATTCTTAAGTTTTACTAACGATGTTTTCAGGGCTTTTATGGCTAGTTCTTGGTTCATCTTTTTGACTATCAGCAACTCAGGCTGATAGCTAAGCTCATCAATAAAGAATAACTCGGTAAGCCCCGACATTTCAGCCAGGGTTTTGGCTCTCTCCTGAAACAGGGGTGTTATTTGTTTAACATAATCAACGGAGAGTGGGCGCTTAACTTCGGCAGGTAAGCCTTTTTCTAGGAAGGGGATTGCTCGCTGGGTGAAATCTTCCAGGCTCAGGCTGCGGATGTAGACTCCGTTCATCCAGTCCAGCTTCTCCCGGTTGAAGATGGCGGCTGTCTGGCTCACCCGCTCCAGGGAAAAGCTATCTATAAGCTCTTTACGGGACATAATCTCGGTCTTATCATCCAGGGACCAGCCCAGGAGAGCCAGGAAGTTCACCATCGCCTCAGGCAGATAGCCCTGTGTTTGATATTCGTTTATGGATACTGCCCCGTGGCGCTTGCTTAATTTAGAGCGGTCAGTGCCCAGCAGTATTGGCAGGTGAGCGAATTGAGGTGGCTTAAAACCAAGAGCCTGGTAGAGCATCAGGTGGCGGGGGGTGCTGGATAGCCACTCCTCAGCCCGCAGGACGTGGCTTATCTCCATAAGGTGGTCATCAACAACGCTGGCTAAGTGATAGGTGGGGTAGCCATCCGATTTGAGCAGGACAAAGTCATCAATGTTGGCGTTTTCAAAGGTTACCTCTCCCCGGATTAAATCGGTAAATGCAGTCTGCTTCTCTAAAGGAGTTCTAAAACGAACTACCCGCTTGGCACCGGACATAAACTTCAGCACGCTGCTGGTCGCCAAAAGCTCGCGACAGCGGCGGTCGTAGCCCGGCGGTTGCTTGAGCCTGATTTGTTCCGCCCGCATCTCCTCCAGGCGCTCCGGGGTGCAGTAGCAGTAATAGGCGTCGCCCTGCTCCACCAGACGCTTGGCGGCAGACTGGTATAGCTTAAGTCGCTCCGACTGGAAATAGGGGGCATATTTACCACCCACCTCAGGCCCCTCGTCCCAATCCAGACCCAACCAGCGAAGAGCCTCAAGGATAGCCTCCACCGCCCCCTCCACCCTTCTGGCGACATCGGTATCCTCAATGCGGATGATAAAACTACCACCGTGGTGGCGGGCAAAGAGCCAGTTAAACAGGGCAGTCCTGATATTGCCCACATGGGGATAGCCGGTGGGGCTGGGGGCATAGCGAACACGAACCGGTTTAGTCATCTTAAATCTCTATCTCCCTCCTCCCCTATCCCCCCACGCTCGGTCTGGTAGCCGGGGCGGTGACGGGGGCTGGGGGTATCTTGACCACATAGGTATCAGCCATCTTGTCGTGAAAGCCCTGCTTGCGGCTGTCAAAGGCAATCCAGATAAAACCAATGAACAAAACAGAACCGGAAACGATGTAGCCCAGATACCTGAGTAAAGCGACGACGAAGGTTATATTTGAACTGTCTGTTCGCACCAGCTTTATGTTTAATAGCATCTTGCCCGGCGTCTGCCCCCGCCACACCCAGAAGGCGACGAAGTAGGTGATATTGACCAGAAGAGACAACAGGTTGCCGGCAATTAGATAGGGCAGGGCGCGCCACAGAGGCTCATCGAAAACCTTTTCTGTGCCCCGGAAGAGGTCGAAACCAAACCATTGATACGGGGAAAAGATGAGTATTATAATGGAACATATAACAGCCACGGAGAAGAGGTCAATCATGGAGGCGGCAAACCTCCTCCAGAAGCTGGCGAATTCAAGGGCGATGCCTTCCCTCTTCTTCTGTACTATATCCTCTCGGTTGTCGGATAAGGAATGCATTGTCATATTCTACCACCCTGACAGATAACATTCTAGGCTATCTTTCCCAGTGTTTCGTTTTTTTAATTAAAGATTGACCTCACCTCCTTAATCCCCCTCTCCTAATAGGAGAGGGGGAAATACAAGAAAGAGGGGCACTAGCCCCTCTTAAAAAATATTCCCCTTCCCTAACAAGGGAAGGGGTCAGGGGATAGGTTGTTTTCCACTAAATTATAGCGTTATCTTTTCTAGCGCCTGCTCCAAATCAGACGGTAGTTCGGAAGTGAACTCTTTATATTGTCCGCTGGATGACAGTTTGAAGCCCAAGCGGCAAGCATGAACAAACTGCCGTGATAGAAAGGCTGATTTTACCCCGTAGGTGGTATCGCCGATTACAGGATAGCCGATGGCTGATAAATGAACCCTTATCTGGTGGGTGCGGCCGGTTTCTGGTTTTACTTCAAGCAGGGTGCAATCGCCTATATATTTAATAACGCGATATTCAGTACGGGCATCCCGTCCTTTAGCTACTACTGCCATACGCTTTCGGTTTCGGGGGTCACGCCCGATGGGAGCTTCAATAAAGCCATTTGCTGGGGATAGGTGCCCCCTGACCAAAACAAGGTAAGCTTTTAACACTGAGCGTGATTTAAACTGGTTTGCCAGTTTATTAAGGGCTACCCTGTTTTTGGCTACCAGCATCAGCCCTGAGGTGTCTTTGTCCAGACGATGGACAATACCCGGTCGCATTAAATCACCACTGGTTGGTAGGTCAGGGAAATGAGCTAACATAGCATTAACCAGGGTATGGTTTGGGTGCCCTGGTGCCGGGTGAACAGTAAGCCCGGCCGGCTTGTCTACTACCAGCAGGTCTTTATCCTCATAGATTATATTTAAGGGAATATTTTCAGCTATAAGGTGGCTTGGTTCGGGGGGTGGCAGGGTAATCGTCAGCCTATCGCCGATATTAAGTTTTAGGCTTGCTTTAGCCACCTTACCATTTACGGTAATGTAGCCATCGGCAATGAGTTTCTGGGCAAATGTTCGGGAAAGCTCCGGCTGCTTTTCGCTTACATACCTGTCCAGCCGAACTCCTGTTTTATCAGCGATAAAATTAAGTACTTTTTCCATCCGAGGGTTCACTATGTCTGGCGAATCGAATAAGTGAGTAGGCGAGAAAGAAAGAGCCAACAACTACCGATGAGTCGGCAATGTTGAATGCTGGCCAGAAGCTGAAATCAATGAAGTCGGTAACATAGCCTCCGTATCTGAGTCGGTCAATCAGGTTACCTAGCGTACCACCAAGAATAAGGCCTAATGATAGTTTACCGAGCAAAGTACTTAGAATATGGAATCGGCGGTACATAAAGAAGACAAGAAAAAGTATAACGACGCTTCCGATTATGGCGATTATGGCTAGTGTTAAAGAATTACCCTGAAATAAGCCAAAGGCAGCCCCGGTGTTTTGGATATGGGTCAGACGCAAAAACCCCGTCTCAGGTATTGATTCCCCTAAAGCAAGGTTGGACCTTATCCAGAGTTTACTTAGCTGGTCAGCGACCACCACCAGCAGGGCAGTGATTAAAAAGACTGCATTACGCCGCCAGATATCCTGAAGGCTCTTAAGCTTTTGCATTCTTTGCCTGAGTAGCCTTACAACTCATGCACAGAGTGGCTTGGGGTAGTGCTTCCAAGCGGGCTGGGTTAATGGACTTACCACAGCTTTCACATATACCATAGCTTCCCTTTTTAAACTTGTCTAGAGCATTATCTATCCCAGCTAGCTGGTCTATTATACGTTTTTCCAGAGCCATCCGATTCTCCAACTCAGCGGTCTCGGTAGCCTCCTCCTCCCTTTTACCGAAAGGGCTACCCTCACGCCGGCTATCTGTGGGGCGGCTGGCTCTTAGTTGTTCCAGTTGCTCGGCCAGACGTTTGCGGTCATTCTCCAAACGAAGGCGAATTATTTTAAGATTAGTAGTAGTCACCTTTCCTCTCCCATTCACTTATTGTGTTAATGTAATCTGCCCTTATTATTTCTGCTTGAGAAGCTTTAAGTAAGTTACTGTGCTTTGTGGTTACTCAAGAGAGTAGTAGAATGCTCAGTGAATTATACTAGTGGCACTGGCACTAACCGGCTTACCGTGCCAGCGTTTTTCATAGCTATGGGTATGCCTTCCACAGGGCATCGTATTTCATTAACACAGGTGCTATTCCGCCTATGAAAATACTTACCGGTAAAAGATGAAAAAGCATACATTATATCCTAAGTATAACCTATTTATGGTGTATAATCAATACACCTCTACCCAGTAATAATTATTTCTTTTACAATTGACACCCTGAAGGCTTAAGGGTAACATAGTGGGCAGGAACAATATGCTAGCCAAGGTAATAAGCTGCGCTCTCGTAGGATTAGAAGGAGCCACCGTTGAGGTTGAGGTAGATATTTCCCCCGGTTTGCCTTCATTTACCATTGTCGGCCTGCCTGATGCCGCTGTCCAGGAAGCCAAAGAGCGAGTTAGGGCAGCCATCCGAAACTCTGGTTATGCCTTCCCGATGAAGCGTATTGTTGTTAATCTAGCACCGGCTGACCTTAAGAAGGCTGGTCCGTCTTATGATTTGCCTATCGCTGTCGGCATCCTTCTCAGCTCAGAGCAGTTATCGGCTGATGTTGCTCAGACACTCTTTCTCGGTGAGCTGTCACTGGATGGCAGCTTGCGCCATACTAATGGTATCTTATCCATGGTTGCTTTGGCTTATCAGAAGGGATTAGCCAGTATCGTTGTACCTCATACCGATGCCGGAGAGGCTTCCTTGGTTGAAGGTGCCAAAATTATGCCCTTTACCTCACTGGTCCAGCTAACCAGTTATTTACAGGGTGAAACACCACCCCCTGAGTATAAACCGGTTGAGGTTAAAGAAGATGCCCCGCCAGAACGACCGGTTGTTGACCTTGCCCACATTAAGGGGCAGGAGCATGTCAAGCGTGCCTTAGAGGTAGCCGCTGCTGGAGGACACAATGTAATAATGTGCGGTCCCCCGGGGAGTGGCAAGACACTACTGGCACGTTCACTGCCTGGGATATTACCCCCCATGACCAATGAGGAAGCCATTGAGGTTACCAAGATTTATAGTGCCAGCGGGCTACTGCCTCAAGATACCCCTCTTATCAGAAACCGACCCTTTCGCTCTCCTCACTATACCATCTCCAATGCCGGTCTGGTAGGCGGCGGGCACTGGCCAAGACCCGGTGAAATAAGCCTCAGTCATCGTGGGGTTCTTTTCCTTGACGAGCTGCCTGAATTCGGGCACTCACTGCTTGAGATACTGCGTCAACCCCTTGAGGATAAGCTGGTTACCATCAGCCGGGCAAAGGGCAGTCTGACCTTTCCGGCCAATTTTATGCTGGTAGGGGCTATGAACCCCTGCCCCTGTGGCTACTACGGCGACCCCTTCCGACAGTGCACCTGTCATCCCGGCTTAGTATCTCGCTACCAAAAGCGCATCAGCGGGCCATTTCTTGACCGGGTTGATATATTTATTGAGGTACCCCATATTGACTACGAGAAGCTGTCCGATGACAGGCTGGGTGAGGAATCAAAAAGGGTTCAAACCAGGGTTACCGCTGCCCGCACCCTACAAAACAAACGCTTTAAGGGAACTATGCTTACCTCCAATAACGAAATGACACCGCTCGAGGTCAGGGAATTCTGCCAGGCGGAGGAGGCTGCCCAGGGCCTGCTTAAGGCGGCTATGAAGCAGCTTTACCTCTCCGCCCGCGCCTTCCACCGCATATTGAAGCTGGCGCGCACCATCGCTGACCTGGAGAATAGTGATATAATTAGGGCAAACCACATCGCCGAAGCCATCCAGTACCGACCGAGGCGCATGGTTTAACTAGAAAGTGGAGCATAATGAAGAAAAAAGGTGAATCAACCGGGCACTGGATTTTAAGAAGACTTAGGAAAAATTTTCTGGCTGGCCTTCTGCTTGTTATTCCTCTGGCTATCGCGGTATGGATTCTGTGGTGGGTTTTCTCAAGCGTGGATAACCTCATCCAGCCGGTAATTAACGCCATATTTGGCAGGGAAATCCCGGGGCTTGGCTTTGCCATCTTTCTGGTCCTGATATACATTACCGGGATTATCGCTAGCAACTATCTGGGTAAGAGAATAATACGCTATTTTGAATCATTGCTAACCAGGGTGCCAGTTTTCCGGCAGATCTATATCGGCGCCAAACAGGTTGTTGAGGGGCTCTCCGGGGCAGGGATGAACAAGGCTGCCTTCAGGGAGGTGGTCTTTGTAGAATTCCCCAGAGAAGGGATGACGACTATAGCCTTTATCACCAACGAGATAACTGATAAATCGGGGAAAAAGCTCTATGCTCTCTACATCCCGACAGCACCGGTGCCAACATCAGGCTTCTTTGAAATAGTTACCGAGGATAAAATTACTCGCACTGATATAACGATTGATGAAGCTCTGAAAATAGTCATCTCCACCGGAATGATATTGCCTGATGAGGTTACTATCGGCAAGAAGCCAGTCAAAGCCCCCCAGTCTATAGTTGATGCCTTATCCTCAGCCCCAGAGCCAGAAGGCACCACCCATAAGGAGCATAACCAGACCAACAATAAAGGTGATTAAGCCACCTATCTTTAATGCTCCTGGTTCAGGCCTCTCTGGCGTATGCTCCATATACTCCCGCACATCAGAGCGGGCGGACATGGCTTTATAGTAGTCCCTTTCCTCCTTCCTGCCCCAGAGAAACGCCCCCACTCCGAGGAGGATAAACAGCCCACCCAAGCCCATCACTATCCCCAAATCCGTATGTGGCATAGCCAAACCTACCCCTACTGGAGTACCATTCGGCAATAACTATATATCTTTCTGATGCTGTTTTCAAGTAGGTTTTTATGTAATCTCTGCGGTAGCACCGGCCGCTTCCAGTTTAGCTTTGGCTGCCGCCGCATCGTCCTTGCTAACTCCCTCTTTTACCGCCTTGGGGGCAGACTCTACCAGGTCTTTAGACTCCTTTAAGCCTAAAGCAGTTAGCTCACGCACCGCCCTGATGACATTAATTTTATTAGCCCCCACCTCTTTTAGAATCACGTTGAATTCTGTCTTCTCCTCTTCAGCTTGAGCGGCGGCTGCTCCAGCCGGCGCTGCTACAGCCGGCGCTGCTACAGCCGCAGCACTGATGCCAAATTCAGATTCCATGGCTTTTACCAACTGGGCTAGCTCAAGCACGGTCATACCCTTGATTTTATCTATAACTTCCTGTGCCGTAGCTGTCTTTTTTACTTCCTTCTCCTTGGCTGTTTTAGTTTCTTTTTCTTCTGACATTTTATCCTCCCTCCAATTGTTTAATTCTATTTTGTAATATTCCTATGGTATCCCTTAATGGGCTGGCAAGGTAGTTTAATAGGGCAACAATGGGCGCCTGCATCCCGGATATTACCTGGGCTAGCAACACCTCTCTTGATGGTGTTTTAGCCAGGATTTTTACCTCATCTGAAGTAAGCAACCTATCACTTAAAAAGCCGCTCCTGATACTCAGGGCTATATTTGAGCTATTGATATAATCAAGCAAGGCTTTGGCTGGCTCAACTACATCGCCGTAGCTAAAGGCAACAGCCACCGGCCCTTCAAAGCTGTCGCTAAGGAAATCCTTATCTGCCTTCTCAGCGGCAAAACGAGCCAAGGTATTTTTTACCACCCTGTACTCAATACCCATTTGCCTGAGTTTTCGACGCATGACAGTAATCTCGGAAGTTGAAAGCCCCTGATAGTTTGTTAAAATACCCAAGCTACATTTAGATATAGCCTCCTTTAGCTCGTCGACAATCCGCATTTTCTGTTCCCGACGCATCCTTACACCTCCTAACTCTTATATACTAAAAAGCCCCCATGCCTGCGGCATAAGGACTTGAATTAAATATTGTACGCCCTTATCCTCGGCAGGCATAAAATTAAGTCATAGACTAGACACCTGCTGTCTCAGGATGAGACTCAGTAAAGAATATTCAATTATTAATTCTTTTAAACAGCACTCAAGGTTAGTGCAGTCTTCAAGTCAAGTTTAACGCTAGGACCCATGGTAGTAGCCAAAAAGGCGCTTTTAACATATTGCCCCTTAGCGCTACTTGGCTTAGCCTTCATTATTGCCTCAATTACCGCCGATAGGTTAGCCATTAGCTTATCACTGTCAAAACTGACCCTGCCCAATGGCAGGTGAATGATGGCTGTTTTATCCAGTTTAAATTCCACACGACCCTTGCGGGCATCCTCTATTACTCTAGGTAAGTCATCGGCAGCAACAACAGTACCCGATTTTGGATTAGGCATCAGCCCACGCCGCCCCAGCACCTTGCCCAGCTTGCCCACCTTGCCCATCATATCAGGGGTTGCTATAGTAGCATCAAATTCCAACCAGCCGTCCTCTATTTTCTTAACCAGCTCATCAGCGCCAACAATATCTGCCCCGGCTTTCTGGGCAACCTTCTCTGCTTCACCCTGAGCAAAGACTAAAACCCGCACCTCTTTCCCCAGACCATGTGGTAGAAGAGCAACCCCTCGTACCTGCTGGCTGGCATTCCGGGGGTCAACACCCATCCGAAGATGGAGTTCAACCACCTCATCAAACCGGGCATTAGCCATCTTTTTAACCAGCTCAATAGCCTCCTGAGGAGGATAATCCCTTGTCCTATCAAGCAGTTTAATCGCCTCTTGGTATTTCTTACCGTGTCTTGCCATCTTTACTCCACTTTAATGCCCATACTTCGGGCGGTACCCATAACTATCCGCTCTGCCGCCTCAATATCATTAGCATTTAGATCCTGGGCTTTAAGCTGGGCTATCTCACGCAGTTGGGCACGGGTTAATACCTTTTCCACATTTTGGTGACCGGCGGTGCTAGCCCCCTTTTCCACACCTAAAGCCTTCTTTAATAAATCAGTTGTCGGTGGTGTTTTGGTAATAAATTTAAAGGACCTATCACTATAGATTGTTATCTCAACCGGGATAATGGAGCCGGCCTGCTTGGCAGTACGCTCATTGTACTCCTTGCAGAAGGCCATAATGTTAATCCCGT
Source organism: uncultured Dehalococcoidales bacterium (assembly GCA_964354125.1). Lineage (GTDB taxonomy): Bacteria > Chloroflexota > Dehalococcoidia > Dehalococcoidales > CAYGXW01. Next base: position 26,808 of record CAYGXW010000011.1, read on the forward strand.
GCTGACCCAAAGCCGGACCTACCGGGGGTGCTGGATTTGCCTGCCCGGCTTGGATTTGCAGCTTAATTATAGCTTTTACCTTCTTAGCCACTTTTATCTCCTAATCCGTACAGCCACTAAAGCGAATAAAGTTATGCCGATATTTCCCAAGTCAATAAAAACGGTGCGCTTAAAGCTTTTCCACCTGAAGGAAGTCAAGCTCAACCGGTGTATCACGTCCAAAGAGAGATAGGAAGACCTTAATCTTGCCTTTCCCGGTATCTATTTCATCTACCGTCCCGATAAAATCAATAAAGGGTCCATCAATAACACGAACACTCTGCCCCTGCCGAAAGCCAACCTTGACCCGGGGTGCTTCTGCCTCCATCTGTTTCATAATCCGATTAACTTCCTCTTCCTGTAGCGGCACTGGCTTATTGCCACTGGCTACGAAACCGGTGACGCCAGGGGTATTACGCACTATATTCCAACTCGGGTCGCTCATTTTCATCTGAACCAGGATATAACCAGGTAATATCTTCTTGGTTACCGTACGCCGCTGCCCGTTTTTAACCTCAATCTCCTCCTCAGTAGGTATGACCACTTTGGAGATTTCCCCATTAGTATCCATAGACTTGATACGCTGTTCAAGGTTCTTCCTGACCCGTTCCTCATATCCCGAGTAGGTATGAACCACATACCAATCTTTTTGATTCTCAGCCACTACAACCTCACTCAATTAAAAAAACCTCTAGCCGCCAAAAAATTGCTTAATGATGGAGGAGAAGCCTAAATCAAGTGCCCCCAGTATAATACCCACTGAAATAGAAACCAGGAGCACCAGGGCTGTCAAATATGCTGCCTCGCGTCTGGATAGCCAGACAACCTTCTTTAACTCGGCAATAATATCGCCAATAAATCTAAATCTGGAACTGCTTTTTTTGGTAACAGCATTTGGCATGCGAGGCATTCCCCATCCCCTCAATTGAAAAGTACTACTTTACCTCCCTGTGGAGTCTGTAAGCACGACAGCGAGGGCAATACTTCCTAAGCTCTAACCGTTGTGGGTCATTACTTTTATTCTTGGTAGTTGTATATGTCCTTTCCTTGCACTCGGTGCAGGCAAGATGAATTATAATCCTGGCTTCTGTCTTTTTCGCCATACTACTCCAGAATCTTGGAAAAGGCTCCAGCGCCTACAGTCTTACCCCCCTCCCTAATAGCAAAGCGTAAGCCTTTCTCCAAAGCTACCGGGTAAAGCAGCTTTATTTTCATTTTGGTGTTGTCACCAGGCATAACCATCTCCACCCCCTCTGGCAGTTCAATGCTTCCGGTAACATCCGTAGTTCTGATATAGAACTGTGGCTTGTAGCCATTGAAGAATGGGGTATGCCGGCCACCCTCTTCCTTGGTTAGGACATAAACCTCGGCTTCGGCATAGGTATGCGGCTTGATAGTACCCGGCGCCGCCAGCACCTGACCGCGCTCTACCTCTTCCCGCTCAATACCCCTTAACAATACACCAACAGCATCCCCTGGCTCAGCACCGTCTAGTGTCTTGTGGAACATCTCCAGACTGGTAGCAACAACCCGTTTTGGCTCGTGGTGCAGACCAACGATTTCAACTTCATCGCCAGCTTTAATGACACCCCTCTCAACCCTTCCGGTAGGTACGGTACCCCTACCCTTGATGCTAAAAACATCCTCTACTGACATCAAGAAGGGCTGGTCTTTGGGACGCACCGGTATTGGAATAAAATCATCCACGGCATCCATTAGCTTTAATATAGGACCACACCACTGACATTCTCTCTTACCACAACCGCATTCCAGAGCCTTAAGGGCACTTACCCTGACTATAGGGGTCTTATCACCGGGGAATCCGTATTTATTAAGTAACTCCCTCATCTCCACCTCTACCAGCTCAAGCAGTTCCTCATCCTCCATCGCATCTACCTTGTTGAGGGCGACGAGTACTGCCGGCACTTCTACCTGGCGTGCCAAGAGGAGGTGCTCCCTAGTCTGGGGCATAGGACCGTCAGGCGCACTTACCACCAATATAGCTCCATCCATCTGAGCCGCCCCGGTTATCATATTCTTGATAAAATCGGCATGCCCCGGGCAATCAATGTGAGCATAGTGTCGTTTTGCCGTCTCGTACTCAACGTGAGCTATGGCAATGGTCATACCTCTTGCCTTCTCTTCTGGAGCATTGTCAATAGAGTAAAACTCACGATACTGGGTGGGACCTACCTTGGATAATACCAATGTAATCGCCGAGGTTAGTGTTGTCTTGCCGTGGTCAACATGACCGATAGTGCCCACATTACAGTGTGGTTTAGTCCGCTCAAATTTCTGTTTTGCCATTTTAACCCCCTTTATTTTGGAGCCCACAATCAGGCTCGAACTGATGACCCCGTTCTTACCAAGAACGTGCTCTACCAACTGAGCTATGTGGGCAAATATATTACATTAT
>CAYGXW010000012.1:0-29109 GCA_964354125.1 uncultured Dehalococcoidales bacterium
AGCGCGCAGCGTTCGGGACGCTGAGGTCGGTGGTTCAAATCCACTCGCCCCGATTAGTCTATTTTATTTGCTTCTTCGCCTCCTCCCACAGCTTGTTTTGCTCATCAAAGGATAGCTCAGCGAAGTTCAAGCCCCGCTTTCGGCAGAGCTTCTCCATACAGGCAAAGCGTTTATAAAATCGCCGGTTAGCCTGCCTCAGTGCCGACTCCAGGTCTATGCCCTGCCGCCGGGCGATGTTAGCCAGGGTGAAAAGCAGGTCGCCAAACTCCCTTTCCTTCTGCCCCTTGCCCTCAGCCTGCTTAAACTCCCTGACCTCCTCAGCCAGCTTGTCAATAACACCCTCGTCATCCTCCCAGTCAAAGCCGACCCGGGCCACCCGGCTCTGAATCTCCTGGCTATATGATAAAGCTGGCATATCTTTAGGCACACCATCAAGCATAGAGGCATCCTTCTGCCTTTCCTTCTTCTTGAGGGCTTCCCAGTTAACCAGCACCTCATTAGCATCCTTAACCTTAACGGAGCCAAAGACGTGAGGGTGGCGATGGATAAGTTTGTTATTTATGCTTCTTATTACATCACCCAGCTCAAATTCCCCGGCTTCACTGGCTATCTGGCTATGAAGAACCACCTGCATCAGCAAATCACCCAGCTCCGCCGAGAGGCGCTCCATATCTGAATCATCCAAGGCTTCCAGCACCTCGTAGCACTCCTCAAGTAGACACTCCCTTAGTGAAGCATGGCTCTGCTTCCTGTCCCAGGGACAGCCATCGGGAGCCCGCAGGCGGGCGATTATATCCACCAGGGTAGAAAACTGCCTTATGTCTTGCTCCAAAGACAAAACAACCTCCCTTATTATTACCGTAAAGATTATACAGGCTGACCTTGGGTAAGGCAATAAATTAAACTGAAGCCCGTTTAGCTATCCCATATTATTTTCAGTGATACACAAATAGCACGAACATCAAATGATTGATATAATAAAGGATGCACCAGCCGAAGTGGAATAGTAACTATGTTAATTATTGGTACCGCCGGTCATATTGACCATGGTAAGTCCACCCTGGTTAAGGCGCTGACATCCATAGACCCCGATAGACTACCCGAAGAAAAAAGGCGCGGCATGACTATAGACCTGGGTTTTGCCTGGCTTCAGGCATCCTCCGGGGAGGTGGTGGGCATTGTTGATGTTCCCGGGCACAAGCACTTTGTTCATAATGTAATCCCTGGCCTGAGCGGCATTGACGCTGCCCTTCTGGTGGTTGCCGCCGATGATGGCTGGATGCCACAAACTGAAGAGCATGTACAGATTTTAGACCTTCTAGGTGTAAAGCATGGTATCATTGCTTTAACCAAGGTTGACCTGAGTAATGACCCTGCCTGGTTAGAACTGGTTGAAAAGGATGTAAGCGGAAGGTTAGCCCAGACCAGCCTAGCTAACTCCCCCATCATAAGAGTCAGTAGCAGAGATGGCAGTGGTATTCAGCAGTTAAAGGAAGCCATTGACCTGTTGGTTCTAAAAATAGTCCCCAGAATGGATATCGGCAAGCCGCGAGTACCGATAGACCGCGTCTTTGTTATGAAAGGTAGCGGGGTGGTGGTCACCGGGACACTTATCAACGGCTGTCTTTATGCCGGCACCGATGTAATTATCTCCCCAAGCGGACTGACAGCACATATCCGGGCGATAGAGAGTTATAAGCGGCAGGCAGATATGGCACAGCCAGGAAGCAGGGTAGCCCTTAACCTGAGCGGTGTTAAAAAAGACGAACTTAAGCGCGGCGATATCGTCTTTACTTCGGAAAATCAAGCTAGGACAGGCCGAATAGTTGATGCTGAAATCAGGCTGATACCACAACTTGAAAGCCTGAAAAACAATACCGAGCTGGTAGTCTACTTAGAGACAAGGGAGCTTCTGAGTAGAATAACGCTCTTCGGGGTAAAATCAATCCGCTCGCCAGAGCCCGCCTTTGCCCAACTTCGCTTTAATCAGGATGTAGCGACATATATCGGGGAGCACTTTATCCTAAGAAGACAATCGCCGGCTCTCACCATTGGGGGCGGTATTATACTTGACCCCTTCGCCGATAAATATAGAACCAGGGATGCCGACAAGCTAACCAAGTTCCTTAAGAGAAGAAGGGGCCTCAGGCTTGAAGAATTAATCCTATCTGAGGTTGACAGGCATAAGCACATAGAGAGAGAGGAGGTATTGGTGGCTAGCCGTTATTCATCAACAGAGATAGCCTCTTCGGCGGCACTACTTATCAAAGAGGGAAGGCTTATGGCTACCAAGTCCTATATCATTGACCTAAAATACTGGCAGGAACAGGGCGAAAAAACCCTAGAAATTTTACACAGGGGGCAATCGCTTGACCCATCAAAAGAAGGTCTGGCTCAGGCGGTGCTACACAGCTATCTGAATTTACCCAAGGAAGCATTTAATCAATTGATCGGAACCTTGATTGATAAAGGGCAGGTAGTCCGTGAAGAGGACATTATCGCTCTACCCTCTCATAAACTCAGGCTTGCTCAGGAACGAGAGGTAAAAATCTCCAAGATAACAGCAATCTTTGCCCAGAGTCTTAAAAACCCACCGACAATGAAGGAACTGGCGGCACAGATACCCGGCAGTGAGGATGTCATCCGCATCATGTGCCAGCGGAATATGCTCGTTGAGCTTGCTAATGGTATTTTGCTGAGCAGAGAACACTACGAGAATATTAAAAGCGAGATAATCAAGTTCCTTAAGGAGAATAGACAAATCTCCATCCAAGATGTGCACTCCCTCTTTGGCTTCAGCCGAAAATATACTATACCCCTGCTGAACTACCTGGAAAAAGAGAATATTCTTCGACGAGAAGGGGATACAAGAGTCTTAGCTAGCAAGCAGGATTAAGTAACTTTTGATGCCTCGGTGCTTCTCAAAACTAAGTTATCGAAAGTTTGTAATAATCTCCTGCAAAATTAGTCTAGCTCGGTAATACCACCCCGATAAACTGTCTCTGCCCCCTCAGGAACTCATCAGCAGACAAAACTCTTTTCCCCTCCAGCTGTACCTGCAATATGCCTAAAATCCCGTCGCCGGTACTAATGCCAAAGCTTGTTTTTAAGCCTTCGTCAGGGGTGGCTACTACCTGCCCTACCCTAACCTTTTTCACCTGAGGCAGTGGCACGGCTTCTATAATCTTAAGAATTTTGCCCTGCCACCTGGTGTAGCTATCAGGCCAGGGATAGAAGGCGCGCACCCGCCGCCAGATGTCCGTCGCTGGCAGATGCCAGTCTATCTCACCCGCCTCCTTGGCGATGGTACTAGAATAGGTAGCTCTGGCTTCATCCTGTGGTTGAGGTGTAAGCTGACCCCTCGTCCAAGATGAGAGTACATCCTGAAGAAGGTGAGCTGCTATCAGGGAAAGTTTCGTGGTGAGAGAGCCGGTGCTATCCCTGTCTGATATAGGAATCTGAGCCCTAGACAGTACTGGCCCGGTATCCAACCCCTTATCCATCAACATAATACTAACACCGGTAAACTCATCTCCAGCTAGAATAGCCGACGCTATCGGGGAAGCACCCCGATGTCTGGGTAAAAGAGAGGGGTGGATATTAATAGCGCCAAAACCGGGTATATTCAAGACTGCTTCTGGAAGAATCTGGCCAAAGGCAGCCACCACTATGATGTCCGGTTGAAAGTCAGCTAGTCCAGCCACCGCCTCAGCCTTCTTCAGGCTAGTTGGCTGAATTACTGGCAAGTGAAAGGCTTGTGCCGCCTTCTTTACCGGCGAAGAGACTGATTGGCGCCCTCTACCAGACGGCTTATCAGGTTGTGTATAGACAGCTACTACCTGATAGTCATTAAGTATAAGATGCCGAAGAGCTGGAACGGCAAACTCCGGGGTACCAACAAAAACAATTCGCACCTTTAGTTACCTCGGCTAGATTCTAGCACCAATAGATACCACCGACAACACTATTTCTGTAAGCCTGTTACAAAGTAAAAGGCCATTAAACCAGGTTTTGTCATTTGGAGAATATTTTATCATTAAAAGTCATTGCCTACCTGTCAGCTCAATATTAAGCAAAATAATCAGTCTGAAAGACCTTGTAAGGATTTAGGGGGATTAAAATCGTCCACCAATCAATGCCAGATGCCTTGCCATCCCTATCCGCCCATTGATAACATAGAAATGTCGCTTACCCCTTTAAAAATTATCATAATTCAACTACCAACACATTAACATCTTGGGGTAAAAATACATAGCTAACACTAAGCTGGTAAAGATAGGATTTCTTCAGCAGTATCTTTAACACAGACAGTGATATTAAAGACCAAATACGCCAAGATTAGGGGTGAAACTCTACAGCATGAGGTCTGCACAAGAAATCTGGGAAGCCGCCTTAGGGGAGCTACAGCTCCAAGTTAACAAACCAAACTACCACACTTGGTTTAAGGGGACAAAGGGTTTAACCTATCAAGGTGACCAGTTTGTTATCGGGGTACCCAATACCTTCATTGCTGAGTATCTAGATAAAAACCAGCGCTCACTGATTGAAAAATCCCTCATTGGACTCACTGATAGTAATATTAACGTCATCTTTAAGGTAAATTCAGCGCCGCAGGACTCAGCGGCTATTTCTACTAACCAAGAAACTCCCTCTACCTGTTTAAGAAACACCGGCTTTAATGTTAAATATACCTTCGACACATTCATCGTCGGTGACTGTAATCGTCTAGCCTATGCTGCCGCTCTGGGAGTAGCCCAAAAACCGGGGCAAGGCTACAATCCTCTCTTCATCTACGGTGGTGCCGGACTGGGCAAGACACATCTACTACAAGCTATAGGCCATATGGCTCAGGCAAGCAAGGTTCATATTTTATATGTCAGCGGTGAGCATTTTACCAATGATTTCGTTAACTCTATTCGTGAGCAAAAAATGGACGAATTCCGTAATAAATATAGAAGTGTTGATATGTTGATGATTGACGATATCCAATTCATCAGTGGCAAGGAACAGACACAAGAGAGTTTTTTCCACACCTTCAATGAGCTACATAACTCCAATCGTCAGATTGTCATTACTAGTGACTGTCCACCCAAGTCAATGCCTCTGCTGGAGAACCGATTGCGTTCCCGTTTTGAATGGGGGCTTATTGTTGATATTCAGCCACCTGAGCCTGAGACCCGTCTTTCTATCCTAAAAGCCAAGGCAGAGCGGGTGGGAGCTGAGATTCCACCAGATGTTCTGGAAATAATCGCCCAGCAGATAAAGAATAACATAAGGGAGCTGGAGGGAGGTCTCAATCGGGTTATTGCCTACGCCCGGCTACTCAGGGCTGAAATAACTGTTGAGCTGGCAAACAAAGCGCTCGCTAACATAGCCAGCAAGGCAAGTGATAGCAAAAATACTATACCACCCATGTTAATCGAAACCATAGCCAGCAATTTCCACCTCACCACTGAAGACCTGATTGGCCGACGAAGAGATAAGGAGGTCGCTCAAGCCAGACAGGTAGCAATGTACCTTCTCAAGAAACAAAATAACTGCTCACTGGCCGAAATTGGTGCTATTCTAGGGGGTAGGAACCCATCAACAGTCAGCCATGCCTGTGAAAAAATAGCAATGGATATTCAAGCCAGTCCTATCCTGAGGCGAAAGATACAAGGCATCCAGAAGAAGATATCCATCAAGTTAAAGGACACGGCTCTATAATCCCTACCATCCCTAAGTTTCTGGAGCTATTGCGCATTTTTTGCATAATTGGTCTATTCTTTTCTATAATTCCCATAATCTTTTGATAACTTCAGAAAGAGGCGGGTTTGATTTCTCCAATTTTAAAAAAAGTTAAACAACTCCCAAGCTATATAAAAACCAAATCAATAATTCCGTTATAATATAATTATGGTTAATTCTTATATTGAGTTTGATTTCTATATTGTTAATCTAAATCCTAATTAGGTAAAGGTATAGAGTATATTCATGTTTGATAGAGTTGAATTGACAGTAAGGGCGGGCCGTGGCGGTGATGGTGTGGTTAGTTTTCGTAGGGAGAAGTTTGTGTCGCTTGGTGGTCCTGATGGCGGCGATGGCGGTCGTGGTGGCGATGTGGTTATCAGGGCAGATAGTAGGGTTTCCAGCTTGATTGCATTTAAGGGAAAATCTATTCATAAAGCAAAAAACGGCGATAATGGACGCGGTAGCAGGAAGCATGGGAAAAACGGTGCCGACCTGATACTGTTGGTTCCTCTAGGCACAGTGGTATCTAATAAAACACAGCTCGGTGGTGATACTGATATTTATGAACTAATGAAGCACGGTCAGCAGGTGGTTGTGGCTAGGGGGGGAAGGGGTGGTCTGGGAAATATACACTTTGCTTCATCAACAAACCAGGCACCCAGAATTGCTCAAAAGGGTGAGGTTGGTAAGGAAAAGGAATTAGTATTAGAACTCAAGCTTATTGCTGATGTTGGTGTAGTCGGCTATCCCAATGCCGGCAAGTCTTCTTTACTAGCATCAGCCTCAGCGGCAAAGCCTAAGATTGCTAGCTATCCATTTACCACTCTGGAGCCTGTCCTTGGTGTCGTGGAGATTGACCACCATAGCTTTGTGCTGGCAGAGATACCGGGTTTGGTTGCCGGTGCCCATCTGGGGCGCGGACTGGGCCACGATTTTTTACGCCATGTCTTGCGGACGAAAATCCTTATCCATATAGTAGATGGTAGCTCGCCGTCTCCGGTGGATGATATGATAAATATAAATACCGAGCTTAGCCTGTTTGATTCAGCCCTGGCTAAAAAACCGCAATTGGTTGTCGTTAGTAAGATTGATTTACCTCAGGTTCAGGCTCGGCTGTCCGAGTTGAGGAATAACTTTAAGAGTATAGGGGTTATGCCACTTTTTGTTTCGGCACTTACCGGGGAGGGGGTCTCCCCGCTTATGGCTAGGGTTTTAGAGATGCTGGACAAGATTAATGTCCAGGATGCGGGAAGCAGAGAGGCAGCGGCTAAGGTTTTCCATCCCAAGCCTAGGAGAGAAAGCGTTAGTGTATGTCGGGAAGGAGGCATCTTTGTGGTGATGGCTCCCGGTTTGGAGCGTATTATAGCCGGGACGGATTTAACCGACCCTGAGGCACGTCGTCAGCTTACCCGTCAGCTCAATCGGCCAGAGGTCAATAAGGCTCTGGAGAAGGCTGGAGCTAAGCCAGGCGATAAAATACGCTGTGGTAGTCTAGAATGGATAAAGGTATGAAAATCGGTGTTCTGGGAGGAACCCTTGACCCAGTGCATATAGGGCACCTGGTTGTGGCTGACGAGGTGACAGCTAAGCTGGGTCTGGCTGAGGTTCTTTTTATGCCTGCCGGTCAGCCCTGGCTCAAGGCAAATACCCATATCTCGGCAGCTCGCCACCGTCTGAAGATGGTTCGGCTGGCTATTGCTGGCAAGCCTAACTTTAGATTGTCTACTTTAGAGATTGAGCGTGCCGGGCCGACCTATACTGTTGATACCATCAGGGAACTGAAGCAAAAACTGGGTGCCGATACCGAGCTATTCTTTATTATCGGCTGGGATAATTTGACTGACCTGCCGCGGTGGCACCATCCAGAACTTTTAATTTCAATGTGCCGTCTGGTGGCTATCCCCAGGGTCGGTTGCCCGGTGCCTGACCTTGAATCCTTGGATGAGGCAATCCCAGGTTTATCAAAGCGGGTGATAATGCTGGACAAGCCGGAAATAGACATCAGCGCCTCAGTAATAAGGGATAGGGTTCGCCGGGGGCTACCTATTAGCCACCTCGTCCCCAAAGCGGTGGAGAAGTATATTAAGCAGCATAAGTTATATGTTACCTATTGACATCGGATCTTTTAAGCTTCCTTATTTTCCTTCTTCCTGTAATGATTTGTTGTATTATGTATTGACAATTGATAATACATATTATATGTTGTATTCACTGGAAGAGAGGAAAAGAGTGCCTAGGTTGCTTGCAATAATGGTCTACTCAGTAGATGAGGCTTGTGATATACTTGCTAAGAGAACAGGATGGCCTCAGAAGTATAGTCGTACGGAGCTCTATAGATTAATGAATAGGTATCTTCCGGGTCTGCAGAAAGCTGGGAAGCGTTATTTTCTTACGGAAGTAGACCTCAACACAATCGAGAAAGAACTAAAGATTGAAAAAAGACCTAAAATCTATTGACAAATGATAATAGTTATTAATATAATGATATTGGAGAGATTTGACGGGAACCTTAAAACGTGTTAAGTTTAGTTGAATTTTATAATTAGAACATATGTGCTATAATTATAAGGAGGAGGTGATGATAGAAGTAAAAAATTGAAGACAACGTAGTTTTTAAAATAAGGAGGGTAAAAGAATGCAGAAAGAAAAGGCTAAGCAATTTAGCGCGGATGATGTAATTACAGCCTTACTTGCTTTTCTTCCTCCGGAATTCAGTAATGACCCAGAGAAAATACATACAACAATAAGAAGGCTTCAGCAAGAAGAAAAGTATAAGGACTTACTGGAGGACTTCGAATTTCTAAATTATTCACGCTTCCCATACTCACCTTTGCTGGGACGCATCCTCAACCGACTCCAAGAATCGCGACTTTTGTCTTCCCGCAATCCTGATTATAGGGTATATCAAATAAAAGAGGCTTCAAAGTACGCAATTGAATCTTACTTCCTTGCGAAAGGTAGGATTTTACATCAGCATAGCGGCAAACTACAAGAAATGGCTTCGGAGTTAGAGAAAGAGCTAACAAATGTCGAGTCCTGATGTCAGTTCTCAAGATGACTCGCAAGAAGCTAGAGGCGAAAAATCGTTTGCTGAAGAGATAGAAGAGTATGCTAGTTCCCTCTTGCGGCACTATAAGCCACAGAAGATAACTGAAAGGAAGGTTATTCATGACCCCATTCTAGGCTCAAATCTGTTTGAACCTTATGAAATTGCACTTATTGACTCCCCATTTTGCCAGCACCTTCGTAGGATAAGTCAGACAGATGTTGCCTCATTAGTATATCCTTCTGCCAACCACAACCGATTAGAGCACTCCTTAGGTGTCGCTACGATTGCTGGCAGAGTTTTGGAAGCTTTATTGCGAAGGCAACCGCGCGATTCGCCCGGTCCGATGACATCGGATACACAGATTGAAGTACGTTTTGCTGCAATTCTTCATGATATAGGTCATGGTGTTTTTTCACACCTGTCAGAAGAGACCTTTCAGGACTTTCCTGAAGTCGAACTGCATCGTAAGAAGAATCCTGGACAGTTCAATCGAGACAGTCCACATGAGATGATCAGCCACCTGATAGTAAAAAGTCCTTCATTTGGGGAGTACTTTGAAAAGAACATAATCAAAGAATACGGTCTTTCTGCTGGAATTAGTCTCGAGAGGATTGCACATTCTATTATACCGGCAGGAGGTAATGATAAGTATTATGGATGGCAAGCAAATATTATTAACGGACCCTTTGATGCGGATAAGTTTGATTATCTTCAACGAGATGCCTACTTTTCGGGACTTAAGATAGGTATTGACCTAGACAGATTTCTTCATTGTGTGTGGCTGGAAGTAAAATCTGATAAGCCTCGCCAGCTAAAGATTATGACATCGGGAGCTACAACTCTGGAGCAAATACTCTTTGGTAAGCTGATGCTTTATAATACTATTTACCATCATCAAAAGATTCGCGCAGCCGAATGTGCTATAAGGGGGATTTTTGAGATATTAGAGGAACATCAGAAAGACCCTGAATATCAGATTCATGGCCGCAAAATGAAACGAGCCATAGATTTCTTGTACATAAGTGAAGCGGATGTTCTGTCGCTAGACAATAAGCCGGAGGAGCTTCAAGAATATATTCGGCGATTTCTCAATAGAGACCTATTTAAGCGTGCGCTCGTCATCTCGGCTGATACTGTGGATAAACCAGAGAAGTCTCCAGGCTATAAGGATTTCAAGTCTTTGGCCGACCAACCTGCAAACCTGAAAGCCCTCAGGGGCGAACTTGTGGCGGCACTTAACGATAAATACTCACTTCACGAGATATGGATAGACCTCCCTCAGACTTTGACTTTTGAAGATGACAACTTTGCAGTAATTCAGGATGAAAATACTGAGCCGCAATACATGCGCGACCGCTTCCGTGTTTCTGAATGGCTCACTGCATATGGGAGTAATAAGTGGAAGGGTTATGTGTTTTGTCCTCCTGGGAAAGCTGTGAGAAACGAAGTGGGCAAGAAAGCCGCCGAACTGCTCTCGGGTAAATATCATTTTTCCTTCAAACTTAGTGAAGATAATAAAAGTGAAGCCCTCGAGCAAGCGAAGATAAGATGAGCCTTAAATATCCAGATTCTTGACGCTCTTGGCATGAGCCTGGATGAAGTTCTTTCGGGGCAGGACCTCGCCGCCCATTAGCATACTGAATATGCTATCCGCCTTGGCGGTGTCTTCAATATTTACCGAAAGCAGGGTGCGAGTATCGGGATTCATGGTTGTCTCCCACAATTGCTCGGCGTTCATCTCCCCCAGACCTTTATAGCGCTGTACTTCTGGCTTTTTAGCCGACCCCTTTAGTTTATCTAAAAGTTCTTCCTTTTCCTGTTCAGAATATACCCAGCGCTCCTGCTTGCCGGTCTTGATGCGGTAGAGTGGTGGCTGGGCGATAAAAAGGTGGCCATTATTGATTAGTTCTGGCATATGCCTAAAGAAGAAGGTAAGCAGTAGGGTGCGAATGTGGGCGCCATCAACATCGGCATCAGTCATCAGAATGACCCGATGATAGCGGAGCCTTGCCAGGTCAAGCTCACTATCTATGCCAGCTCCCAGAGCGGTAATGATGCAGCGGATTTCCTCATGGGAAAGCATTTTATCTGGTGCCGCCTTTTCCACATTGAGTATCTTGCCCCTCAGGGGTAAAATCGCCTGGAAGCGGCGGTTTCGCCCTTCCTTGGCTGAGCCGCCGGCAGAGGGCCCCTCAACTAAATACAACTCGCAGTGAGCCGGGTCTTTCTCCGAGCAGTCAGCCAGCTTACCGGGCAAAGTGCCGGTATCAAGACTACTCTTTCTGATAATCAAATCACGGGCTTTTCGGGCAGCCTCTCTGGCTTTGGCTGAAGTGATACACTTCTCTATGATTCTCTTGGCATCATCCGGGTGTTCTTCAAGGTATAGCGACAGGTCATCTACGATGACACTCTCCACCAAGCTCTTGATTTCAATGTTACCCAGCTTGGACTTGGTCTGCCCCTCAAACTGTGGTTCGGACAGCTTAACGCTGATAACGGCGGCAAGCCCTTCCCTGACATCATCGCCTACCAGGTTGGGCTCGTCTTCCTTAAGTAGCTTATTCTTATGGGCATGGTCGTTAAGCACCCGGGTCAGAGCCGAGCGAAAGCCGGTGAGATGGGTGCCTCCGTCAACGGTATTGACACAGTTAGCGAAACAGAGGGTATTATCCGTAAAGCCGTCATTATACTGGAGGGCGGTTTCAATAATGGTATGGTTTACCTGCTTGGAGATATATATCGGTTGACGGTGGCATACTGTCTTGTTTCGGTTAAGGTGGCGAACAAAACCGGTAATCCCTCCCTCAAAGTAAAAAGTTATCCTGTTATCCCCTTGCTTATCTATAAGGCATATTTCCAGCCCCTTATTCAGGTAAGCCATCTCCCGCATGCGTTCACTCAGGGTATCAAAGTCGTAGCCTATTTTGCCGAATATTTCCTTATCAGCAAGGAAGGTTATGGTAGTACCGGTATCATTTGCTACACCAATCTCGCGTACGGGTTCTTGGGGTATACCCTTTTTATATTCCTGATAGTACTTTTTACCATCACGCCGCACAATAACCTCAAGGTGTTCAGAGAGGGCGTTAACTACTGAGGCACCTACCCCATGCAAGCCACCTGATACTTGGTAGGTCTTGCCGCCAAATTTAGCCCCGGCATGAAGCACTGTCAATACTGTTTCTAGAGCCGAGGTTTTAGTCGCCGGGTGAATATCTATCGGGATGCCCCGGCCATCGTCTTCAACGGTTACGGTATTGTCTTCCTGTAGTGTAACCGTTATCTTGGTGCAGCAGCCAGCCATGGCTTCATCAATGCTGTTATAAGCAATTTCATAGACCAGGTGGTGCAGTCCCCGCTGGTCGGTTGAGCCAATGTACATTCCTGGGCGGCGGCGTACTGCCTCCCGCCCACCTAGCACCTGAATATCGGCGGCTGAGTATCCCGGCTTGGTTGTTGGTATATTTGATGCCTGTTTATCTTGAGTCATAGGTAATTACCTAAACAAGTGAGAATAGAGATAAGTGCCAGATAGTAAAAGAGGCTGGCCAAATGATTGCCGCCCCTGGATTTTTGATAAGCTCCATTTTTATAATTATAGCATAATTCAGGCGTCGGGTAAAGCTATTGTATCTAGCGGTGCAATTTATCCTGCAATTCGTTAAGCAGGATTATCTCCTGCTCGGCGGTGGTCATATTACGCAGGGTTACCGTGCCCTTTTCAATCTCCTTCTCACCGATTATCACTGCGTAATGAACGCCCAAATTGTTTGCCTGTCTCAGCTGGGCTTTCAGGCTCTTTGAGCTTAGCGCCTGTATTACCTCGATGCCAGCCTGCCTCAGCCTTGAAGCCAGCTTTAATGCCTCATCCTTGGTGCTATCGCCAACCTGGGCGATAAAGACCTCTGGCTTGGGTATGGGCGGGATGGCAACCTTCTGCTTTTTCAGATTGAGGATGTTTCGCTCAATGCCGGTGGCAAAGCCAAGTGCTGGCGTTGGTTTACCACCCAGCTCCTCAATCAGGTCGTCATATCTACCGCCGCCGCCGATGGTGCTCTGGGCGCCCCCAGTTTCTGGTTGAATCTCAAAAACTGTTCTGGTGTAGTAGTCCAGCCCTCTAACCAGGCAGTGATTTACCACAAAGGGGAGTTCGAGCTGCTCAAGGTATTTCTTTAATGAGTTAAAATGTTCCTCACAATCAGGGCAGAGGTAATCAATGCTCCTGGGAGAGGAGGCGGCTAACTGCTGACACTGGGGCTTCTTGCAATCAAGCAGCCGCAGTGTATTTCTTTCCAGCCTGACCTTGCAATCCGGGCACAGTTTGTCGCGATGCTGGGCGTAATACTGCCTGAGGCTAGCCAGGTAGTCCGGGCGGCACTGGCGACAGCCGATGCTGTTAATCAGCAGTGATAGACGCTTAAGCCCCAGCAGCTCAAAGAAGCGCCAGGCCATATCAATGACTTCAGCGTCAAGTACGGGGTCGTTATCCCCGATAGCTTCATAGCCGAACTGATAGTGCTGTCGGTAGCGGCCAGCCTGAGGTCTTTCATACCTGAAAATAGGGGCTAGGTAGTATAGCTTTACCGGCTGTGGCTGGTTATGCATCCCGTGTTCTATATAGGCTCGGCATACTGGCGCTGTACCCTCTGGTCTTAAGGTTATTTGGTTACCGCCCCGGTCTTCAAAGGAATACATCTCTTTTTCTACGATGTCAGTCTTCTCACCTATACTGCGTGAAAAGAGCCTGGTATTCTCAAAGGCTGGGGTATCAATGCGGCTATAGCCGTAGAGCTGGCATATATGAGTCGCCTTCTGCTCAATATAGCGCCAGTAGGCTTGTTCCTGGGGTAGAATATCTACCGTCCCTCGTATTGCCTGGTACACATTAGCACCTGTTTTAAGCTAGAATACCCTATAGGGCTGGATTTGTAAAGCTGGCGTCGGTTTTGCCAAGCTACTAGCATTGCATTATACTTAAAGTATAGCATTGGCTATTGGTGCAGAGAAAATGTCTTTTAATTTGCTTTTGGAAAAGGCTGGTAGTTATCTTCCCCCAGAGAAATTGGTTATGGTTGAAGAAGCCTATCGCTTTGCCTTGAAAGCGCATGAAGGGCAACTGCGTAAATCGGGCGGGCCTTACTTTGAGCATCCGCTTCAGGTTGCCCTGATCCTGGCTGAACTTCAACTGGATGCTGATGCTCTGGCGGCAGCCCTGCTTCATGATGTTGCCGAGGATAGTAGCGTTACCATACCCCAAATTGAAGCCAAATTTAGCCCTAAGATTGCCCAGCTGGTGGATGGCACCACCAAGCTGGGGCAGTTATCATGGCAGGTTCCCCAGGGGTTGGTGCGGAAGGGTAGCGTGGCTGCCAGGCAGCAACAGGCGGAGAGCTTGAGGAAAATGCTGGTGGCTATGGCTGAGGACCTGCGTGTGGTATTTATTAAGCTAGCTGACAGGCTACATAATATGCGCACCCTGGGTGCACTACCCCTGGAACGGAGGCGCAATATTGCCCGAGAGACCCTGGAAATATATGCCCCACTGGCCCATCGTCTGGGAATATGGGAGCTGAAGTGGCAACTGGAAGACCTTTCCTTCCGCTATTTAGAGCCGAGAAAGTATAATCATCTGGTCAATCTGGTTGCCACCCGACTCACTGAACGAGAGAGTTTCATAGCTAAGGTAATAGACATCCTGAAGAACGAGTTCCAGCTGGTGGGCTTGAAAGCCGAATTATCTGGTAGACCCAAGCATCTATATAGTATCCAACAGAAAATAGAAAGGTATGCCGCTCAGGGCAAGCACTTTGATGACATATATGACCTTCTCGCCCTTCGGGTGCTGGTTGACACTATACCCGATTGTTATAGTGCCGTAGGCATTGTTCATAGCCTGTGGCATCCACTACCTGGCGCCTTTGATGACTTCATCGCCAATCCCAAGCCCAATGGCTATCAAGCATTACATACTGTAGTAATGTATCTGGGGAAAACCCCTCTGGAGGTTCAGATTCGCACCCGCAAGATGCACCATATCGCTGAGTATGGAGTAGCCGCTCACTGGCGCTATAAGGGTGGCGAAAAGGAAGATATACACTTTGAAGAAAGGATAGGCTGGCTAAGACAGTTGATTGACTGGCATCGTGAACTAAGCGGTGCTGAGGAGTTTCTGGAATCGGTTAAGACGGATATCTTCATTGACCAGGTTTTTGTTTTCACCCCCAAGGGTGAGATTAAAGACCTGCCTAAAGGCTCAACCCCTCTTGATTTTGCCTACCGTATTCATACCGAACTGGGCCACCATTGTGTTGGCGCCAAGGTCAACGGCAGGCTGGTACCCCTTGATTACCAGCTGAATAACGGCGATGTGATTGAGATTTTAACCACCAAGCGGGATAAGGGGCCCA
This sequence comes from uncultured Dehalococcoidales bacterium, assembly GCA_964354125.1. GTDB lineage: Bacteria > Chloroflexota > Dehalococcoidia > Dehalococcoidales > CAYGXW01. The sequence continues at coordinate 15,190 of CAYGXW010000012.1, forward strand.
CCCGGGACTGGTTGAGCCCTCACCTTGGTTATGTTAAGACTTCCCATGCCCGGGAAAAGATACGGCAGTGGTTTAAAAAGCAGGAACGGGCAGAAAACATTGAGCATGGTCGGGAACTGCTGGACAAGGAGTTAAAGCAGCTGGGTTTGAAGTTTAGTGACCGTGAGACACTGGCTAAGTTTTTTAAATATGATAGTGTGGATGACTTTCTGGCAGCCATCGGCTATGGCGGCATCAGCGTTCACCATATTGCCCTGAAACTGGCGGCACAGCAGGAGCAGCCAAGGGCGGTTACCGGTGTTACGTCACCCAAGCCCCCAACGTCAACCGTTCAGGTGCTGGGTGTTGGTGATTTGCTGACGAATTTAGCCAGGTGCTGCCACCCCGTTCCCGGTGATAAGATTGTTGGCTATATTACTCGTAGCCGGGGTATAACCGTACACCGCCAGGATTGTTATAATGTTGTTCACGAGGATGAGGCAGAAAGGCTGATTCAGGTGGAGTGGGGGCAAGCCGATTCCCAATACCCGGTCAGGGTCCAGGTTGAAGCCTGGGACAGGGTCGGGCTGATACGCGACATATCCACCATCGTCGCTGAGGAGAAGGTTAATATCACTGATATGACCGTTACCGAGCACGATGACCGTACCACTACCCTATGTTTTAATCTGGAGACGAGGGGGCTGGCTCAACTAAGCCGATTGCTGATAAGGATTGAGGGTATCCGAGGGGTGTGCAGTGTTACCCGGGTGGGGGATGAAGCTACCGTGAAACCCAAGCCGTCAACGTGATTCGGTCAGCGCAGGAAGAAAAGCCGTAGACAGCCCCCTTTTGTAAAGAGGATAGACTTCTTGTATAATATACGCTATATAAGGAGGTAGATGCTTGGCTAATACTAAATCAGCTCAGAAGCAGGTTCGGGCAACCCAGAGAAGGCGACTGCGAAACAAGCCTGTGCGTAGTCAGACTAAAACAATGGTGAGAAAAACGGAGGAGCTCATCTTCTCCGGACAGACAAAGCAGGCTGAGGGTGAGGTAATAGCCGCCATCAGTTCTTTGGATAAGGCGGCTGGTAAGGGGATTATTCACCCCAATAACGCCGCCCGGCGTAAATCGCGGCTGATGAAGAAGCTGAACCAGGCCAAGGCTCAGCCTCCGGCTGAGTGAGCTACTTTTTGGCGGACTTAGCCTTATCCTTGATAACAAGGCTGCTGGGGAACTAGCAGCCTATTTGTAATTCCTTGTTTTTTAAGAAGAGGTATTGACAAAAAGAAACTAATTATCTAAAATAATAGAACAGATGTTCGTTAACGGGTGGCTCTATGGCGATAAAGCAGAAGATACTATCACCTAGGCAGCAGGCTATTGTTGACTTTATCCGCCGTTTCTGGCTGGACAGGGGCTATCCTCCCAGCATCAGGGATATAGTCGCTGGCTGTAGCCTGAGTTCAACCTCTGTTGCTGACTATAACCTTAAGATTCTAGAAAAGAAGGGGTATATTCGCCGCCACCGCGAGGTATCCCGTGGTATTGAGCTACCAGTCCGTTCTGCCGCTTCCGGGCGTAGGATTTATGTCCCCATCATCGGCCAGGTAGCCGCTGGTGAGCCGATACCGGTGCCTGATACCGATGCCTGGGATACCACTGCCTCTGCAGACACTATAGAAGTGACCAGGGATTTAACCCGTGGCAGAGAATGCGTTTATGCCTTGAAGGTAAAGGGTTCGTCAATGATGGACGCCCTGATTAATGACGGTGATATTGTACTAATGCAATATGTCAATGTGGTGGAAAACGGGGAGATGGCGGCAGTATGGCTTAAGGCAGAAAAAGAGGTGACGCTAAAAAAGTTTTATGCTGAATCCGGTCGTATCCGGCTTGAGCCGGCAAACAGCCAGATGAAACCTATATATGTTAAACCTGACAATGTTGAGATTCAGGGCCGGGTGATTGCCGTCATAAGGCAGCTAGAATAGCGTGGTTTGCTTTTCCCAAGCGGTAAGTATAGACTAATAATAGCTCTCTACTTAAGGGCAGACCATGATTCTATCTCAGTTTCAGACTGTAGGTCGGGACCTTTTCAGCCAGGGGCTGGTATGCTCACATAGTGGCAATCTAAGCATCAGACTGGGAGAGAATATCATTATAACCCGCCATGGTAGCCAGCTAGGTTGTCTTGAAGAGAACGACTTAATAGAGACCGGGATAAATAAGAATAACCGGGCGACACCCTTAGCCTCGGTAGAATTACCAGTTCACCGTGCTATCTATCAGCAAACCTCGGCACAGGCCATAGTGCATGCCCATCCCCCTCATGCTATTGCACTGTCACTGGTTGAGGCCGAGATTGTGCCCAATGCTGAGTGGCTTTCGGTAATAGGCCGGGTGCCAGTTCTTGGCTGTAATAGGGAGATAATCCCTGGGGGTCTGGCTGATGTTATTGCTCAATCGCTAAGAAAGCACCGAATTGTTATGATACACGGTCATGGTAGCTTTGCCATTGGTCAGCTACTTGAGGAAGCCTACAGCTTTACCACGGCACTTGAAACAAGCTGCCAGGTTACCTGTCTGCTTAAATCATTGAAGGTGGACTCAGCTCGGGAAGGCTAGTTTTACCCTTATCCCCTTTTATCTCTCTGCCAACGGTCAACCCCGAAGGCTGCCAGTCCCCGCTTTCTCAAGGCGGCAATCGTCGTGGGTAAAAACTTCACTACTATTACTAGTAATAACGCGGCAGAGATAATGGTGGCGTATTCGGATTTGGTGCTAAACCAGACAATAATGGGCAGCGCTATAAGACCCAGGAACATAGACAGGGCGACATTGCGTGTGAGTATCAGCGGGACAATGATTATGGCGGCAAAGATACCGAGCTGAAGTGAACGATTGTAAAGGGGTAGCAGGACAAGCAGAGCACCAATGGCAGCCCCCATCCCCTTGCCACCGCTGAACTTGAGCCAGACCATCCAGTTATGACCGATAACCGCCGCCAGCCCGGCGAGAAGTACATAGGCTTCAGGTGCATTGAGCCCCCACCTGGCGATAGCCACCGCTGCCGCTCCTTTGCCGAGGTCAACTACACCTACCGCCAGTGCTGGCCAGAGACCCACCTCCCGGTAGACATTCAAGCCACCGACATTACCTCCCCCCATACGGCGAATATCTCCACCCTTTATCAGGCGGGTGATAATGAAAGCTGAGGGAATGGAGCCTAGGAGATAGCCTATTATGATAGCTAGAGCTTCGTTCATTTAAACCTCCGAATTTAATACCCTACTTTTTATAGGCAGGCGTGCACCAATTAATATATTTGGGATTGTTACCCTTTATTACTTCAAAATATAGCTCTTGCAGCTTACCCGTTATCTCCCCGACCTTGCCATTACCTATCTGGTGGTGGTCTATTTCCGCTATCGGGGTTATGTGGGCGGCGGTGCCGGTCAGGAAGCACTCATCGGCGGTATATAGTTCGGCAGGCTCAATCGGTCTTTCTAGTGTTTCTATACCCAGTTCATTTTGAGCCAGTTTTATTGCCGTATCCCGGGTAATACCCACCAATATACTATTATTAACCGGTGGAGTAACCAGCTTGCCGTCTATCACTAGGAAGATGTTCTCACCACTGCCTTCGGAAACATAGCCATCCGGCGAGAGCATAATCCCTTCATCAAAGCCTTTATCTATAGCCTCTGTCTTGGTAAAGGCGTTGTTAATATAGAGCCCGGTAATCTTGGCCCGGGGTGGGATGACATTATCCGCCGGACGCCGCCATGAAGAGATACCACAGCGGCAGGCATCTGTATCCAGATATCTTCCCCAGGGTATGGCAAAGACCAGAAAGTCGTCATCCAGGTTGTGTAGACGAACACCCAGAGCCTCCGAGCTTTTATAGGCCAGAGGTCGAATGTATATGTCCTTCTTGAAGCCACATTTTCTAACCAGTTCCACTGTTATTCGGCACAGCTCATCAATTGAGTAGGGCAGTTTAATCCTCAAAAGTTGACTGCCGTCTTTAAGCCGCTGATAGTGCTCTTTAAGGCGGAAGATGTATATCTGCTCCTGCTCACTGTTCCAGTTACCCCTAATGCCTTCAAAGATTGCCGTGCCATAATGCAGGGCATGGGTCATAACATTAATTTTAGCTTCTGCCAAGGGGACAAACTGTTTATGGAAATAGGCATAGGGCGGCATATTATAACTCCTTTTTAGGCTGGCTTAAAATATTTAGCTAGGATTATAGCCTTAAATGGTCTTGAAGGCAAGTAATCAGTATCCCATAGTGTGTTACTTATAGCTTGCCACCGCAATTTGAGCAGAAATTACTGCCAGCCAGATTAGAGTGGGAGCAAGCTTTGCAGATAATGCTGTTTCCCTTCTGGCTTTCACCAAAGTAAAGCTTGACATGCGGCCAGGGAATCTCAATACCCTCCTCATCAAAGGCTTTCTTCAGCCTCTTTCTCAGCTCACCGGTTACCTCCCACTGCTTCATCGGGCGTACATCCCCCAGAACCCTTATTTCAATGCCGGAATCACCGAATTTCTGCACTCTTAATACTTGAGGTGGGGTTTTAATAAGGGTTTTGAAATATTTATCTTCGGCCAGTTCCTTGCCCACCTTGTTTATCACGGTAAAGACGTGGTCAAGGTCTTCACCATAGGCTACTGGTACATCTAGATTAACCCTGGCCCAGTCACGGGTATAGTTAGAAGCGGTGGTAATCTCGCCGTTGGGTATGGTGTGCAGAACGCCGTCAAGGTCACGGAGGACTGTTCTCCTTAGGTTGACCTCCTCCACCTGCCCAGCGATACCGGCAACCTTGACGACATCACCCGTGTTATACTGGTCCTCCAGCAAGATAAACAGCCCGCTGAGGAAGTCTTTTATCATGCTCTGAGCACCAAAGCCGATGGCTAAGCCGACGACACCGGCACCAGCCAGGAGCGGGGTAATATCAATCCCGAGTTCAGACAGTATCATGAAAAAGATAATTACACCAAGAATCAAGCCAAGAGCCCAGGTAATCATATTGCTTAAGGTTTGCGACCTTTTCTCAAACCAGGATTTTGAGTGGCGCCCTCTACCTCTGGCTCTCACAAATCTATCAATCAAACGGGGTAAAAACATTTTTATCAGCCGGAAAATAAAATAGGCGACTATTATGTAGGCTAATATAATAATGCCATGCTCAAGAAGCCATGCCTGTATATCCTCCGGATTTATGATGTCGCTGGCACCCTCGCTGGAGAAGATGATAGCTATTACTGATGCTATTATAATCGCCAGTAAGATGCCTATAAGATACAAGAAGGTGCGATTTATTATTCTATTCCTTCTTGTATCCCTTTTTTCTGGTGTTAACTTGGCGAGCCTGTCCCTAAACCTGTTTCTAACGAAGATAAGAACAGTTAACCCAATAGCGGCAGCACTAAGAAACCATATGCCGTTTGCCATAAACCACTCCCACATTTTGTAAACCCTCCTAATGGTAGCTGGCTGGATTATACCATAAATTCATTTTTACTAAACCACCTTCCCCCTTTTTTATCTTATAGGAATATATTATACTTAGATGGCTAAAGGAGGGAGTAAGATGAGATTAAATGCCATTGGTTTAATGGTTATAGTGCTGTTGGCTGTTCTGGGGATAGCTGGTGCTGGTTGTCTACCTGAGGAAGAGATTGAAACCGGTAAAATTGAGGTGCGGGTAACCGATACCCCAAACGGAGAAGATATATCCAGTGATACCCCAACCCAGTTTGAAATATCCAGTATAATAGCTACCGTCTCTGAAATAAAGATTTGTAAGACTGTTTTAGAAACGAGGACACAGCACGCAGAGGGTGCTGAACAGGGCGAGTGGATAAGCCTGGATATAACAGCAGCCAATCCCTTTGACCTTCTCAAGCTTTCCGGACTAGAGAGGGTTCTGGCTTTAGCAGAGGTGGAGGCAGGCCACTATAGCCAAATTAAGATGACTATAGACAGGCTGGATGCCACTTTAAATGATGGCCAAAAGGTGATTATAATCCCCAGTGGGCCATTTGAATTTACCGGTCCGTTTGTGGTTTTTGCCGATGAAACCACCACCGTTGTCTTTGACTTTGATATTGATAAATCGGTTGTTATTGAGGGGGATAAGGCTAGTATAAAGCCTATTACCGGAATAACCATGAGCACAAGGTATGAGAGGTCTGAGTAGATTAGTTTCAAAGCAGGAAATAAAAAGTCCAGTCCCGTTTTGGAAGGCTGGACTTTTTATTTGTTGGGTGGCATATATTGGTTTAAAGGAGTGGCATAATGGGTGAATATAAAGGAATATTAGATTTTGAGAAACAATTGACAGTTGAGAACAGACAAGAATTTGGGGAAGAAATTAGACTTGCGATAGAGCTTTTTAATTTATTCCTTGAAGCAGATGAGTCAAATAGTAAGAAATGGCAAGGGCAAGAAGAACGTCAATCAACGATGGAGCTAATAAATCGTGCTTTTAACAGTCTGCATGCCAGTTTTAAATTGATTTTAGATGGGATGACAGTTCAGGGAATGGCGTTACTTCGCGATGTTATTGAGTGTGTAAACCATATAAAACTGTTTGAAAGTGATTTTGAGTATAGAAAACGTTGGTGTCAAGGTGAAGTGTTCTTCCCACGAGACGTTATCAAGAGATTAAATGAATTGGGTATAGCTCTTCCGCAATTAAATAAAGAGTATAAATCATTTAGCAGGGTTTATTTACATCCAAGCAAAGGTGGTATAGCTCCACATACTATAAACTGGTATCCATCACTAGGAGCACAGGGTGTCATTTATCTTTATGGAGGGGTTAAGGATATACCTCGAACAAGGTCTGCAATTCTAATGAATACTATGTTTGTTTATGAAGCTATTCGTTTTCTTTGGAAAGAGATGTATCCAGTAGATAAGGAGACTCAACCCCAGTGGTATAGAAGACTTGCTAGTGTGTACAGTCATATTTTTTCATTAAAGGCGAAAGTTGACAAGGAGCAATTTGACGAAAAAGTGAATCAGCTTAAAATTATTAGAGAAATTATTAATGACCAATTCAATGCTCTTAGTTCCTCTTGGTAAATTATTTGTACAAGTTAGGTTTTTTGATTCTCTACCTCGACAAACTCGGCGTGTGTAGTGTATAGCCCCCCTCATCTTCGGGGAAGATGTCTCTTAGCCGTAGGGTGCGGCCGGTCTGGATAGAGGTAAAGCCATATTTCTTGCGGATGCCATCAATGGCACTGTTTAGCTGCTCCAACTTGGCTATCCTTGAATCCAGCATATCAAGCTGGCGGCCGGCTTCAACAAGGTGTGATACCCCGATACCAATGAGGCGGATCGCCTGCTTCTGTATAAATAGCTCCATTTTTAAAAGTTCCAGTCCGGTGGCGAATATCACCTGGTCGGCATCGGTAGCCTGCTCCAGAGTGCGGCGGCGGGTGGTGGTGCTGAAATCGGCACTGCGCACTTTCAGGGTTATGCACTTGGCTTTTCTGTTTTTCTCCCTGAGTTTGCTGCCCACCCTTTCGCTTAGATAGCGTAGCGTTGCCTCCAGCAGGGTTCGGTCTCTGGTGTCCTGGTCAAAGGTGGTTTCCCGGCTGATGGACTTGGCTTCCGGGGGTAGTTCTACTTTACTATCATCAATGCCTCTTGAGAAGCGGTGCAGTAGCACACCAGAAGCGCCAAAATAGATTTTCAGGGTGGAGAAAGGGGCATTTCGGCTAGTTTACCTATAGTATCAATCCCCAGGCCTCTTAGCGTGCCTTCTGTCTTCCTGCCAATGCCCGGCAGTTCGCCTATGGCTAGAGGTGCCAGAAAGGTGCTCTCCTTTCCGGCAGGCACCTCAAGTAAGCCGTCCGGCTTGGCTTTTTCTGAGGCAACATTAGCAACCAGTTTGGAGCTGGCGATGCCCACCGAGGCGTTAATGCTAATTTCGTTCTTGATACGCTGCCTTATTTTTCCTGCCATATGTTGGATTGAGCCGTGAATGGACTCAAAGCCGGTGACATCCAGAAAGGCTTCATCAATACCCACCGGCTCAATAAAAGGGGAAAAGTCCATCAGGATAGCCATGAATTTTAGGGCGGCATCAAGGTATTTTTTAATGTTGCCTTCTATGAAGATAGCCTGGGGGCAGAGCCGGCTGGCGGTTTTCAGGGGCATTGCGGAATGTATGCCGAATTTCCGGGCTTCATACGAGGCGGCGGCAACTACGCCCCGCCGGTCGGGCTGGCCACCGACGACCACCGGCTTGCCTTTGAGTTTGGGATTATCTGCCTGCTCTACCGAGGTAAAGAAGGCATCAAGGTCAATGTGCATAATACGACGGGCCATTATTTCCCTCTTGAGACAAAGGCTTTAACCCTCCGCTCAAAGATACTCCTCTCCAGCAGGACGCGGCGCTGGCATTTGAGGCATTTAATCCCGATATCGGCACCCAGCCTGACCACCTGCCATTCATAGCCGCCACAGGGGTGCTTCTTCTTGAGGCGGACGACGTCGCCCAGCCTTATCTCCATTACCATGGCTTATACCTGAATGGATTAGTATTATTTGTTTTTGTACTGGTTAATCCTGTCGCGTAATTCGGCGGCTGCCCTGCGGCCTGCCTGGTCGAAGTCCTCCCCCCGTGAAGCGTAGATAATCTGCCGTGAGGAATTGATTATCGCCTTCTCGCCTTTGGCATCAACCCCGTAACGGACTGCTTTCTCCAGGTCTCCCCCTTGGGCACCAATTCCCGGTATTAAAAGGGGCATATCGGGATGGTTTTCCCTGATAAGCTTCAGTTCTTGTGGATAGGTAGCACCGACAACCAGCCCGATATTACCATACCTGTTCCACTGGCTGGCTTTAATGGCTACCAGTTGAAATAGCGGTTGATTCTGCTCCTTTAATTTACAGCTAAGGCTCTGAAAATCAGCTGAGCCGGGATTAGATGTGCGGCACAGGATAAACACCCCACGGTCGCGGTACTGGATAAAGGGCTCAACAGAGTCAGAGCCGAGGTAGGGGTTGACCGTAGCCGCATCAAAGTTCAGCTTAGAAAAGATGGCTTCGGCGTAAGCCTTGGCCGTATTGCCTATATCTCCTCGCTTGGCATCGGCTATCGTTGGTATATTATCGGGTATATAGTCTGCAGTGCGCCTCAGAATATCAAAGCCCTCGGCACCGAATACTTCGTAGAAGGCAAAGTTTAGTTTATAGGCACATACCAAGTCTGAAGTGGCATCAATAATTGCCCGGTTGAAATCAAAAATACCTAATTTATCCGGCATCAGCTCCGGGTCGGGGTCAAGACCAACACAGACCAGGCTGTTGTTCTTTCTGGAAGCGTTTAGAAGTTTGTCAATAAAATTCATTTTATCTCCTGTATGGTTGATATTATCAGCCCCTATGTATAGGCGTCAAGTTTAGTGGTGAGGTTTAATGGGTGGTGATATAATTAGCATTATTGCCCGATTTTTTAGATAGATAGATGATGGTACCTTCCCTTTATCAGCAGGCTTTAGATTATATCTATAGCTTTATAGATTACGAGACTATGCACCTTCCGCGTAGTGCCATAAACTACGACCTCAGGCGTATGGAGGAGTTACTGACCCGGTTGGGCAATCCCCACTTGAAGGTTAAGTCGGTTCACATTGCCGGTACCAAGGGTAAGGGGAGCACCGCGGCTATGATAGCCTCAGTGCTTTCTGCCTCTGGATATAAAACCGCTCTTTTTACCTCACCCCACCTCATTGACTTGAGAGAACGCTTCAGGATTAATGGTGAACTCATTTCAGAGGCGGCAATCGTTAACCTAGTGGATAGGCTCAAGCCTGAGGTTGAGGCGGTTAATAGCAAAGCCACCTATGGCAAGCTTACCACTTTTGAACTGCTGACAGCTTTGGGCTTTCTTTACTTTGCCCAAGAGAAGGTTGATTTTCAGGTGGTGGAGGTCGGGCTGGGGGGCAGGCTTGATGCCACCAATGTGATTGAGCCTGAGGTTTGTGTCATCACCTCCATCAACCTTGACCATACCGATGTATTGGGTAATACTATGGCTGAAATCGCCGCCCAGAAGGCAGGCATCATCAAGCCTGGGGTAGTAGTTGTTAGCTCACCACAGCCTGAAGAGGTAGCCAGGGTAATAGAGGAAAGATGTCTTAGCTGTAATGCCAAACTAGTCAGGGTAGGTAAGGATGTCACCTGGCAGGGGCTTGGTTTTGAGGCTGATGGTCAGTTACTTGTGGTTAACGGGATGCTGGATAGTTATAGGTTATCCATTCCACTACTGGGTCACTACCAGCTGGAAAATGCGGCTGTAGCTATAGCGGCTTTGGAGGTTCTGGTCGGCAATGGCTTGGATATTTCCCGGGATAGCATCACCAGAGGTCTTAGCCAGGTAAGCTGGCCAGGCCGTTTCCAGATTTTAGGGCGTAATCCCATTATAGTGGTTGATGGCGCCCATAACCCGGCTTCAGCCAGGGAGTTGAAGCAATCGGTTGAGTATTATTTCAAGGGACAAGCCGGCTGTAAAGAAGGGGGCAAACCCTTTGACCATGCCATTCTGGTTATCGGAGCCTCTTGTGATAAGGATATAGCTGGTATTGTCTCTGGGTTATACCCTATTTTTGATAGTGTGATTGTTACCCGTTCCCGTCATACGCGGGCTCTGGCAACAGAAATTATTGTGGCTGAATTTAGAAAGCACGGTGTGGAAGCCCGGTCAGTAGAGGCAGTCAACGGAGCGCTATCGCTGGCTTTAACTATGGCTGGGGAGCGGGATTTTATCTGTGTTACCGGCTCTTTATTTGTAGTTGGTGAGGCGATTGAGCATTTAGGCTGTGGTATCAAATTTCGTAGTTAGTGCCTCTTTGGGCAGCATATTGCCCAGAATTTTTTCTAGTGCCATAGTGTGGCTACAGAGCTCCCAGTGGGAAAAGAAGTCGCAGGTACAGTGCCACTTGCCATCCTTGTATCCGGTAACGTGGCTATCATTATCGCCGCGGAATTTAATGGAAAATTCTGAGAAGGTGATTCTGTCTGTTTCCTGGGCATAGCGTTTCGCCTTTTCAATCTTCCCAATCAGACTTGACTGCATAAATATACCTCCTTAAACTAAAAAGCACCTGCTTAAACTAGCAATGTGCCTTTCCCGATTAAAGCTGTAAAAGGCATCTTATCTAACTTCCTATATCTTTAATTTTACACCCTTTTCTACTATAAGTCTAGGAAAGTTATATCTTATATAATTTTTTCTTTACCTTGGGAAAGCTATTGCGTTAGAATGTTGCCGAAGAAATTAAGAAAGGGAAAAGTATATGAAAGCTCTGCTTCAGCGAGTGACCGGTGCCAGTGTCAGCATTGCTGGTGAGGAGGTGGGCAGGATAGGTCGGGGGCTGGTAGTATTTGTCGGGGTAGCTGCTGGCGATACGGAAAAAGATGTTGATTATCTGGTGCAAAAAATTGTCAATCTGCGCCTTTTTTCTGATGAAGCCGGCAGGTTTAATCTTTCCGCTTCGGATATTGGAGGTGAATTACTGCTGGTGAGTCAGTTTACCCTTCTGGCTGATACCAGGAAGGGAAGGAGACCAAGCTTCACTAATGCGGCACCGCCGGATGAAGCAGATAAGCTATTCAGCGAATTTGTCAGGCAGGCTCGCACTGTTGGGCTAAAGGTGGCCACCGGGCGTTTTCAGGAGTATATGCAGGTGGAAATCCATAACGATGGTCCGGTAACAATAATGCTAGACAGCAGAGAAAAAATATAGAATTATTGAAACCAATTGCAACTACAAGGAGTTGCAATTGCCATTGCTATCGGCTATAATATGAGTGTTAGGTTGAGCCAGTGAATAAGAGTGGGGATATAATCAGTAAGTTAAGCCGGTGTGGATACCGCTTAACACCCCAGCGAATGATGATACTGGAGGCTATTGAGGCGGCGGATGACCACATCAGCGCTGAAGAGGTATATACCCGTGTTTGTGCCCGCTATCCCCACCTGAATATATCCACTGTCTACCGCACTTTTGAGCTATTGGAGGGACTGGGGCTGGTAACCAAGACGGACATGGGTGATGGGCGGGTGCGCTATCACAGCATAAAAAAGGGGCACCATCACCACCTTGTCTGCCAGAAGTGTGGCCGGATTATTGGCCTTGATGAATCGGTGCTGTCTCCACTGAAGGATGTTCTGTCTCGTGATTACAGCTTTGATGCCGATTTAAGACACCTGGCTATCTTTGGCTGTTGTAGTAAATGCCGGTAATTTTTTTAATTTATTATTGCAAACATTTGCAATTGCTTAGAAATGCGAAATGAAATCAATTATGCACTTACACTAATGCTTTTGAGAAGTGAAAATGATGATTTAGAAGCAAAATACTCATTGATGCTTATTATAATTAAACGCAAAAACTAAAAGGAGGTAAAAAGATATGGCGTGTTTTCTTGTACCGGCAGGGGAGGCTATGGTAACAACCGTGGTGCAGAAGGTTGTAGAGAACAGAGAGAAGAAAGCTGGTGGGGAAAGGAATAGTAGTACAGGGTTGAAGTGGAGCCAGAGATTAGGCTGGCTGAACAAACTACTATGGGGTGGAACTATACTCCTGGCGTTGGAGCATATATGGCATGGAGAGGTTGTTCCCTGGCCACCCTTTTTGACAGTAATAGAAAATCCTGGGTATGTAGCTCAAATGCTCCACGAGATGGCGACAGTTGGTGTAGCTATGGCTGTAACCGTAACAGTCGTCTGGGCAATAATGGTTGTGGTTGCTGAACTGAAGGCTAGGGCTATCCCTGAAGCAAAAGCTAAACCTATCAGCGGGGGCGAGTAATGTGGCTCATCATGACCGCTCTGGCGGCGGTCATCACAAACGCAATATGGTATATAAAGGCTCCGGGAGACAAATATAAGTTAGGCTTGCTGAGTTTGATATTCTGGGGGGCAACACTTATGTGGCTCGTTGACCACGTGATGGCATATCTAACAGAAGGGGGAGAGTTTTTTGAAATAAGTCTGGAGGCAACAATGCTGGGACTTTCTGTAATCATTCTTGCCCTCTTAGTGTGGGTAGTTGTACTACTGGTTACCGACCCCAAAGGAGTTCTAAGGGGAGTCTTGAAGAGGTAAAGACTGAGTAGACTGCAGTTTAGTAGTTGACTTCCTCCTCATCTAGGATTAGGCTAGAGTAAAAAGGGTGAAGTTTTGGCTTTACTAGATATAATAAGACATAGAAGAAGTGTAAGGCGCTATTTGGATAAGCCGGTTGAGAGGGACAAGATTATGCTCTGTCTTGAGGCTGCCAGGCTGGCTCCCTCCACCTGCAATTCCCAACCCTGGAAGTTTATAGTCGTTGATGATAGGCAGTTGAAGGACAGGCTATGTCACGCTGCCTTCAGCGGCATATATTCGGTGATGTCCTTTGCCAGAAAGGCACCGGTGATAGTCGTTGTCGTCTCGGAAAAAGCCAGGTTTTTGGCTCGTATTGGTGGTCTGTTCCGGGGTACCGATTTTTACCTGATAGATATCGGCATCGCCGCTGAGCACTTTATTTTGCAGGCTGAGGAACTGGGATTAGGCACCTGCTGGCTGGGCTGGTTTAATGAGGGGGCAGTAAAATCCATTCTAGATATCCCCAAGGATAGAAGGGTAGATATCCTGATAGCCCTGGGTTATTACGAGAGGGGAAAGATAGGTCGGCCACATAAGCGGGAGCCAATGGAGGAGATTTCCGCCTTTAATTCCTATGAATCTCCACCCACAGCCTCTCACCGTCGGTGATGAACTCTATTGTACCGTCTTCATCAGTGCGGTATATATTTTCTGAACCCACCTCAATTTCAAGCCTTTCTATAACATCGGGTTGGGGGTGACCGAAATCATTATCTTCGCTAACTGAGATAACGGCTAGCTGGGGGCT